>NZ_JBLIZW010000066.1:0-46859 GCF_048860245.1 Aquabacterium sp. | reverse complement strand
ACTTCACGTCTTTCCAGAACGCAGCGTTCATGCGCCAGGCGATCACAAAGAAGATCGCCAGGAAAGCCAGAACGCCAACGCCCAGCTTGGTACGCTGCGTTTGAACGGGCTCACCCATCCACTGCAGGTAGGCCACCAGATCAGCCACGGCGCTGTCGTACTCCTGAGCCGACATCTTGCCGGGGGTCAGTTGCTCGAAGCCTTCGAGGTGATGGGTCTTCACGCCGTGCGAGTCGGTGACCTCTTCGAACTTGGCGGCACGCTGACCTTGCAGTTCCCACAGAGCGTGAGGCATGCCCACGTTGGGGAACACGATGTTGTTCCAACCGGTCGGACGGGTGTCGTCACGGTAGAAACCGCGCAGGTAGGTGTACAGATAGTCTGCACCGGTACCGGCGTGGCTGGCACGCGAACGCGCCACCAAAGTCAGGTCAGGAGGCACCGCACCAAACCAGTCCTTGGCGTCCTTCGTGTCAATCGCAACCTTCATGACGTCACCCACCTTGTCGGTCGGGAACAGCAGGTTGTCCTTGATCTGTTGCTCGGTCAGGCCGATGTCCTTCAGGCGATTGAAACGCATGAAAGCGGCAGCGTGACAGTTCAAGCAGTAGTTGACGAACAGCTTGGCACCGTTTTGCAAGGCAGCCAGGTCAGACACACGCTCCTTGGGGAACTTGTCCAGAACCAGGTCACCACCGGAGGCTTGGGCGCCCGTCACCAGGGTGAAGGCGGCCAGCAGGGAAGCAAGAATCTTTTTCATGTCTGTTTTTCCTGCAACGATCAGTGGGGCTTGAAGTTCACGCGCTCAGGCACTTTCTTGAAAGTACCCAGCTGGCTCCACCAGGGCATCAGCACGAAGAACCCGAAGTACAGCAGCGTACCAACTTGGCTGACCTTCTCGCCAACGGGAGAAGGAGGCTGCACACCCAGATAGCCCAGGATGCAGAAGTTGATCACGAACACCGCGTACACCAGCTTGTGCCAGTTCGGACGGTAACGGATGGACTTCACAGGGCTCTTGTCGAACCAGGGCAGGCCCGCCAGGATCACCACGGCGCCACCCATCACGGCCACGCCCCAGAACTTGGCTTCAAAAGTCTTCAGCAGACCGATGACCACAGCCGCGACCACCAGACCGGCGACCTTGGTCTTGCCATCGCCCTTGCCCTTGATCAGGTTCAGCACAGCGCCCAGACCAATGATGCCAGCCAGCACGGTGACCATCAGGTCAGTCGTGGCACGCAGCATGGAATAGAACGGGGTGAAGTACCAGACCGGCGCAATGTGAGGCGGCGTCTTGTACGGGTCGGCTGGGATGAAGTTGTTGTACTCCAGGAAGTAGCCGCCGAATTCAGGCATGAAGAAGATCACAGCCGTGAAGACGATCAGGAAGCCCACCACACCCACGATGTCGTGCACCGAGTAGTAAGGATGGAAGGGAATGCCATCCAGAGGGATGCCGTTCTCGTCCTTCTTTTCCTTGATCTCGACGCCATCAGGGTTGTTGGAACCCACTTCGTGCAGCGCGATGATGTGCGCCACGACCAAGCCCAGCAGGACCAGGGGCACGGCGATCACGTGCAGCGAGAAGAAACGGTTCAGGGTGGCATCGCCCACAACGAAGTCGCCGCGGATCAGGATCGCGAGATCAGGACCCACAAACGGAATCGCTGCGAACAAGTTGATGATCACCTGAGCGCCCCAATAGGACATCTGGCCCCAAGGCAGCAGGTAGCCCATGAAGGCTTCGGCCATCAGGCACAGGAAGATCAGGCAACCGAAGATCCACACCAGTTCACGTGGCGTACGGTACGAACCGTAGATCAGACCACGGTACATGTGGAGGTACACCACGATGAAGAACGCGGAAGCGCCCGTCGAGTGCATGTAACGGATCAACCAGCCCCAAGGCACATCACGCATGATGTACTCGACCGAGGCGAAAGCCACAGCCGCGTCGGGCTTGTAGTTCATGACCAGGAAAATACCGGTCACGATCTGGATCACCAGCACCAACATGGCCAACGAGCCAAAGAAGTACCAGAAGTTGAAGTTCTTCGGCGCGTAGTACTCGGACATGTGCTCCTTGTACATCTTCGTGGCCGGGAATCGATTGTCGATCCAGGTCATGAACTTCTCGCCTGCCGAGGCGCCCGCAGGCGCTTGCTTGAATTCAGCCATTGTTTATCTCCGATCAGGCCTTCTTGTCTTCACCAATCAGCAGCTTGGTGTCAGACAGGTACATGTGGGGAGGAACTTCAAGGTTGGTGGGCGCGGGCTTGTTCTTGAACACGCGGCCAGCCAGGTCAAAGGTCGAACCGTGGCAGGGGCACAGGAAGCCACCTTGCCAGTCGTCCGGCAGCGAAGGCTGAGGACCGGTCTGGAACTTCGACGAAGGCGAGCAACCCAGGTGCGTACAGATGCCGACCGTCACCAGGTACTCTGGCTTGATCGAGCGGTGCGCGTTGCGGGCGTACTCGGGGCACTCTTCAGGCTTCAGCTCGGACTTGGGGTCCGTCAGCTGACCTTCGATCTTGGCCAGAGCAGCCAACTGCTCGGGCGTGCGGCGCATGATCCACACGGGCTTGCCGCGCCATTCGACTGTCATCATTTCGCCCGGTTTCAGGGCGCTGATATCAGCCTCAACGGCGGCACCGGCAGCACGAGCACGCTCGGAAGGTTGGAATGTCGAAACGAAGGGGATGGCGGTGGCCACGCCGCCCACGCCACCGGCGGCGCAGGCCATGGTCACCCAGGTCCGACGGCTTTGATCCACTGGCTTGTTGCTCATGGGTATCCTCAGGGACTGATGGGACGATGACAGAGGTTTGGGGTCAACCTCGTATTCTAACGGACGCCAACAGGGTTAATTACCCAGTCTCATCAAGGTTGCTCAAACATCGCACAAAACAGCCTGCAACTTTTTCGCAACAGCCGGCACCAGACGAGACGCATCCCGAGAGGCTACCTCGTCGTCACCCCACCGCTGCCATCCTCATGCGTTTTTTCACCAATGCACACGAATTTGATGCACTCAAAAGTGAAGGGATGACCTGAAATGGTTAACCTTTACAAAGTCGGGCGCTTGGTCGGCGGACTTGCGCAGCTTTCATCATTCAAAATTGGTGACAGTTTGCAAAAGCACGAAAGCCGCAGCGCCGACGGTCGATAACCTACGATAACGGGGCTCCGCGTGGAGCGCTCCGTGCTTCTCACCTCATCAACTTTGCAGTGATTGGATGTTTGCGTGACAGACCATCGTCTCGAAACCGTTTTGCAGGCCGCCGTGGGCCGCATCAAGGTGACGGTGTCGTCCACCCTGGACAAGCTGGCCACGCAGTTGGGTCCCTTGGCCTTGTCCGCCACCAATAACGCCCAACGGCAGGTCCTGAACGAGGCTGATCGCGTCTTGCGCCTGAAGGGCAGCGCGATCAAATCATCGTTTGATCGCGCCATCGAAAGCCAGGTGACCCGAGGGGGGCGCAACAGCCAGCAAGGCACTTTGAGCAACGGCCCCGATGCAACAGACTGGGCTTCGCTCTCGCTGGTCGACAACGACGAGGTGGAACGGGGCGTGATGGCCGATCGCATGGCCCGCACCGTTCTGGCCGACTGCGACAGTGCTTTCGAGGCCGTCGGCAGCTTCATCGCCTCGTTGGTCGGCGATGCCAGCCCCGATCGCAACCCCCTGCGGCCACAGAAGATCACGCGCGCACTGCTGGATGCCATGGCCGAAGCCGGCTGCGACGAAGAATCGCTCCAGGTCCTGGCAGGACAGTTGGCACGCACACTCGGCCCGGAACTCGACGCCTGCTACAAGCAACTGGCGGCCGACATGCGGACCCAGGGCGTGCAGCCACTGGCCATGACGCTCCAGCGTACGGCGGCCCCCAACAACTCCATGTTCGCCGGACTGAGCGGTACGTCGGCCGCGGGCACCACCAACTCAGAGCAAGGCGAGTTGGGCGCGTCGTCCACTCGCAGTGGCGCTTTTGGCGAAACGCAGTCTGGCCGGACGACCTCCTCCGCCCCGCCCGAGGCCCATCTGCGCGCCGCACAGGCGCTGGGTGAGATGTTCGGCGTCAGCATGCCCAACACCACCTCTGGTGCGCAGTCCGGGCTCGCACCATTGGGCTGGGCACCCCGCACAAGCGGCGCACCTCTGCCTCCGGTGAGCGCCGACTTTCAAAACCTGCTCCGCCAGATCACGCAACAGGCAGGGCCGTCCGGTTGGGACACGCTGGCTGCTGCCGGGTACTCGACACCCGGCATCGGTTTCCCGGATGCGTCGGCTGCCGATGCCGCAGGAACTGCCGGGTTTGCCGGCCCCCTGATGGCCGCCAATCTGATCAGGGTTCACCGCGATGAACTGATCAAGGCCAGCGGCGGTGCCGCCATCGACCAGATGGTGATCGACATCGTGGCAGCGCTGTTCGATCAGGTGCTCTCTGACCCGAAGGTCGCCCCCCAGATGGCACGGCAGATTGCCCGGCTGCAAATGCCCGTGCTGCGTGTCGCGTTGGGCGACATGACATTCTTCAACTCGCGCAAGCATCCGGTTCGGCGCTTCGTCAACCGCATGGCCACACTTTCGGCGTCATTTGATGACTACGACCAGGGACCGGGCAAGGCCTGCCTCGACCGCATCACCGAATTGGTCAACGAGATCGTCGATGGCGATTTCGACCGCATGGATGTGTACGAGGCCAAGCTGAAAGAGCTGGAGTCGTTCATCGATGCCGAAAGTGCGCGCGATGCAGCGGAGCATGCGGCCGTCGCAGAGTTGCTCAGCGGCAAGGAAGCCGATTTGCGCGTTCAGCAGCGCTACATGCAGATCCTGAAGCGCGAACTGCTGGACGTGGACATGCCAGAGTTCGTGCGCGACTTCCTCTCGCAGATCTGGAGTCAGGTGCAGGTCATGGCCCTCGCGCAGGGCGGCCCCGACTCGCCTCTGGCGCAGCGCATGAAGCGTGCGGGTCATGATCTGGCGCTCAGCGTGCAGCCCAAGGGCAGCCCACAGTTGCGCAAGGAGTTTCTGCTTCGACTGCCGCAACTGATGAAGGACCTGAACGAGGGTCTGGCCATGATTCAGTGGTCAGAGTCCGCCAAGCAGCAGTTCTTCGCGCAGTTGTTGCCGGCGCACGCGGCCGGACTGAAGGCAGCACCGCCTCACGAATTGACCACACGACTGCTGGAGCAACGCCTTCATCAGGTCGAGCAGATCTCCATCCCATCCAGAGAAGAAGCGGCCAACGATCCGCTGCCCTCATCCCTGGATCAGCTGGGCGAAGCACCAACCCTGACGGTGGCCTCGGCACTCTCCCCCGAAGAGGTGCAGCAAACCGGTTTCGTCCCGGAAGCCGCATTGGGCGCAGAGGGTGATCTGGACATCAACCTGGACTTGCCTGGTGAGGCCGACCCCAGCCTGAGTGACATCGACATCAACCTAGACATCCCTCCGCCCCCCTCTGCTGGGCTGCAACTGGTGCACCACATCCAGAAGGGGACGCCTTATCACATGATGATGCAAGGCCAGTGGAAAAAAGTTCGCCTGACCTGGGTGAGCGATGGCCGCACCTTCTTCATCTTCACGCACGGACAGATGCACAAGCAGACCATTTCGCTGACGGGCCGCACGCTGGCCAAGATGTGCGAAACCGGTCGCTTCAAGGCCTTTGAGCAGTCAGAACTGATTGAGCGTGCCACCGTTCGCGCCCGCCGCCAATTGGCCGCCCTGCGCAGTCAATCGCGCGCCGCTGGCGCCGCCTGACGACCCGAAACCAGCAGGCGCGCCATGCGTGCCGCCTCAGCCAGACTGGATTCATCGGCTCGACCCGTACCGGCCAGATCAAACGCGGTTCCGTGATCCGGGCTGGTGCGGACAAACGGCAAGCCCAGGGTGACATTGACCCCCTGATCCAGCCCCAGATACTTCACCGGAATGAGTCCCTGATCGTGGTACATCGCGACCACGACATCGAACTCGCCTGGGTGCTCAGGCGGTGCGTGCCGCGCACGCATGAACACGGTGTCCGGCGCATAGGGGCCGCTGGCGTCAATGCCCATGGCGCGCGCCGCTTCGATGGCCGGGCCGATGATGCGCAACTCTTCATCACCAAACAGTCCGCCCTCCCCGGCGTGCGGATTCAAACCCGCCACGGCAATGCGTGGCGCAGGCTGCCCCCAAAGGCGCGCGCTGTCATGCGTGATCCGCAACGTTTCCAGCACGGCGTCATAGGTCACCTGTTCGATCGCCTGCCGCAGCGACACATGGATGGTGACCAGCACCGTTTTGAGCTGATCGTTGGCCAACATCATGCGCACGGGAGCGGGGGGCTGCCCGGGCGGGGCACCTTCCGCCTGCAGCAACTCGGTATGCCCCGGATAAGGCTCCCCCGCCAGCGACAAGGCCTCTTTGTGCAACGGTGCCGTCACAATGCCGGCCACCAGCCCCTGCTGCGCCAGGCGAACGGCCTCGCGAATGCTCGCCGCCGCCGCACGGCCCGCGCGCTCGTCAATCTGCCCCAAAGGCGCATCGATCACATCGACCGGCAAGCCGGTCGGCGTCAGCACGGCCATGTCACCGGCCACCAAGCCCGCCACGTCACCCACCGACGCCACAGGCACCACCCGCAGTTCAGCCCCACGACCCACGCTCAGCACGGCGCGCCGCATCACGGCCGGACAACCGATCACCAGCGCGGCCGGGCGTCCCTGCCACCACTTGGCGATGATCTCGGGGCCAATGCCGCAGGCATCCCCCATGGTGACCGCCAGCAGCGGCAAGCTTGCTTCATCCCGAGCAGACACGAACCGAATCCTTCATGAGGGTTTGAGATAAGGATATTGTGATGCCTGCTATCCCTTCGAGCGTCATCTGGCCCCTCGATTGCTACACTCCCCACCTATGACTTGGTTAGATGAAATCCGCTGGGATGAAAACGGCTTGGTGCCGGTGATTGCCCAGGAAGACAGCACGGGTGACGTGCTGATGTTTGCCTGGATGAACCGGGAGGCGCTGGCCTTGACCGCCGAACGCGGTGAGGCCGTCTATTGGAGCCGCTCGCGCAAGAAGCTGTGGCACAAGGGCGAAGAATCGGGCCACATCCAGAAAGTGCATGCCATCCGCATGGATTGTGACAACGATGTCGTGCTGTTGCGCGTGACACAACTTGGTCACGAACCTGGCATAGCCTGTCACACTGGCCGTCACAGTTGTTTCTTCCAGAAGTACGACAATGGCCAATGGGTCGCCATCGACCCTGTTCTCAAAGATCCTGAACACATTTACAAATGACCACCCCGCTGGATACCCTGGACGTGCTGAACCGTGTGGCGGCCGTCATTGAGTCGCGCAAAGGTGGCGACCCCGACAAGAGCTACGTCGCGCGCCTGTTTCACAAAGGCACGGACACCATCCTGAAAAAGGTGGGCGAGGAAGCCACGGAAACCGTGCTGGCCGCCAAGGACATGGCCGCCGAGGCCAGCCCAGAGCACCGCAAGGCCCTGGTGGGCGAGTTTGCCGACCTGTGGTTCCATTCGATGGTCGCCATGGCCCATCTGGGCATCGGTCCAAGCGATGTGGTGGCCGAGCTGGCGCGCCGCGAAGGTCTGTCTGGCCTGGAAGAATTTGCATCCCGTCAGGCCAAGCCTGGCGCTGCAGCCTGATCAACGTTTATTTGGGTCCTCTGCACCCTAACTGGAGTACATCATGGGTTCGTTCAGCATTTGGCACTGGCTGATTGTTCTGGTCATCGTGGTTCTGGTGTTTGGCACCAAGAAGCTCAAGAACGTTGGCACCGATCTGGGTGCCGCCGTCAAGGGTTTCAAGGACGGCATGCGTGACGGCACCACTTCGGCTGACGCCGCTCAGCAGCAAGTGACCAACGCCACGCGCAACGACGCCAACACGGTCGACGTCGACACCAAGACCAAGTCCTGAGCCCCCTCGCCCTCTCCGCTTGGCGGAATCTGACGCATGCTCGACTTTGGTATTGACAAAATCGCCCTCATTGGCGCCGTGGCCCTGATCGTCATCGGTCCGGAAAGGCTGCCCCGCGTCGCCCGCACAGTGGGCTTGCTGATCGGCAAGGCCCAGCGCTATGTGTCACAGGTGCAAAGCGAAGTGAACCGTTCCATCGAGCTGGAAGAGCTCAAAAAGATGAAAACGGGCATGGAGAACGCGGCACGGGACATCAATGCGTCGGTGTCCGACGGCCTGAAAGAGGCTGCCCAGGCCTTGGGCGAACAGCACCAGACCACGAGCGGCCCGGGTTACTACAACGACCTGCCTGATCTGCCTTACACAGATGACGGCAAGCGCGTCCGCAAGAATTGGCGGCTCAAGCGAGGTGCGACGCCGCTTTGGTACAAACAACGCCATGGCGTGCGCCGACACATCCAGTCGGGTGCCGCGCGCGTGGCACGCTTCCGGCCGCGTTCGCGGTGAAGCACTCAAGCATTGACTGATTCCTGTGAGCGACAACCCACGCCCTGATGAGCTCGACGGCACCGAGCAGCCTTTTGTCTCCCATCTGATCGAACTGCGCGATCGGCTGGTGCGTGCCTTGATGGCGATTGGCGTGGCCTTCATTGCGCTGGCCATCTACCCATCGCCGTCTGGTCTGTATGACCTGCTGGCTTTGCCACTGGTACAACATCTGCCCAAGGGCGCCACGCTGATCGCCACCAACCCGATTTCGCCGTTCATGGTGCCCATCAAGGTCACCATGCTGGCCGCCTTCATGCTGGCTCTGCCCGCCGTGCTGTATCAGATCTGGGCTTTTGTCGCACCAGGTCTGTACAACCACGAAAAGAAGCTGGTACTGCCACTGATCATCTCCAGCACCTTGCTGTTCTTCCTGGGGGTGGGCTTTTGCTACTTCTTCGTGTTCGGGAAGGTGTTCACCTTCATCCAGTCGTTTGCCCCAAAAAGCATCACGGCCGCCCCTGACATCGAGGCCTACCTGAGCTTCGTGCTCAACATGTTCCTCGCGTTTGGCGCCGCCTTCGAGGTGCCGGTGGTCTTGGTCATCCTCGTGCGCATGGGCATGGTGTCGGTGCAAAAGCTGCGCGAATTCCGCAGCTACTTCATCGTCATCGCCTTCGTGATTGCCGCCGTGGTGACCCCGCCTGACGTGGTGTCACAACTGGCGCTGGCCATCCCGATGTGCTTGCTTTACGAAGCCGGCATTTGGGCCGCGCAACTGTTCGTCAAGCACACACAGGCACCGGCAGAAGACAGCGCCAGCTGATCAGCCCGCTCACGGATCACTCACTGCTCGTCGCTGTCTTGGCGAGGTGACACGGCCATGTGCGGACGCTTGGCCACCACCACATCCACGTTGAGCGCCTCGCCTCCGCGTTGCACGCGCAACTTGGCCGATTGCCCCGGCCGCAGCAAGGCCACAGCGTTCAACAATTGGGCGGTGTTGGCCACCTTGGTGTCCGCCACTTGAACCACCACGTCGCCTGGACGAATGCCGCCCACCGCTGCGGGGCCGTTGTGCAAGACACCGGTGATGAGCACCCCTTCTTTCAGCGGCAGATTGAAGGTTTCTGCAATTTCAGGGGTCAGATCACGGGGCTCCACGCCGATCCAGCCACGGGTGACCTGTCCATCCTTGATCAGGCTGTCCATGACCTGCCGCGCGGTAGACACCGGGATGGCGAAGCCGATCCCCATGTTGCCGCCGGAACGGGAATAGATGGCGCTGTTGATGCCGACGAGGTTGCCGTCCACATCCACCAGCGCCCCGCCCGAGTTGCCGGGGTTGATGGCGGCATCGGTCTGGATGAAGTTCTCAAAGGTGTTGATGCCCAGCTGGTTACGCCCCAAGGCGCTGACGATCCCGGCTGTGACGGTCTGCCCCACCCCGAACGGATTGCCAATGGCCAGGACCGCATCGCCCACCAACAAGGTGTCAGAGTTGCCAAAGGTGATGGCGGGCAAGCGATCCAGATCGATCTTGAGCACAGCCAAATCGGTGTCGGGGTCGGTGCCGATGACCTTGGCACGTGCTTTGCGCCCGTCGGTCAGCATCACCTCGATGTCGTCCATGCGGTCGACCACATGGTTGTTGGTCAGCACATAGCCTTCGGGTGAAACGATGACCCCTGAGCCGACACCCGATTGGGGCTGCCCGTCCTGATCACCAAAAAAATATCGAAACCACTGATCACCACGACGCGGGTTGCGTGCCGCGGCATTACTGGTCACCACGCTCACCACGGTCGGCGCAGCACGCTGTGCAGCCAAGCGGAAGCTCGCACCCACCGTGCCACTTTTGCCGGCTGCCGCGCCACTGGCTGGCGTTGGCGCGACCGCCACCGTCGGACCAGGCAGTGCCTGACGCCAGGAAATCGACTGAATCCACTGAGGGCGGAAAGTCGACACCACGAAAACGACTGCCACAGCAACTGTCACAGTCTGCGAGAAAATCAACCAGATTCGACGCATGAATATCACCAGCCAGAAAGGGCTCACCGTGATCGAAAGAGATGCTTTGCTCAGCCACCTGCAATCGCTGCTGGAACCTGAGCGCTTCAAGGATTATGGGCCGAACGGTCTACAAGTTGAGGGCAAGACCACGATTCGCAAGGTTGTCACCGGGGTCACAGCCAGCCTGGCCCTGATTGATGCCGCGGTGGCGGCCGGGGCAGACGCGATTCTGGTGCACCACGGACTGTTTTGGCGTGGCCAGGATGGCCGCGTCACGGGTTGGATGAAACAGCGCCTGGCACAGCTGATTCGCCATGACATCAACCTGATTGCCTACCACCTGCCCCTGGATGCCCACCCGGGCTTGGGCAACAACGCACAGTGGGGCGCTTTGCTGGGCTTGAGTGCCGATGAGACCTTTGGTGAACAGTCACTGGGCTTCATCGGCGCTGCGCAAGATTTGACCCGCGTGGACTGGTTGGCCACGCGCATCCAGGAACGCATGCAGCGTACCCCAGTGCTGGTCCAGGGAGACGGACGACCGCTCAAACGGATTGCCTGGTGCAGTGGTGGTGCTCAAAGTTACTTTGAAGCCGCCATCGCCGCCGGAGCCGATGCCTTTTTGACCGGAGAGATTTCCGAGCCGCAGGCGCATTACGCACGTGAATCCGGCGTGGCCTTCATCGCGTGCGGACACCATGCCAGCGAACGCTATGGCGTGCAGGCCTTGGGTCGCCATCTGGCCAATGAACTGGGCATACAGCACCAGTTCATTGAAATCGACAACCCTGCCTGACCCGTGCCCCGGAGCGACTTGGCGCGTCAGTGATGTGCCAAGTCGTGCTCAAGCTCAGCAAAGGTGCGTGCGTGCAACCCTGGCTCGATGGTGATGTTCATCGCCATTTCCAATCGACGTGCAGAGAACAGGCCGCGCAACACTGTCTGACCGTTCTTCTGCTGGGTGACCAACAGATAGCGCAAGCCATGGTCGCGCAAGGTCGCTGCGATGTCTCCCAAACGAGAGGTACGCACCACGCTCATGTCCACCGTGGGCCACTGCGACAGCGGGACCATGACATCAGCAATGGTCAGTTCATGATGCGAGACCCGGCGTGTGGCTGCATGCAGAACGGGGCGCTCACCCTGGATGTCTTCGGCACTCACCATGCCGATGAGCGAACCATCGGCGCCGGACACGAACACCATGCGAACCCCGGCGCGCATCATCAGATGCAGGGTCTGGTCCAGTCCATCATGGTGCCCCGCGACGACGCAGGCGCTGTGATGCAGATCCGTGAACAAGGTGACCGCTGGATCCTGGGGACGCGCTGTACGCTGCACCGAAGGAAGTTGGGGGGCATGAGTCAGCCCCACCAGAGGCAAAGGCATGAAACGATAGCTATCGGGCATGAAGCGCTCCTTGAATCGTTGCCGAAGACAGCTTCAGCTTACGCCTCGCTCCCGCCGCCCGCCTAGACCTGATCTACCCTAGGGTTTTCGGGCACTTGGCGTGCCGTTTGGCGCCGCCAGATGTGAAAAAAGCCACCTTTCGGTGGCTTCGGAGGCTCAAGTTGCACGGCAGCTCAGATGCGAACCGGAATGCCGCGCTGGGCCATGAGGGCCTTGGCCTGGGCCACGGTGTACTCACCGTAGTGAAAGATGCTGGCGGCGAGCACCGCGTCGGCACCGCCTTGCTGCACACCATCGGCCAGATGGTCGAGGTTGCCCACGCCACCCGATGCGATCACAGGCACGCCCACGGCATCACTGACGGCACGGGTCAAATCCAGATCGAAACCGGACTTGGTGCCATCACGGTCCATGCTGGTCAGCAAGATTTCGCCCGCGCCATGCTCGGCCATCTGCCGGGCCCATGCCACGGCATCCAGACCGACGTTCTTGCGCCCGCCGTGGCTGTAGACATCCCAACCCGGTCCACGTGCAGCGAGGTCGTCGCCTTGACGCTTCTTGGCATCGATGGCCACGACGATGCACTGCGAGCCATAGCGCTCGGACGCATCACGGATCACCTGCGGATTGGAAATGGCCGCCGAGTTGAAGCTGACCTTGTCAGCGCCAGCATTGAGCAGGCGACGAACGTCTTCCACCGTGCGCACGCCCCCACCCACCGTCAAGGGGATGAAAACTTGCGAGGCCACGGCTTCAATGATGTGCAGGATCAGGTCACGGCCATCGCTGGTGGCCGTGATGTCCAGAAAGGTCAGTTCATCGGCGCCCTGTTCGTTGTAGCGTGCCGCGATCTCGACCGGGTCGCCCGCGTCACGCAGTTCAACGAAGTTGACGCCCTTGACCACGCGACCGCCGGTCACATCCAGGCAGGGAATGATGCGTTTGGCCAGCACGTCAGACGCCGCCGTTCAGTTCGTCGGCACGCTTTTGGCCGGCGGCAAAGTCGAGGTCGCCGGTGTAGATGGCACGACCGCAGATCACGCCTTCCACGCCTTCGGACTCGACCGCACACAGGCGCTCGATGTCTTGCAGGTTGGACAGGCCGCCCGAGGCAATCACGGGGATGCTCAGGGCTTGCGCCAGCTTGACCGTGGCATCGATGTTCACGCCCGACAGCATGCCGTCGCGGCCGATGTCGGTGTAGATCACGCCTTCGACCCCGTAGTCTTCGAACTTCTTGGCCAGGTCCACCACTTCGTGGCCGGAGAGCTTGCTCCAACCGTCGGTGGCCACTTTGCCGTCCTTGGCATCCAGGCCCACGATGATGTGACCACCAAAGGCGGTGCAGGCATCACGCAGGAAGCCGGGGTTCTTGACCGCCGCCGTGCCGATGATGACGTAGCTCAGGCCGCCGTCGAGGTAGCGCTCGATGGTGTCCAGGTCACGGATGCCGCCGCCCAACTGGACGGGGATCTCATCACCCACCTCTTTCAGGATGGCCTTGATGGCGGCCTGGTTCACAGGCTGCCCGGCAAAAGCGCCGTTGAGGTCCACCAGGTGCAGGCGACGAGCACCCGCATCCAGCCAACGGCGTGCCATCGCGGCAGGATCCTCGCCGAAGGTGGTGGAATCGTTCATATCGCCTTGCTTCAGGCGAACGCATTTGCCGTCTTTCAGGTCAATCGCAGGGATCAGCAGCATGGCTGTGGTGCGGTAGTGAGGAAAAATCGAAAAAAGATTCTGGAAGCCAGTTTAAGGTTTCCAGAGGAGGAAATTGCGGTACAGCGCCAGCCCGTGCTCAGCACTCTTTTCAGGGTGGAACTGCGTGGCAAAAATGTTATCCCGTGCCACGGCGCAGGTAAAGCGAACACCGTACTCCGTCTCCCCGGCGCTGTGCTGGGGATTGTCCACGACCGCATGGTAACTGTGGACGAAGTAGAAAAAACTGTTGTCGGGGATGCCCGCCCACACGGGATGAGGCTGTCCACCCCACACGCCGTCGTGACGCGACTGGTGAACGCGGTTCCACCCCATCTGCGGCACCTTGTATCGGCTGCCATCGGGTTGCTTGAGGCCATCCAGGCGGAACTTGATCACCTTGCCAGGGATGAGCCCCAGGCCCGGGGTGTCTTGCTCTTCGGAGTGGTTGAGCAGCATCTGCATGCCCACACACACGCCCATCAAGGGCTTGTGGGCTGCCGCATCCAGCACGGCACCGAACAGATCGCCACCGTGCGCTTCACGCAACTCGCGCATGCAGTCACGCATGGCGCCCTGACCGGGCAGGACGACGCGCTCGGCAGCCTGCACGACCTTGGGGTCGTTGGTGACCACCACCTTCAGGTTCAGGTCCTTGGCGGCATGCTCCACCGCTTGGGACACCGAACGCAAATTGCCCATGCCGTAATCGATGACGGCCACTGTCGAGGTCTGGCTCATGAGAGTCAAAAAGTTAGCAACAGAGGGGCCAGGTTCACAGAGAACCCTTGGTGGACGGGATGATGCCGGCCATGCGGGGGTCACGCTCGAGCGCACCACGCAGGGCACGCGCAAAAGCCTTGAACACGGTTTCGCACTGATGGTGGGCGTTGGCCCCCTTCAGGTTGTCGATGTGCAAGGTCACGCCAGCATGGTTGACGAAGCCTTGGAAGAATTCGTAGGTCAATTGCGTGTCGAAGCCACCGATGCTGCCCGCCGTGAACGGGATGTCGATGTGCAGACCGGGGCGACCGGAGAAGTCGATCACCACGCGCGACAGCGCTTCGTCCAGCGGCACATAGGCGTGGCCGTAGCGGCGAATGCCCTTCTTGTCGCCCACGGCCTTGGCAAAGGCCTGGCCCAGGGTGATGCCCACGTCTTCCACCGTGTGGTGTCCGTCGATGTGGAGGTCACCCACCGCGTGAATGTCCAGGTCGATCAGACCGTGACGCGCGATCTGGTCCAGCATGTGGTCAAAGAAACCGATGCCGGTGTGCAGCTTGGCCGTGCCAACGCCGTCCAGGTTCACACGAACCGTGATCTGGGTTTCAGCGGTGTTGCGGGTGACTTCAGCGACGCGTTCAGCGCAGTCGGGGGTCACCGTTTGGGGAGCGTTCATGCGGATGGAGAGATCAAAGGTTCACGCAGGATGTCGGCCAGGGCCGTCATCAAGGCGTCATTCTCGGCGGGCAAGCCCACCGTCAGACGGATGCAGTTTGCCAGCAAATGGTGCAGTCCGGACACATTCTTGATCAGGATGCCACGCGCTTTCAGGGCCGCAAAGGCCCCTGCGGCGTCGTTCACACGCACCAGAATCATGTTGGCCTGGCTGGGATAAGCCTTGGCGCCGGGCACGGTGGCGAGGAAGGCCAGCAGGCGCTCACGCTCGGACTTGATCACCTCGGCCTGGCGGGCAAACTCGTCAGCATGCTCGAGCGCAAAAATGGCCGCCTCGGTGTTGAGCACGCTGATGTTGTAGGGCGGACGCACCTTTTCAACCTGTTCGATCAGGTCGGCACGGCCCATCATGTAACCCAGACGCACCCCCGCCAGCCCAAACTTGGACAGCGTGCGCATCAACAGCACATGCGGGTGGCGACCCAATCGGTCGAGATAGGACTTGGACGCAAACGGCTGATAGGCCTCGTCCATGATGACCAGACCTTGGCCATTGGCCGCCACAGCCTCGATGATTTGCTCGATGGCTGCGTCATCCCACAGATTGGCCGTGGGGTTGTTGGGATAAGCCAGGTAGGTCAGTGCGGGTTTGTGCTCGCGGATGGCCGCCAGCATGGCCGGCACATCCAGCTCGAAATCGGCGGTCAGCGGCACGCCCACGAAGCGCATGCCGGTTTGCTTGGCAAAGGCTTCGTACATGACGAAACCAGGCAGCGGCGCCAGGGCGACCGCACCAGGCTGCGCGCACGCCACCGACAACAGCGAAATCAGTTCGTCAGACCCATTGCCCAGCACCAGGCCGCAACTGGCTGGCACCTTGGCGTAGGCACGCAAAGCCTGATGCAGGTCATTGATGCGGGGTCCAGGGTAGCGATTCAGGGCAACCTGGCCCAGACGCTCGCCCAACTGAGCTTGCAGTGCAGGCGGCAGGGCAAAGGGGTTTTCCATCGCGTCCAGCTTGATGTAGCCGGCTGCATCCTGCACGTGGTAGGCATGCATGGCCAACACGTCAGGACGGAAGACGTTGAGCAGACTCATGGCTTCTTACTTCTTCAAACGGAACTCGGCAGCCTGGGCGTGGGCCTGCAGTCCCTCGCCATAAGCCAGCACGGCGGCCGTCTTGCCCAAAATTTGCGCACCGGCCTCGCTGACCTCGATCAGGCTGGATCGCTTCTGGAAGTCGTACACCCCCAGCGGCGACGAAAAACGGGCCGTGCCGGAGGTGGGCAGGACGTGGTTGGGGCCGGCGCAGTAGTCGCCCAGCGACTCCGACGTGTACGCACCCAGGAAGATGGCCCCCGCGTGCTTGAGTAGCGGCTCCCACTTGTGCGGATCGTTGGAGGAGACCTCCAGGTGCTCAGGGGCGATGCGGTTGCTGATCTCGCACGCTTCTGCCATGTCGCGCGTGAGGATCAGGGCGCCACGCCCTTCGAGCGAGGCGCGGATGATCTCGGCGCGTGGCATGGTGGGCAGCAGACGGTCGATTTCGGCCTGCACCTTGGCGATGTAGTCGGCGTCCGGGCACAGCAGGATGCTCTGGGCCAGCTCATCGTGCTCGGCCTGGCTGAACAAGTCCATGGCAACCCAGTCGGGCGGCGTCGTGCCATCGGCCAAGACGAGGATCTCGGACGGGCCGGCGATCATGTCGATGCCCACTTGGCCGAACACGTGCTTCTTGGCACTGGCCACGTAAGCGTTGCCAGGGCCAGTGATCTTGTCCACCTTGGGCACGGTGGCGGTGCCATAGGCCAAAGCGGCCACCGCCTGCGCGCCACCGATGGTGAAGGCACGGGTCACACCGGCCACGTAGGCGGCGGCGAGCACCAGCGGGTTCTTTTCGCCGCCGGGCGTGGGCACGACCATGATGATTTCACCCACACCGGCGACGTGCGCGGGAATGGCGTTCATCAGCACGGACGAGGGGTAGGCAGCCTTGCCACCGGGCACGTAGATGCCGACGCGGTCCAGCGGCGTGACCTTTTGGCCCAGCAGGGTGCCGTCTTCATCGCGGTACGACCAGCTCAGACCGCAGGCCTGCTTCTGGCGCTCGTGGTAGCTGCGCACGCGGGCCGCGGCGCTTTCCAGCGCCTCGCGCTGCACGGCGGGCAGGCTGTCGAAAGCGGCCTTGAGTTCAGCCTGGCCCAACTCCAGCGCGGACATGTCGGCCACATCCAGGCGATCAAAACGGGCGGTGTAGTCGAGCACAGCGGCGTCACCACGTGTGCGCACATCGGCCAGGATGGCCGCCACGCGGTCTTCGATGGCCGAATCGGTCTCGGCCGACCAATGCAGCACCTGCTTGAAGGCGGCATCGAAATCGGACTGGGAGGTGGCGAGGTGGCGGATCTGGACTGTCATGGTGCCAAGGATCTCAGAAATCAGGGGCAAAGGGGACGTGACCGCGATGGGTTCTCGCGATCAGCGTCATAGATCAGGCAGGAATGGCGGACTCGAACGCCTGGATCAGCGCACGGATGGGCTCGCGCTTGAGCTTGAGCGAGGCCTGGTTGACCACCAGGCGCGAGCTGATGTGCATGATCTGCTCGACCTCGACCAGATGGTTGGCGCGCAAGGTGTTGCCGGTGGAAACCAGATCCACGATGGCATCGGCCAGACCGGTCAGCGGGGCCAGTTCCATCGAGCCATACAGCTTGATCAGGTCCACGTGCACGCCCTTGTTGGCAAAGTGCTCACGGGCAATCGTCGTGTACTTCGTGGCCACACGAATGCGCGAACCTTGTTTGACCGCCGCGGCATAGTCGAAGTCCGAACGCACGGCCACACTCATGTGGCACTTGGCGATGTTCAGGTCCAGCGGCTGGTACAGGTTTTCACCGCCATGCTCGATCAGCACGTCCTTGCCGGCCACGCCAATGTCAGCGCCGCCGTATTCCACGTAGGTGGGCACGTCGGTGGCGCGCACCAGCACCACACGCACATCCGGACGGTTGGTGGGCAAGATGAGCTTGCGGGTCTTTTCGGGATCCTCGGCCACCTCAATGCCGGCTGCCGCCAGCAAGGGCAAGGTTTCTTCAAAGATGCGGCCTTTGGAAAGAGCAAGTGTGATCATGGGCTTCAGGCCTTGACGCGTTCGATGTCTGCGCCAATGCCGCGCAGTTTGGCTTCCATGCGGTCGTAACCACGGTCGAGGTGATAGATGCGATCGACCAGGGTCTCGCCATCGGCCACCAGACCGGCAATCACCAGGCTGGCCGAGGCGCGCAGGTCGGTGGCCATGACGGTGGCACCCGACAGTTGCGGCACGCCGGTCACCACCGCGCTGTGACCGTCGACGGCGATTTTGGCGCCCAGACGGATCAGCTCGTTGACGTGCATGAAGCGGTTTTCAAAAATGGTTTCGTGAATGATGGCGGTGCCGTCGGCCACGCAGTTGAGCGCCATGAACTGGGCCTGCATGTCGGTTGGGAAAGCCGGATATTCACGGGTACGGAAGCCGACCGCCTTCGGACGGGCATCGGCGCGCACGCGGATCCAGTCGTCGCCCGACTCGATCTGCACACCGGCTTCACGCAGCTTCTCGATCACTGCATCCAGATGGCCGGCAAAAGCCTTGCGCAGCAAGACGTCGCCACCGGTAGCACCCACGGCGCACAGGAAAGTGCCGGTTTCGATGCGATCGGGAATGATCTGGTGCGCGCGCTCCGGCGTCAGGCCGTGCAGGCGATCGACACCCTGGATGCGAATGCGGCTGGTGCCCTGCCCCTCGATCTTGGCGCCCATGGCGATCAGCATCTCGGCCAGATCGACGATTTCGGGCTCTTGCGCTGCGTTCTCGAGGATGGTTTCCCCCTCGGCCAGCGCGGCGGCCATCAGGAAGTTTTCCGTGCCGGTCACCGTCACCATGTCGGTGGTGATGCGGGCGCCCTTCAGGCGCGTGGGCTGGCCGTTGGCATCAACGGGCGTACGCGCCTCGATGTAGCCGTGCTCAACCGTGATCTGCGCACCCATGGCCTGCAGGCCTTTGATGTGCTGGTCGACCGGGCGCGAGCCAATGGCACAACCGCCCGGCAAGGACACGCGGGCACGACCAAAGCGCGCCAACAGCGGACCCAGCACGAGGATGGACGCACGCATGGTCTTGACCAGTTCGTACGGCGCCTCGGGGTTGTTGACCTGCCCGGCGTCGAGCGTCACACGATCCGGATTGGCGGCATCACGCTGGGCCACCACGCCCATGTTGGCCAGCAGCTTGAACGTGGTCGACACGTCCTGCAGCTGCGGCACATTGTCGAGCGTGACCGGCTCTGCGCTGAGCAAGGTCGCGCACAGGTCGGGCAAGGCAGCATTCTTGGCGCCGGAGATCGTCACTTCGCCTTGCAGACGGCGACCACCGCGAATCAGGAGTTTGTCCATGAAGCACAAAGGGCGCGATGCCTCCGCCACAGCGGGGTCGCGCCTGAATAAATGGGATGACTAAAGTCGAGCGATGCCGGATCAGGCCTTCGTCGCCCACTCATCGGGCGTCAGGGTCTTCATCGACAGGGCATGAATCTCAGCCCGCATTCTATCGCCCAGGGCTTGGTAGACGCGCTGGTGACGCTGGATCCGGGACTTGCCTTCGAACTCGGACGAGACAATCGTCGCGAAAAAGTGCTGTCCGTCGCCCTCAACTTCGAGGTGGGCGCAATGCAGGCCGTCGGCGATGTACTGCTGGATGGCGGCGGGCGTGGGATTGGCCATGGCAAAAACTTTCACTAAGCGAAATAAGGTGCGTCGCGGTGTTCAGTTGCGGATCTTGTAGCCAGACTTGAGCAGGTGCAAGGTCCAGGCAGACACCAGCACCGTGGCCGACAGGACCACGCTGAGACTCAGCCAGGGGCTGACATCGCTGACGCCAAAGAAACCGCGACGGAATCCGTCGATCAGGTAGAAAAACGGATTGAGGTGCGACACCGTGTGCCAGAACGGCGGCAAGGAGTGCACCGAGTAGAACACGCCCGACAGGAAGGTCATGGGCACGATGATGAAGTTCTGGAACACCGCCATCTGGTCGAACTTGTCCGCCCACAGGCCGGCGATCAGCCCGAGACTGCCCAGCAGGGTGCCACCCAGCACCGCAAAAATCACGGCCCACCAGGGCTCGGCCAAGCCCGGCAACGCAAACCAGACAGTGGCCGCCAACACGCCCAGGCCCACCACCAGCCCCCGCACCAGCGAGGCGCCCACATAGGCCAGGAACCAGGCCCGGTGCGACAGCGGGGTCAGCAGAATGAACACCATGTTGCCGGTGATCTTGCTCTGGATGAGCGACGACGAGGTGTTGGCGAACGCGTTTTGCAGCAAGCTCATCATCACCAAACCAGGGATGAGGAAGCGGGTGTAGCTCACGTCCTTGAACACGTGCACATGGTCTTCGAGCACGTGCCCGAAGATGAGCAAGTACAGCACGGCGGTCAGGATGGGGGCGCCCACGGTCTGGAAACTCACTTTCCAGAATCGCAGCACTTCTTTGTAAAACAGGGGGCGAGCGCCCTCCAGGGTCTTGAGCACGCTCATGCGGCCACTCCTTGCTTGCCTTGCATGATGGCCAGGAACACGTCTTCCAGATCTGCGCGGCCCAACTCCATGTCTTCGATCGGGCAGTTTGCTTCACGCAACCGCGCCAGGATGCGCTCCACGTCCAACGCGTCTTTCGCGGGCACTTGCACGATACGGCCCGTCACGCGGGCATGCGCGGCCAGATCCGCCGGCAAGCTGGCATCCGTCTTGAAGCGCAACATGGTCGACGCGGTGCCCGCCAACAGCGCCGAGGTCCGGTCCAGCGCCACCAACTCACCTTTTTTGAGCATGCCAATGCGGTGACACAGCGCTTCGGCTTCTTCCAGATAGTGGGTGGTCAGCAAAACGGTGTGCCCGGCCTTGTTGAGGCGAGCAATGAAATGCCACAGCGTTTGACGCAACTCCACATCCACGCCGGCCGTGGGCTCGTCCAGCACGATGACGGGGGGGCGATGCACCAGGGCCTGCGCCACCAGCACGCGACGCTTCATGCCGCCCGACAGTTGACGCATGTTGGCATCGGCCTTGTCGCTCAGACCCAGATTGGCCAGCAACTCGTCGATCCAGTCATCGTTGTGACGCAGACCGAAGTAGGCGCTCTGGATGCGCAAAGTTTCGCGCACCGAGAAAAACGGGTCGAACACCAGCTCCTGCGGGACCACACCCAGGGCACGGCGCGACTCGCCATATTCGCTCACGACATCGTGCCCGAGCACGGACACACGTCCGCCCGAGGCACGGCTCAAGCCGGCCAGGATGCTGATGAGGGTGGTTTTGCCGGCCCCGTTGGGGCCCAGCAAACCAAAGAACTCCCCTTCCGCAATGTCGAAACTGACATCGTTGAGGGCGCGCACGGTGCGCCCGCCGGAAGAGAAAGTCTTGGATACGTGCTGAAAGGTGACGGCGCTCATTGAGGGGCCGATTTTAGGCCCCTGCCCCGCACCTCACAGCACGTCCGCCAATCAGGCCTCGCCGCCGGAGGCCTTTTCGATCATGCGGGTGAAGCTCTTGGTGATTTCAGCTTCGATCATGGGCTTGAAGGCCTTCATCATCAGGCCGAGCTTGATGTCGACGTTGAAGCTCTCACCGGTCACGACCATGGTGCCGTTGACGCCCGAACGTTCGAAGCTCACGACATCCTTGTCGGCGCCTTGCTCGGTCTTGCAGGTCAGGCCCATCTTGGCGCCTGCGCCTTCGACCCAGCGCTGGGCCAATTCACGTGCCTTGTCCAGGCCGAGACTGTGGGATTGCTGGAATTGCACGTCGCTCATGTCGGTTTCCTCGTACTCAATCAGGGTTTGCTATGACGGGCGCAACTATAAGGGAGCAGACGGGTAAGATGACCAACCTCGCAACATGCGACCCGCAGTCGCACTGCTTTGAACATGACGTCTGTCCACCCTGTTTCGCCCGACACTGTTTTGCCGGACATCCTCGAACAGGCCGATGCCATGCGGGCATTGCGGCGAGACCTGCACGCCCACCCCGAGTTGTGTTTTGAAGAAGTCCGCACCTCGGACATGGTGGCGCGCACCCTGCAATCGTGGGGGGTCGAGGTGCACCGCGGGCTGGGCAAAACCGGCGTGGTGGGGGTGATTCAGGGGCGCCCAGGGCCGCGTTCGGTGGGTTTGCGTGCCGACATGGACGCCCTGCCCATGACCGAGCACAACACCTTTGCGCACGCCAGCCGCCATGCGGGCCGCATGCACGCCTGCGGTCACGATGGTCACACGGCCATCTTGCTGGCAGCCGCCCAACACTTGGCGGCCACGCGTGATTTCGATGGCCGCGTCGTCCTGGTGTTCCAACCCGCCGAAGAAGGCGGCGGCGGCGCACGCGAAATGATGCGCGACGGCCTGTTTGATCGCTTCCCGATGGATGCCATTTTTGGCCTGCACAACTGGCCTGGCATTCCCGCAGGGCATGTGGCCGTGAAGCCGGGCCCCGTGTTTGCGTCCAGCAATGAATTTGTGATCACGATCAAGGGCAAAGGCTGCCATGGCGCCATGCCCCACCTGGGCATCGACCCCGTGCCCATCGCGTGTCAGCTGGTGCAGTCCTTCCAGACCATCCTGACGCGCAACATGCGCCCGTCTGAAACCGGCGTCATCTCGGTGACGATGATCCAGGCGGGCGAAGCCACCAATGTGGTGCCCGAATCGGTCACGATGCAAGGCACGGTGCGCACCTTCACCACCGACACGCTGGATCTGATCGAAAGCCGCATGCGTGAGCTCACCGAGCACCTGTGCACGGCCTTTGGCGCCACGGCCGAGTTCGAGTTCATGCGCAACTACCCGGCCACGATCAACCATCCGGACGAGACAGCGTTCGTGCGTCAGGTGATGGTAGACATGCTCGGCGCCGACCGCGTGCAGGAGTTCGAGCCCACGATGGGCGCAGAAGACTTCAGCTACTACCTGCAAGAAAAGCCGGGCACCTACTTCGTGATCGGCAATGGCGATGGCACCCATCGCGAAGGTGGCCATGGCTTGGGGCCGTGCACCCTGCACAACCCCAGCTACGATTTCAACGACAGCCTGATTCCGTTTGCGGCGACACTGTGGGTGCGGCTGGCTCAACGTTGGCTCAGCCAGCCCTGATTCGGCTTACGCTTCGCCGTCGTCGGTCCAGACGACGCGATTCCACTGGATCGCACGGTTGCGCCAGTGCTCTTCAATGGCCTGCACGAAGTCCGGACGAACGAGCTTGGCCCGCTGCAGCAACCAGTCGTCGTCTTCGTAGCGGATGACCACGCCTTCCAGGTGCCCATCACGGTAGTGGCTGCGGTGGGCCTCCACCCATTGAGTCAGCTCCGACAAACTGGTCTGCCCCTGGCTGACCCGCGGCACTTCTCGCAAGCCCAGCTTGACGGCCAATTCATGGCGGCGCCGCGTGCTCCAAAACTTCTGGGCCTGCCGGTCGTACACGTCAAAAGCCATGTACCAGTCGGGCAAGCCGTCGTAGTCCAGCGAGTGCTGGGCGGCACACCACTCGCCAAACAAAATGAGCTGATCGCCCAAGGCATCAAACAGATCGCCTTCCCGAATGGCCAACCACTCGTCGAGGCGCGCAAACTGTCCGCCGTAGGGCTTGTTGAGATACTGCCCGCGGTTTTGCACGTGCAGCACCGCCTCGCTCGAAAACGAGATGCCCATGTTGGCGCCGTCGAGCTTTTCTTCGACCACCACCGCATGTTGCAGCAAGGCCTCGGCCTCGCTCGGGGCCAGCACCTTGTCGTCACGCGGCGTGCCCTTGGACAACCAGGCAATGTGCGGCGTGTGCGGAAAACGGAAAAAATCGTGTGTGTGCATGGGCAATGAGAAAACGTCAGACACCGAACTTGTGCCGATGAAAGAGATGCAGTTCGGGCGAGCACAGAAACCGGATGCTCACCTCATGCTCGGCCAGATAGGGCGACCAATCCAGCCATTTTGAATCCGCCGCCTGCAAGATGGTGGGTCGCTCGGGGTGGGTGCGGGCCACGGCCACAAACTTGCGGTCAGACCGGTCAAACGCCGCCAGATGCGCGTCCGGCGGAAAGGCGGTGTAGCCACGAGCCTCATCCGGCACCAAGGGCACCAGGTCACAGCGTGCGCTGTCATCGAGGTGATGCAGCACCCAGCGCAAAAAGGCATCGCCCAAGCCCTGACCATCGCTGGCATGGGTCTTGTGCTGGTACTCTCGAACGATGGCGAAGTCGCTGTCCAGGGCAATGCGCCCCTCGGCCATCACCCAGGTCAACCACTGCTGACACGCGGTCACGCAGGCTGTCGTCACCCCGGGATGCTGGCCATTGGCCACCAGGATGACATTGGTGTCCACCACGTAGGTGGCCGGCCGGAACCCAGCGGGCTTCTCGACCGACTTCTCGGGATGATCTGGGGAAAACGATGAGGGGATCGACATGACTCCTTTCGATTGTGCATGAAGTGCGGCGCAGAACCAGGCACAAGCGACGGTATCCTTCAGGGCATGTACGCGTCTTACTTCGGCCTGAAGCAGTCCCCGTTTTCGATTGCGCCTGATCCACGCTATTTGTTCATGAGCGAACGCCACCGCGAGGCGCTCGCTCACCTGTTGTATGGCGTCAATGGGGGCGGTGGTTTCGTGCTGCTGACGGGTGAAATTGGCGCGGGCAAGACCACGATCTGCCGATGCCTGCTGGAGCAAATTCCCCGCCGCTGCAACGTGGCCTACATCTTCAATCCGAAGATGACGGTGCCGGAGTTGCTGCAAAGCGTGTGCGACGAGTTCCATATTCCGTTGAAACACGAGGGCAACAGTCCTGCCACCGTCAAGGAATACATTGATCCGCTCAATGAGTACCTGCTCAAGACCCACGCGGTGGGGCAGAACAACGTCCTGATCATCGACGAAGCGCAGAACCTCTCGGCCGAAGTGCTGGAGCAGTTGCGCCTGATGACCAATCTGGAAACCAATGAGCGCAAGCTGCTGCAGATCATTCTGATTGGTCAGCCTGAGTTGCGTGACATGCTGGGTCGCGCGGACATGGAACAACTGGCGCAGCGCGTGATTGCGCGCTTCCATCTGGCCGCCATGTCCGAGAAGGAAACGGCGCAGTACATCGTGCACCGCTTGACGGTGGCGGGGCTGAAAAAGGGCAGCCTGTTCGAGCCCAAGGCCATTCGGCGCATTCATCAAATCACCCGGGGCGTGCCGCGCCGCATCAACCTGCTCTGTGACCGGGCCTTGTTGGGCGCCTACGCCGAGGGCCGAACGAAGGTAGACCGCGCCATCGTGGACAAAGCGGCTGCCGAGGTCTTCCCCCCACCGACCAAGCCTGGTCATGGGAGCGTTCTCCCCCTACAAGCCCCCGTCGCAGGGCTACCGCCCTATCGCCCTTGGCTGGCCATGGGCTCAGCCGTGCTGGCTGGCGTGGTCATGGTGGGCCTGGCCGCTGTGCTGTACCAAAGACAAGCCGAGCGACTTGCCAAACAGCCGCAGCCAAAGGTGCCAGCAAGCAGCCCACCCCCTGCCATGGCAACTTCCGCATCCACCATCGCGGCCAGTGCGGCCATGGTGCCCCCCTCTGCCCCACCGTTGGTTGCGGCAGCGACCAGCACCCCCACCAACGCCGCGTTGCCCCTGGCGACTGCAGAAGAGGTTCTGGCCGCCGCATGGCACAACGAAGACCAGGCCGTGACAACCTTGGCCAAGCAATGGCAAGCCGCATTGGGCAAAGGCGATGCTTGTCAGGCGGCCACACGCCAACAACTCTTTTGCTTCCGCAATAGCGGTGGTTTGCCGCTGGTTCGCCAGCTCGAACGCCCGGTCATGCTGATGCTGCATGGGGATCGCACACCAACGCTGTATGGCGTGCTGGTGGCGCTGGACGATCAATTTGCCGTGTTGCAACTGGGTGAACAGCGCCTGCGCGTCGCACTCGGCACATTGGCCAACGTGTGGCGTGGAGATTTCGTGACCCTGTGGAAGGCGCCCGAAAGCTATCGCAGCAAGGTCTTGCTGGGCCAGAGCGGACCAGTGGTGGATTGGGTGGCGCAGCGCATGAGCCAAATCGACGGCAAGGGCACACCATCACAAAGCGAGCGCATCGTGTACGACGCTGCGCTGCAAGGACGTGTGCAGGACTTTCAACTCGCACAAGGCCTGAAGCCCGATGGTGTGGTGGGTGGTACCACCTTCATGCAGATCAACCGGCTCACGGGCATTGATGAACCCCGTCTGCCCACGCCAGCCACGTTGAGGTAAGCCATGTCCTACATCCTTGACGCACTGAAGAAGGCGGATGCCGAGCGTGAACGCGCTGCTGTGCCCGGACTGCACACGGAAGCCACACCGCTGGCAGATGACGCCCTGCCCAAAACCCTCTCGGTGACCACCCTGGCTGTGGGTGTTGCCGCCTTGGCATTGGCGGCATTGGGCGTGATGGGGTGGCAACTCTGGCAGCATGCTGCACCGCCTGCGGCTACGCCTGCACCTGTACCTGCGCCACCATCATCACCGCCCCCCATGATGATGACGCCGCCCATGCAGCCTCCGGCGTCGCAACCGATGTCAGCACCACCGCAGGCACAGGCGTCACAGCCCCTCGCCACCGACAGCGTCAAGCAAAGCCCACCTCAGCAGCCCGTGGCTTCACGCCCATCGAGCACACCAAAGAGCACGACACCCGCGACGACCGGCACGCCCATCCTGCGTTTGAACGAACTGCCTGAGGAGGTGCGTCGCACCCTGCCCAATATGGTGTTTGGCGGGGCAATGTATTCGGATGTGCCCAGCAAGCGCATGTTGATCATCAATGGCGGCGTCTTCCACGAAGGCGATCAGCCCATGTCCGGCTTGAGCCTCGATGAAATCCGCCTGAAGTCTGCCGTGTTCAGCTATCAGGGGCAGCGCTTCAGCGTGGCGTACTGACGCGCTTCAGGCGTCGCGCGAGAAGCGTACCTCGATCTCACGAGGTACGGCATGAGGCAAAGCCGAACTCACCAACATCTCGGCACCCGCGATGGCATAGGCTACCGCGTTGGCGGCCGTGACCTCACCAGACACCACCAGCATCGGATGCAGTTTGGCCGTGTGCAGGGCCAGGCGGCAGGTGCGCACGGCATCCGGTGGCATGCCTTGCAATTCCAGCACCTCGGCGCCCGCCGAGGCCATGGCCAGCGCTTCCTGCAACGACCCGACTTCGGCCACCAGTCGGCGCTCGGGATGGTGTTTGCGCAAGCGGCCCACGGTATCGTCGAGGGTCGCATCCATGAACACCCGCTGAGCCGGAGTCAGCACCAGACTGTCCGACAGGTTGAGCCGGTACATGGTCCCGCCCCCGCTGTGGACGGCCTTGGCCATGAGCGCACGGGTGCCAGGAAAGACTTGTGCGGTGCAGGCCAGCGGCAGCGTGTGTCCCGCCGCTCGCAATTCGGTGACGATGCGCGCCACTTCGCTGGCCAAACCGCTCGTGTCGGCGATGAGGGTACGCGCCAGCGGCCACACGCGCAGCAAGGTGGAGGCCGGGCCATGGGCACCCAGCAATTGCGTGCCGGCAGGCACATGGCGTCCTGACGGTGACAGCACATGGGCCTTGGCCCCACAGAGTTCGAACAGGCGCGCGGCCTCTTCGCAGCCACACACGGTCATGGGCTGCTTGGCCGCCAGCGTCACACTGCCCGGTTGATCGCCGAGCCCGAGGCTCATGGTGCTGAGGTCCCCATAAGGGGCCTCGTCACGCAAGAGCTGTTGAAGGGCTTCATCAGACAGGGCCAGTAACGACATGGTGGTCACTCCTGTTGAGAGGGGCCCTTTCGCCCCGAGAACGGTCAGCCTTCGCTGCAGCGGCGGGCCAAATGGGCCAACGCCTCTTCCACCTGATCCACCAGCACCAGGCAGAGGTCGCCCGGCTGCAGGCGATCCAGGGCCGTGTCAATGGCCAGGAACTCGCCACGGATCTCATCGACCCGTTGTGCGCGCTGGGCCTTGTTCAGACCTTCGCGCAGCAGCGCCAGCACTTCGCCGTCTTCACGGCCACGCTGACAGGCATCCTGGAACAGGATCAGGTCATCAAAGGCCTCGCCCAGAATCGCTGTTTGCTCGCGGATGTCTTCGTCACGACGGTCACCTGCACCGCTGATCACCACCGAACGACGCTTGGCGGGCAAGGCGTTCACGGCAGACACCAGCGCGCGCATGGCGTCCGGGTTGTGACCGTAGTCGGCAATGATGGTGGCGCCCTTGAAGTCCATCACGTTGAAGCGACCGGGGGCGTTGTCGGTGTCGGCCACGAAACTGGCCAAGCCACGACGGATCGTGTCCCAATCCAAGCCAGAACTCCAGGCCGCGCCCACCGAGGCCATCACGTTCTCGATCTGGAAGCCAATGGCACCGCCACGGGTGATGGGGATGTCACGCAGTGCCAGCGTTTCACGCCAGCTGCCTTCGCACACCACGATGGCGTCGCCGTCCACCGAGATGGTGCGCTTGCCTTGCGCACGATGGGCCGTGAGCACCGGGTTGTGCGGATCCAGCGCAAAGTAAATGACGCCGCCGGGACACTTGGGCGCCATGGCGGTCACGATCGGGTCAGCAGCGTTCAGGACGGCATAACCGTTCTCGGCCACGTTCATCACGATCACGCGCTTGAGCACGGCCAAGTCTTCCACCGTCGTGATGTAGTTCAGGCCCAGGTGGTCACCCGCACCGATGTTGGTCACCACAGCGGTCTGGCACCGGTCAAAGCCCAAGCCTTCACGCAGGATGCCGCCACGCGCGGTTTCAAACACGGCCGCGTCCACATCGGGGTTGAGCAGCACGTTGCGAGCGCTCTTCGGACCGGAGCAGTCGCCGCTGTCGATCTGACGGCCATTGACGTACACCCCATCGGTGTTGGTCATGCCGACGCGCAGGCCACTGGTGGCCAGCAGATGGGCGGTCAGACGGGCGGTGGTGGTCTTGCCGTTGGTCCCGGTCACGGCCACGACGGGGATGCGGCCATCCTCGCCGGGTTTGTAGAGGTTGGCCACCATGGCTTCACCCACATGGCGCCCCTTGCCGTACGACGGCGACAGGTGCATGCGCAGGCCCGGTGCGGCGTTGACTTCCACGATGCCACCGCTTTGCTCTTCCAGCGGACGGTGCACGCTTTCGGCCAGCACGTCCACACCACAGATTTCCAGACCGATGGTCTGCGCTGCAGCCACTGCACGGGCCGCCACTTCGGGGTGGACGTCGTCGGTCACATCGGTGGCGGTGCCACCGGTCGACAGGTTGGCGTTGTTGCGCAGGATGACGCGTTGACCTTGCGTGGGCACCGAATCGGGTTTCAAACCCTGAATGTCGAGGCGCGCAATGGCAATGTCGTCGAAACGGATTTTGGTCAGCGAGGTGGCATGCCCTGTGCCACGACGAGGATCGGCATTGACCTGATCGACCAGTTCGCGCACGGTGTGCACGCCATCCCCAATCACATGAGGGGGATCGCGGCGCGCAGCGGCGACCAGCTTGTCACCCACCACCAGCAGGCGGAAGTCATTGCCAGGCAGGTATTTTTCGACCATGACCTGCCCAATGTCGGCGGCGGCCTTGTAGGCAATTTCCAAATGCTCGCGGCTCTGGATGTTGACGGTCACGCCCTTGCCTTGGTTGCCGTCTTGCGGCTTGCACACCACGGGCAGACCAATTTCCTGGGCCACGACCCAAGCGTCATCCGGGTCCGAAACGGGGCGACCAATGGGCACCGGCACGCCAGCGGCCGCCAGCAGACGCTTGGTCAGGTCCTTGTCTTGCGCAATCGACTCGGCCACGGCGCTGGTGTTGTCCACCTCGGCCGCCCAGATGCGGCGCTGCTTGCTGCCCCACCCAAACTGCACCAGGCTGCCCTGAGTCAGGCGACGCCAGGGAATGCCACGCGCAGCAGCAGCCGACACGATGGCACCAGTACTGGGGCCCAAGCGAACGTCTTCGTCCAGCTCTTGCAATTCGGCCAGCACGGCGGGCAAGTCAAAGCTGCCGTTGTCCTGCAGTGCGGCGGCCACCAGCGTTTGAGCATGCCCAAACGCGAGCTTGCCCACGGCCTCTTCGGAATACTCGACAATGACCTGGTAAACGCCTTGCTCCAGCGTTTGCGCCGTACGGCTGAACGTCACCGGGCAACCCGCCTGCGCCTGCAGCGCCAGGGCAGCGGTTTCGAGCACGTGCGCCAGGGAGATGTGTCCGGGGCGACCATCCGGACGCAGCGGACCCAAGGTGGGGAACAGCTTGCGCAAACGGTCTTCGAAACCGGGCAGCTTGTCCAGGGTGCACTCATCAGGCTCACAGGCCACGACGGCCTCAATGGCCGTATGACGGCTCCAGAGATTGGGGCCACGCAGGGCCCGGATGCGAGAAACGTCCATCTGCTTGTCTCTTGGTGTTCGCGTCGAATGGATGGATTCAGGTTGGTGACGGTCTTAACGCACCGCCTTGCCCGTCGGATCGTAGGTTTCCAATCCGGCAGCGATCAGTTCGGGGGAGATGCCCATGGCCCACGCCGCCGCCACCGCGGCCAACAAGGCCTGGATGCTGGCGCCGGGCAACGGCTGCTCGGACAGACCACCGGTCATGCGGCGAGCCGCGGCACTGTTCAGATCGGCACAGCGCACCGACATCTGGCCGTTGTGCGTCAGCAAAACATGGTGCCCCTCGACCGACACGGTCCGTCCGCCCTGGGCGCGGTGCGCGACCATGGCAGGGTTGTCGTGGTGGGTGTCGTAGAAGATGACGTCGCCGTCGCACAGGTCGGCCATTTCCACCAAGCGTTCGTCGCCGGCATTCAGCACCGCCACGCCGTCGGACAGGACCACATCCACCTGCGTGCGCAGCACCTTGAACATCTGCTCGCTGGCATGGATGTCGTGGTGAGCCAAGGCCGGAGCCACCGGGGCTTCGGCGCCATGCAGATCCGTGACCACGCCCACCGTGCAGCGGTCGTAGGCCAAGCCGTCATTGAGGATGCTAACGGGGCCGTTTTCCATGACCACCGCGTTGACTTCGCGGTTCATGAGCAGGCGTTGCCCCGCAGCGAAGTTGGCGCGGTTGCCCTGCTCGACACGACGCGAACCGAGGAACAAGCCATCAGCACAGGTCAGGCCCACGTGGCGTCCGCTCAGGTGCAGGAACCAGGCGATGAGGCGGCTGACTTGCGTCACGCCATCCGAGCCCGCCACGCCAATGATGGGCACGCGGCCGGTTTCGTCTTCGTCAAACAGGTTATCGACGATCGCCTTGCCCACAGGGCGAGGCAGGCCTTCCGCCGGCTTCAGGTGCATCAGCAGACCTGGACCCGCGTTGACTTCCACCACCGCGCCACCTTGGGCGGCCAGCGGCTTGGAGATGTCTTCGACCACGAGGTCGATGCCGGCGATGTCCAGCCCAACCACGCGTGCCGCCAGGGAAGCCGCATGCGCCACATCGGGGTGCACATCATCGGTGCAGTCGATGGCCACATTGCCGTTGCGCTGCACCAGCACCTTCTGACCATCTTTGGGGATGGCTTCGCCGTGCAAGCCCTGACGCTCGAGCAGCAGGCGCATGGCCGGCTCGCGCTCCAGAATGATGGTTTCGAGCGGGAACTCTTCGGCCTCGCCGCGACGAGGGTCGCTGTTGAGTTGCTTGTCGATCAACTGGCGCACGGTGTCACGGCCGTTGCCGTGAATCCACAGGCTTTCGCCACGCGCCGCCGCCACCACCTTGCCGCCCACGACCAGCACGCGGTGCTCGTCGCCACGGATGTAGCGCTCGACGATCACATCGCTGCCCTCGGCATCGGCGATCGCATAAGCAGCCTCGACATCGGCCTGCGTCATCAGTTCCAGCGACACACCACGGCCGTGGTTGCCGTCCAGCGGCTTGACCACCACCGGCAGGCCAATGTCTTGCGCAGCTTCCCAGGCCGCAGCCGGGCTGTTCACCACTTCGCCCTCGGGCACGGGTACGCCACAGGCCTTGAGCAGGGTCTTGGTCAGGTCCTTGTCACCCGCGATGCCTTCGGCAATGGCGCTGGTCTTGTCGGTTTCAGCCGTCCAGATGCGACGTTGCGCCTTGCCGTAACCCAGTTGAACCAGGTTGCCGTCGTTGAGGCGAATGTGCGGGATGCCACGGTCAGTGGCCGCGCCCACGATGGCCGCGGTGCTGGGGCCAAGGTAGCAGTCGTCGATCTGTTCACGCACGCGCTCCACGGCGGCGGCCACATCAAACGATTCGTCATTGATGGCAGCCATCAGCAAGGCATGGCCTTCCTTGAGGGCACTGCGCGCCACTTGTTCGTCACGCGCACGGAACACCATGCGATAGACGCCACGCTGCGAGGTGCTACGCGTTTGACCAAAGCCGGTGGGCATGCCCGCCAGGTTCAGCAACTCAATGACCACGTGCTCCAGGATGTGCCCGGCCCAGGTGCCTTCTTGCAAACGCTGGATGAAGCCACCGCGCTCGCCCACGCCGCAGTGGTGCTCTTCGAGCGCGGGCAGCAGGGCCGTGAGGCGTTCGTTGAACCCGGGCAGCAGGTTGGACGGAAAGTCTTCGAGCTCTCCGAGGTCCAGCCAGACCTCCAACACCTGGCGGTAAGTCCAGATATTGGGTCCGCGCAGGTAGTTGATGCGCAACAGCTTGATGTCGTTCTTCTTGCTCATGTCCAGCGTGGATTACTGCGTCCTGACGATGATGCCGGACCAACTGGGAGGTTGAAAGAGTGACATTGTCGCCCCTTCATCGGTCAAAATGACGTTGTCCGCGCAGAGAGCGATTGATTCTTTGCTCCCGTGGATCCAGACAACACCATGCACCATCACCATCCCGCTGATGCCCCAGGGCACCTGGTCGTTCAAGACAAAGCCAGCGCCGATTTGCCGCTGGCATGTGGAGAAAACGTTTTGGTCAGCCTCTCGGTTGACCTCGACCACCAATTGCGTTTTGCTGCCAGCCAGTTGGTACTGACCGATCAGCGCCTTTTGAGCCGGGCTTCCGGCCAAACCGACTGGCAAAGCTGGCCCTTGAGCACGGTGCTCAGCCTGCATCACCACGACCATGCAGGCGTCGGCACACTGGAACTCCACTCGGCTGACACCCGCCTGGCGCTCTGGCATTTCACCCTCGATACCCAGATGCAGGTGCTGCGCCTGGCCGAACAATTCGACCGGCACATCCAAGCACTGCGTACCGGCGAACTTCAGCCAGAAGACGACAGCGCTCAGTGTCCCACATGCAAAGCCCAACTTCCGCCCGACAGTGACGAGTGTCCGGTTTGTTCGCGTGAATTGCAAACGCCGCCGTCAACCTGGGTGCTGCTGCGCCTGTGGCGGTTTGCCAAGCCTTATCAGGGCAAGCTGCTGGCCGGCTTCCTGCTGACGCTGGCGGCCACCGCCGCCACACTGGTCCCGCCCTACCTGACCATGCCGCTGATGGACGAGGTGCTGATCCCCTTCCAGAACGGTCAGGCCATCGACACCACCAAGGTGGCTTGGTTGCTGGGAGGCCTGCTGGCCTCGGCGCTGTTTGCCTGGAGCCTGGGTTGGGCCCGCACCTACTTGCTGGCCTTGGTGTCCGAGCGCATTGGCGCCGACCTGCGCACCACCACCTTCGAGCACCTGCTGCGTCTGTCACTGGACTACTACGGCAGCAAGCGCACGGGCGATTTGATGAACCGCGTGGGCTCCGAAACCGACCGCATCAACGTGTTCCTGTCGTTGCATGCCCTGGATTTCGCCACCGACGTGCTGATGATCGCGATGACGGCGGCCATCCTGGTGTCGATCAACCCATGGCTGGCTTTGGTCACGCTGGTGCCCCTGCCCTTCATCGCGTGGCTGATCCATGTCGTGCGCGACCGTCTGCGCACCGGCTTTGAAAAGATTGACCGTGTGTGGAGTGAAGTCACCAACGTGCTGGCCGACACCATCCCCGGCATCCGCGTGGTGAAGGCCTTTGCGCAGGAAAAGCGCGAGGCAGATCGTTTCCGCGCGGCCAACCAGTACAACCTGCAGGTCAACGACAAGCTCAACAAGACCTGGTCGCTGTTCTCACCCACGGTGTCGCTGCTGACCGAGATCGGGCTGCTGGTGGTGTGGGGTTTTGGCATCTGGCTGGTGGCGCACCACAGCATCACCGTGGGGGTGCTGACCGCCTTCATTGCCTACATTGGCCGCTTCTACGGCCGACTGGACTCGATGAGCCGCATCGTGTCGGTGACGCAAAAAGCCGCGGCGGGCGCCAAGCGCATTTTTGACATCCTCGACCATGTGTCGAACGTGCCGGATCCCGTCAATCCTGTGAAGATGCCCTTAGTAAAAGGGGGCATCTCGCTGGACAACATTGGTTTCCGCTATGGCAGCCGCTCGGTGATCCGTGGTGTGAGCCTGGACATCCAGCCCGGTGAAATGATTGGCCTGGTGGGCCACTCCGGCTCGGGCAAGAGCACGCTGGTCAACCTGATCTGCCGCTTCCACGACGTGAGCGATGGCGCCATCAGCATCGACGGCACCGACATCCGCCGCATTGCCGTGGCCGACTACCGCCGCAACATCGGCCTGGTGCTGCAAGAGCCCTTCCTGTTCTTTGGCACGATTGCCGAGAACATTGCCTACGGCAAGCCCGATGCCACCCGCGAGGAAATCGTGGCTGCCGCCCGCGCAGCGCACGCACACGAGTTCATCCTGCGTCTGCCGCAAGGCTACGACTCACTGGTGGGTGAACGCGGCCAGGGTCTGTCGGGCGGTGAGCGTCAGCGCATCAGCATCGCACGCGCGCTGTTGATCGACCCGCGCATCCTGATCATGGACGAGGCCACCTCGGCTGTGGACACCGAGACCGAAAAGGAAATCCAGAAGGCACTGGACAACCTGGTGCAAGGCCGCACCACCATCGCGATTGCGCACCGCCTGTCCACCCTCCGCAAGGCCGACCGCCTCGTGGTGATGGACAAGGGCAAGATCGTCGAAGTGGGGCCACACGACGAACTGATGGCCCGCCAAGGTGCCTACTGGCGCTTGTACATGGCACAACAACGCAAGGCCGAGCAAGACGCGCTCATTGACGCCGAAACTGCCCACTGACGCGAGGCCCACACCATGACTGCACTCTCTTTTCAACTGGCACGCAACGCCTTCGGCAAACTGGTTCTGACCGATGCCGAGGGCGCCACCCACGTGGGCATCACCCCTGTGCGCGCCTTCCCCATGTCGGCGCCGGATGACGGTGTCTCCCTGGTCAGCCCGGACGGCCACGAACTGGCCTGGATCGATCGACTCAGCGCCCTGCCCGCGCCGGTGCGTCAGTTGCTGGACGATGAGCTGGCTGTGCGCGAGTTCTCTCCCACTGTGCTGGCTATCCAGAAGGTGTCCACCTTCTCGACCCCATCCACCTGGACGGTGGACACCGACCGGGGACGCACCCAGTTTGTGCTCAAGAGCGAAGACGACATCCGCCGTCTGGGCAATGGCCGCCTGCTGATCAGCAGTGGCCAGGGCCTGTATTTCAGCGTGAAAGATGCCGCCGCCCTGGACAAGCATTCCAAGAAGTTGCTGGAACGCTTTCTCTGATTGCAGACAGCGCCACCAAAACAAATGGGCCGCAACGCGGCCCATTTTGCTGTACAGCGAGGTGAGCGAACTCACCCCGGCCACATCACTTTTTCTTCTTCAGCCAGTTGCAGGCGTCATTGCGCTCAGGAATGATTTCCGAGCCCTTGGCCTTGGCGCGCTCCACCATGTCGGCCTGATGCTGATCCACAAAGGCCTGGCATTCTTCGGGCGTCTTCATGCCCTTCATCTTGGCGCGGTAGTCGGCACGCTCTTGCGCCGTCATCAGCTTCCAGCCGGGGGTGTTGTACCAGTTCGCACGTGCACGCTTCGCGGCGCGAGGAGCTGGGGCAGCAGCATCCGCTGCAGCCTTGTCAGTGGACGGCGCAGGCGCATCGGCAGCAAAAACCGAACTCATGCACACCACGGCAAATGCAGACACCAGCGCTTTTTTGATGACAGACATTGATCACTCCTGAAAACGGTAAGAGATTCAAGGATAAACAGCTTGCTATCCGTTTTGGCTCAGGATACGCCCTAGCCAAGGGGCACCGCGCAAAACTCCCGCACAAAGTTGATGTGCCGCAAAGTTACAACGGCCCTTCTGCTCAGAATGAGTTGGTATTTCCACCAATCCCAGACACCGCCGGAGCGAAGGAGCCCACATGTCAGCCCTCATGCAGAACCTTCAATCGCAGTCCGCCACGCCACACGGACGCGCCATTGAGCCCTTTGACGTGCTGGATGCCTGCCATCAACAGATGGTGACCGCTTTGGCGCAGATGTCAGACTTGGTTGCCCATTTGCAAAATCACGGCGTGGATGGTCAGGCACAGACCATGGCCAAGAACATTTTCATGTTCTTCATGAACACGGCGCGACAGCATCACATTGATGAGGAGCGTCATGTGTTTCCTGCGCTGATCAACAGCGGCAACGACGATTTGGTGCAAGCCACGCTGCGCCTGCAGCAGGACCACAGCTGGATTGAAGAGGACTGGCTGGAATTGGCGCCGCAGTTCGAGTCCATCGCCGCAGGTTACAACTGGTTCAACATCGACCAACTGGCGCTGGCTGTCCCCGTGTTTCAGGTGCTCTACCAGGATCACATGGCACTGGAAGAGTCGCTGATCTATCCGGAAGCCAAGGTGCGCATTGCGGAGTGGGACCTGCAAGGCATGGGCCGCGAGATGGCCATGCGCCGCAAAGCGCGTGGTTAAAGCCGCGCCAGAAACAAAAACGCACATGCCTTGCGGTCATGTGCGTGATGCAGCAAGAGGCCCGTCGGGGCCTCTTTGCTTGGAAGATCACTTCTTCTTGGCAGCCTTCTTGGCGGCAGGCTTGGCAGCGGCCTTCTTGGCAACAGGCTTGGCAGCAGGCGCAGCCTTGGCAGCCTTGCGAGCAGCAGCCTTGGGATCCACAGCGGCCTTGAACGTGGCGCCAGGTGTGAACTTGGGCAGCTTGGCAGCGGCAATCTTGATCTTGGCGCCAGTGCTGGGGTTCACGCCATTGCGAGCGGCACGGGCGTGCTGCTTGAACGAGCCGAAACCGGGAATGGTCACGGCGTCGCCCTTCTTGACTGCGGTCACCACGGTGTCCAGCAGGGTGTCGAGGATGCGGCCTGCCTCGGCCTTGGACAGGGAATGCTTATCAGCCAGTTGCTGGATCAGATCGGTCTTGTTCATAAGTCGAAGTTCGAGTTGCACCCGCAATCGTCGGGCAAGGCCTATTGTGCCCCCGGCAAACCCCGATGGGTACTGGTTTTTGCACGAAACGTGGCCCGCAAACCCCGATCAACCCTGATTTTTTCAATTATTTGAGGGGGAAACCCAGTGTTTGCAGGGCCTCCACGAGTGCCTCGCGTCCGGTCAGGGCTTCAGGTGTCGCAATGCGCTTGGACGAATGTACCGCCCAGGTGCCTCGCACATTCATGCCTTGACTGACGTAGAAATCGGCCATGGACTGGTTGTAAGCCGCCACACCACGCAACTGCTCGGCCACAGGCTCGTATCGCTCGTTGTGCCAGACCACGGCTTGAGGCAAACGCGGCTTGATGTCGGCGGGATGCGCGGGATCCTCTTTCCCCAATGTCATCCCGAAGACCGCGAACACTTTGGGGGGCAAGCCCAGCAAGTCGGCCACCTGCGCAGCCTGATTGCGCATGCCGCCGATGAAACAACCTGACAAACCCAGCGATTCGGCTGCGGCCATGGCGTTTTGGGCGGCCAGCGAGGCGTCGATCACACCCACGAGCAGCATCTCCAGATAGTCCAGACCGTCTCGCGTCAACCCGACGGACTGCGCCACAGCCTCTAGTCTGGCCAGATCTGCCAGCCAGATCAGAACCAGCGGGGCCTGCGCAACGTGCGCCTGATCACCGGCCAATGCCGCCAGGCGAGCCTTGGTATCGGGTGACCGCACCGCGATCACGCTCCAGGGTTGCAAGTTGGACGAGGTGGACGCAGACTGAGCCGCAGTGACGATGGCGCGTAATGCATCGTCCGGGACCGGGTCTGGCAAATGGTGTCTGACGGTTCGGTGCGACAGCAACTGCTCGATCACCGCAGACATTGCCACCGATGGCATCTCTTCTCGCCCGTAGCGCTGCGCCACCAACTGATCACGGTTCATCACCCACTCCATTCAACGGACATCAAAAATGAACTGAACGATTGTCACAAAACACAAACATCCACGCTTTCCCTTGGTTTTGCAGACTCACCACGCCCCTCTATGGGGGATATTCTGCGAAAATGCGCCCCTTTTGAGTGAGCCAACTCGCCCCAAAAGCTTGGCTCGACATGGTCCATCCCCCTTCTTAGGATTCGACAATGACACAGTCCAGCACTTGGATTCGACGCGGCATGGTGTTTGCCGCAGCCTTGATCACCGCTGTGGGCATTCAGGCTCGCCCATTCGAGGACATCAAGAAGGACGGCAAGATCGTCATTGCCACCGAAGGGCAGTTCATGCCGTTCAACTACTTTCAAGGCAGCAAGCTGACTGGCTTTGAAGTGGAGTTGGCGGAATTGGTCGCCAAGAAGATGGGCGTCACCATTGAGTGGAAAGCGCTGGGGTTTGACGCCTTGCTCGCCGGCCTGCGCCAAGACCGATGGGATCTGGTGATCGCGTCGCACGGCATCAATGAAGAACGTTCGAAGGCCGTGACCTTCACCAACCCGCACTACTGCTCGGGCGGCCAAGTGGTGTCGCTAACACCGGCGATTCATTCGGGTGCAGACTTGGCTGGCAAGGTGGTGTCGGTTCAAACCGGCACCAGCTATCTTGAAAGCGTGCGCAAGCTGCCTGGCATCAAGGAAGTGAAGAACTTCCCCAAGGACACCGATGCCCGCGCTGCGCTGCTCAATCAACGTGTGGACGCTTGGGTGACCGATCGCTTCGTGGCCAAGCAAGCCATCAGCCTCGCCCCCAATGCCGGCATGAAGGCGGGTGACATGGTTTTTGTGGAGCGCGTGGCCGCTGCCGTGGCCAAGGGCAATCAGAGCCTGGCCGCTGCCTACAACACAGCTTTGGCTGAAGTGATGGCCGATGGCAGCTATGCAGCCTTGTCGAAGAAGTACTTCAACGAAGACGTTCGCTGCAAGTAAATCGAACCGAGGTCACTCATGATGTTGTCCCTGCCTCATTGGCCAACCAAATGGAGCAGAGCTGCGCGCAGCAACGCCACCATCGTGGTGGCCTCCTGCGTACTGCTCGCTGCGCTGTGGTTGCTGGCCATTCCGTTGTCCTGGGCGCCCGACCCCATTGGTCCGGCCGCTCAAGACTTCGCCGATGGCACCTGGATCACCATGGAACTCACCCTGGTGTCGGGTGTGGCAGGGCTCATCATCGGCTTGCTCGCAGCGTTGGGCAAGACCTCGCGCGTGCCGCCCGTGCGGTGGCTGGCGGGCCTGTTCATCTGGATCATCCGTGGCACGCCGCTGCTGGTGCAGGTGCTGTTCGTGTACTTCGCCTTGCCGGTGCTGGCACCGTCGCTGCGCCTGAGTGACTTCACGTCGGCCTGCATTGCCCTGGCACTCAATGTCGGCGCCTACAACGCCGAAGCGATTCGCGCGGGCCTGCAGGCCGTGCCCAAGGGCCAGCACGAAGCCGCGCGTTCACTGGGGCTGTCTGGATGGCAGACCTTTCTGGACATCATCTTCCCGCAGGCGATGAAGATTTCTCTGCCATCGTTGGTCAACAACTTTGTGTCGCTGCTGAAGGATTCGTCGCTGGCCTACGCCATTGGCGTGGTGGAACTCACGAACGTTGGCAATCGCATCCAGGCCGCCACGTTTGAACCCATTCCCACCCTGGTGACCACGGCAAGCATCTATCTGGTGATGACCACTCTGCTGACCCGCATCTCCGACGCCGTGGAACACCGCTATGACGTGGAGGGCCGCCGCTCATGAGCACCCCAGCATTCATCACCGTCGACAACGTTGAAAAGTCATTTGGTGCGCACCACGTCCTGCGCAACCTCAGCACGCATTTCGAAGCGGGCAAGGTCACCGTGATCCTGGGCTCTTCGGGTTCTGGCAAAAGCACTTTGCTGCGCATGCTCAACCGACTGGAGAAGCATGACAGCGGGCGCATTTGCGTTGACGGCATCGAAGTCAGCGACGACAGCCGCACCCTGCACGCCCTGCGCCGCGAAGTTGGCATGGTGTTCCAGCAGTTCAATTTGTTTCCGCACCTGACTGTGCTGGACAACGTCACGCTGGCACCCCGCCGGGTGCGAGGCCTGTCTCGCGCCCAAGCCGAGTCCCTGGCTTTGGATTTGTTGCGCAAGGTTGGCATGGAAGCCCACGCCCACAAACATCCGTTTGCCCTGTCGGGCGGACAGCAGCAGCGCGTGGCCATTGCCCGCGCCCTGGCCATGGAACCCAAGGTCATGCTGTTTGACGAACCCACTTCCGCACTGGACCCTGAAATGGTCAAGGAAGTGCTGGACGTGATGAAACAGCTCGCTGCCAGTGGCATGACCATGATCGTGGTGACACACGAAATGGGTTTTGCCCGCGAAGTGGCTGATCGCGTGCTGTTCCTCAACCAAGGCGAAATCCTTCAGGACCGTACGCCTGAGGAATTCTTCGACCGTCAAGACAACCCTCGCATCCGGGCCTTCCTTGGCCAAGTCGCTCATTGAGCCCCCTCACCTTTGCCTGCCCATCATCATGAAACTCCACCCTATCGCCCTGGCCCTGGTGGCCTCTTCCGTGTTGACCGTTCCGGCCCACGCTCAGTCGGCCAAGGACTTTAAGCTGCTGCGTCAGGAAGTGCAGCGTTTGCGCGCTGAACTGGAAGCCCTGAAACAGCAAAGCGCCAAGCCAGCTCCGGCGGCAGCGGCCCCTGTTGCCACAGCCCCCGTTGCCGCACCGGCTCCTGCTGAAGTGCCCGCCGTGAGCACGGCCGCGCTGGCCGAGCGTGTGGAACAGGTCGAAATGAAGCAAAAGGATGCTGTCGTGGCCGGCGACATCCCGGGCAGCTTCCGCCTGCCGGGCTCCGAGACCTCGATCAAGCTGTACGGCTATGTCGAAGTCAACGCCATCCATGACGCCAAGGGCGACAACAGCAACAACGACTACTCGACCTTCCTGCCCTATGTGCCCCTGAATGGCAGCACCCAGCGCAAGGGTCAGACCTATGTGCACGCGCGCACCTCGCGCCTGGGCATCGAGTCGGCCACCCCCACGGCGGCTGGCGTGCTGGGCGTGAAGATCGAAGGCGACTTCAACAACGATCCCCGCCTGGGCAACTCGGCCTTTGGCAAGTCGTCGGACAGCATCCTGACCCAACAAGCGCTGAACGGCTACAACTTCCGTCTGCGTCAGGCCATCGGCACCTTTGCCGGTTTCACCGTGGGTCAGACCTGGTCGACCTTCATGGACATCGACAACGCGCCTGAGACGGTGGACTTCAACGGCCCCATCGGCAACACCTTCATCCGTCAACCCGTCATCCGCTACACCTACAACGCCCCGGACATCGGTGGCCTGACGGTGGCACTGGAAAATCCGGTGAGCTATGCCTATGACAACAGTGGCTCCGTCGTCAAAGAAGGTTTTTCGCGCAGCCCCGATTTGGTCCTGCGTTGGGACCGTGCCTTTGACTGGGGCACCGCCAGCCTGCGCGGCGTGACGCAAGAGGTCAAGGTCATCCGTGATGCGGATTCGTCCGTCACCGCTTTCCGCGCCGCCAAGCGTGGCTACGGCATCGCCGGCACCAGCCTGATCAAAGTGCGTGACAGCCAGGACTCGCTCAGCCTGGGCTTCACCTACGGCCAAGGCATCGGCCGCTACCTGAACTACATCGAAGGCGCCTTTGTGGATGAAGCTAGCAACCGCATCCTGATGGAACGGGCTGTCGGCATCACCGCCGGTTACCAGTACAAGGCCAGCGACACGCTGCGCAGCAACGTCGTGCTGGGCTGGCAAGAGAACTACAGCAACGACTACACCCGCTTTGCCGTGGCCAATGGCCTGGATTCCGGCCAGTACGGCATCAACAAGAGCATGTACCAGTTGCACACCGGCGTGATCTACAACCCCGTGAAGAACGTGGACCTGGGCGCCGAGTACATCTGGGGTCAGCGCAAGACCCTGGCCGGCGAGAAGGGCGACCTGTCGCGCTTCAACCTGATGGCCCGCTATACCTTCAACTGATGAAGGTAGCCCGCGCACGCGTTTGACGGTTTGGTAGGAAGAAGGTCGTTCATGTCACTCGCGTCTGCGGGCACACGCCACCGCATGGGCCTGGGGGCCCTGCTGCTCGTCACCATGGTTTGGGGAACCACTTTCCCCGCCATGAAGGCCATGAGCGGCGACCTCCAGGCACTGGAGATCATCAGCCTGCGTTGCGCCGTGGCGCTTTGCGTGCTGTGGCCGTTCCTGCGAGGTCTGCGCCCGCAAGAATGGCGTTGGGGCCTCATCATGGGCAGTGTCATGTTCATGGCCACGGCCCTGCAGGTGAGCGGATTGGGGCTGACCAGCAGCAACCGCAACGCCTTCATCACCGGCTTGAATGTGGTGATCGTGCCCTTGCTGGCCGCGCTACTGGGTCAGCGTCTCGGCTGGCCGGTCATCGGCGGCGCCGTCCTCAGCGTGGCGGGCATGTTCGGCCTGTTCTATGAGTCTGCCCCATGGAATCTGGGGGACACCCTCACACTGGCCAGTGCCTTCGTCTACGCCATCTACGTCCTGACGTTCGAATACTGCGCCCGACAACAACCGGTTGCCCCCTGCCGTCCTGAGCGGCTGGCCGCCGTACAAACGCTCATCATGCTGAGCTTTGGCAGCGCAGGCATCTTGCTGCAAGGCGCCGACATGGCGAGCCTGCCTGCTCGGGCTGAGGCGCACATCGGGCCGCTGATCTACCTCGGCGTCATTGCAAGCGCGGCTGTCGTCTGGCTGCAGGCCTGGGGGCAAGCACGGGTGCGCGCTGTGGAAGCCGCCCTGCTATACGGACTGGAACCCGTCTTTGCTTCGCTGACCGCTGTGTGGTACATCAACGAGGTGCTGGCCGGGCGAGCTTTGGTGGGCGCCGCACTGATCGTTCTGGGCGTCATGTTGTCTCAGTGGCCTGCCTCCGCCCCGACTGCAGCCCCGGCGCGTTCTTCCTGACCCTGTTCAGATCGCCATGGACCACGACTTTCTGTCTGCCTTCATCGTCTTGCTGATCGTGATTGATCCGCTCGGTAACGTGCCGGTGGTCATCAGCTTGCTGAAAAATGTCCCCAAACCACGTCGGCTCTGGGTCATCACACGCGAATGCCTGATCGCAGCGGTCATGCTGCTGCTGTTCATGTTGGGCGGCGAACAGTTGCTCAAGGCCATGCACCTCACCAACGCATCGCTGGAAATTGCGGGCGGGGTGATTCTGTTTCTGATCGCTTTGGGCATGGCCTTCCCCAGCATGGGCGTCAGCGTCAGCGACGAAGAAGGTCAAGGCGAGCCATTCCTCGTGCCCTTGGCCATCCCCTTGATTGCCGGGCCATCGGCCTTGGCCACGGTGGTGCTGCTGGCCTCGCGCCAACCCGATCGTGCCTGGCTGTGGTCCGGTGCCATTGCCTTGGCGATGGCCGTGGCATGGGCCATCCTGGCGTCCGCTGACCGCCTGTCACGCCGACTGGGCCAGCCCGGTCTGGTGGCGCTGGAGCGCTTCATGGGGTTGTTGCTGTCGGCCATGGCCGTCGAGATGCTCATCTCGGGGCTGAACCGTGCTTTTCCGGTCCTGCATCAGACCGGTCTGCACTGAGGCCGCCCTCAGGAAATCCCTTGGCATTTGGTACCCGCCAAGGCGCCCACATCCCATGTGACTCGGTTAGATTACTTCCACCCGTATCTCGCCCTCATCGCACCCGCCCCGCATGGCCTTTCATTTGTCGTCTCTGTTTGCCGTGAACGTCCTGTCAAGCATCATCTTGACGCTGGCGTTGGCCTGGATAGGCGTGCGTGGCCGCAAGCACATGGTCTGGTGGGTGTTTGGTTTTCTGCTTCACGCCTGGAGTTACCTGCTGTTCATCGGGCGAGACGATCTGCCCGCCGTCTTGGCGATTGCGGCAGGCAACACCGCACTGTCTGCCAGCCTGGCTGCGTTTTGCCAGGGTATCTATACCTTTCAAGGACGCGCCACCCCGCGCTGGAACTGGCTACCTGTGGCCGTGATGGCCGCTGTGATGCCCTTCATCGTGCACCAGATGACGCCCCGCATTCTGGTATCGGGCGTGGTGCTCGGTGCGCAGTCCATCATGGCCGCGCAGGCCATCTGGCGTCAGCGTCATCAAACCGCTGGTCGTGGGCAATACATCCTGCTGGCCGCCGTCATGGTGCTGTGCGCCATCATGGTGATGCGCTTGCTGAGCATGCATGCCGTCAACCTGAACAGTGCCGACTCGGTGGACCACCTGCCCCTTCACGGCTTCATGTTCTTGCTCGCCACGCAGATCCCCCTGTTGCTGGCGGTCGGCATGACCTTGATGACCCAGGAACGCATTGAGCACAGCTTGAGTGATCGGGAGCAGCAATATCGCCAACTCCTGCAGTCCGCCAATGAAGGGATTGCCGTCACGCAAGATGGCATCCTGATGCTGAGCAACCCGGCCATGACCGAGTTGCTGGGACATTCCGCGCAGCAACTACAGCATCGCCATTTCGTCGAATGGGTGAGCACCGATCATCGCAAACTGGTTCAGGATCACCAGCGCCAGCATCAGTCCGGACAAAGGACAGACCAACACTACGAAGCGCAAGTGATCACGGCACACAAAGGCCTGCGGTGGTTTGAGTTCAGTGGTGGACCCTTCATCTGGCATGGCCGGCCTGCCGCGCTGACCTTTGTCACCGATGTGACCGATCGCAAAGCGCTTGCCGCCCGCATTGAGCGCATGGCTTACCACGACACCCTGACCGAGCTCCCCAACCGCAGGCTGCTCAGCGATCACATCCGTCTGGCCTTGGCGCACCAAAAGCGCAGCGGGCATCACAGCGCGCTCATTTACCTCGACCTTGACAACTTCAAGCCCCTCAACGACGAGCACGGTCACGCCATGGGCGATCTGCTGCTGATGGAGGCGGCCATGCGACTCAAGCAGAGCGTCCGTGAAGCGGATACGGTGGCACGCGTTGGCGGTGATGAATTCGTGGTGCTGCTCAGCAACCTGCCTGAGTCCACCGTCGAAGCACAGCACGATGCCATGTTCGTGGCGCACAAGATCCTCAACCAACTGTCAGAGCCTTATGTGCTGACCAGCGTGCAAGAGGATGGCCTGGAAATCACCGTCACGCACCATTGCAGCGCCAGCATCGGTGTGACCGTGTTCCAGTACCACGACGGCCCTGACGCCATCCTGTTGTCTCGCGCCGACGAAGCCATGTACCGCGCCAAGGAAGCTGGCCGTGGCACCGTGCGCCTGCATGAATCGACCTTGAGCTGATCCCGGCCACCCAGCCGTCTGGCGTCACGCCACAGGCAAGGTCCACCAGAAGAGGGCCCCGGCTCCGGGCTGAGAACGCACACCGATCTGGCCACCGTGGCACTCGACGATCTTTTTGGCCACAGACAGGCCCAAGCCTGTCCCTGCCACTTTGCTGTCCAATCGCTCGAAGGGCTGAAACAACTTGGTTGCCTGCTCAGAATCGAATCCTGGCCCGTTGTCGTGCACCTCAAAGCGCCAGCAATCGCCTTCCAGGCTGGATTTCACGCGTACCTGAAGCCCTTGCGTGCCCTGCCCAAACTTCAGCGCATTGCCCAGAAGGTTGTGCAGCACATGGCTCATCAAACCGGGATCTGCCGTGGCCACAGGCAGGGACGACACCTCGATCTTGCAGGCGGCATCCGGATAGGACAAAGACAAGGACTGAACGCAGTCCTGCGTCAGCTCATGGAAGTCCACGGGCATCTTCTTGACCGCCGCCTGCTCGGCGCGCGCCAACATCAGCAAGTCCGTCACCATTGCGACCGCACGATGCCCTTCTTTGATCAGCAGCGCCAGATAACTGGCAACCTTGGTCACATCGCCTTTGGCCAGTGACATCTTGGCCAATTCGCCAACGGTGACCACGTTGCCGAGCGGTCCGCGCAGATCGTGGGACACCATGCCTGAAAATGACTTCAGGCCCTGCACCAAGTCTTCCAACTGGCGCGTGCGGGCTTCAACCTTGATCTCCAAGGTGGCGGCCAACTCTCGCAGTTCATCTTCCGCATCCTTGCGCAACGCCAACTCCCGCTGCAAGCCCTGAGACTGATGCTGAAGCAACATGGCGGTCGCCATCACGAAGATGGCCACGCACAACGCAACCACATTGCTGCGGAACTGCTCGAGCGGGACATCGTTGGCCAAGGTCCAGGCCAACAGCAAAGGATGCAAATCAAACAACGCGGCCAGGATGAGCAGCATGCGATACCCCTTGCGCCGCCACGTCCAGACCATCCAGATCGATCCGACAAAGCAAGTCGCCGACACCACGACCGGCCCTGAAAACGGCCAGCCATGCGTCAACCATGTGAGCACGGCGGTTGCAGTCAATCCTGTGCCGAAGAGCCCCCAGAAAAACCGGCCATGCGTCACCCCGGGCTCACTGAAATAGGCCCGCAAACCCGCCACAAACAAGGATGCGGTGCCAAACGCCATCACGGCAATCAACGGCGCAACGATAACCTGATCACCCGAGTTCGACACCAAAATGCCGATTTCGCGTTTTTGGTGAAGCCGCTTCCATGTGAATCAACGACTTATGCACATTTTTGCGGAAGTTTTGTAGTGGCAACTGCATGAATGCTTTGTAGTGGCGCAATTGGGGTGT
>NZ_JBLIZW010000065.1:0-3807 GCF_048860245.1 Aquabacterium sp. | reverse complement strand
GCCAGAACAGCGGCTTGGCCATCAGGTGGGTCCAGCCATAGTCCTTGACCAGCTCCAGGCCTTCGGCCAACTTGGCCAGCTTGACCTCTTCCTGCGGGCCGACCAGCAGCTGCGTCTCGATGGCCTTGGTCTGACCCGGGGCCACTTCGCCCACCGGGAACAGCATGCCCAGGGCATACAGGTTGCTGTCCAGCTTGCGGGCGTAGAACTCGCGCGCGGTCTTGGTGTTGTTCAACCAGGCGGCGGTGAAGTAGTGCTGGACGACGGCCACCCAACCGTTGTCGGCATTCTTCTGGAACTCGGCCTCGTTCTTCTCGATCTGGGCAAACTCCACCTTCTGGAACTTGGCTTCGCCCGTGTAGAACGCACCACCCAGGTAGGCCTGAGGCGCACCGATCATGGTGGGACCTTCGGCCGTCGGGGCCGAACCATCGCGCACCAGTTGCACATACAACTGTGGGCTGACGGCGGCGGCAGAACTGTTGACCACTTCCTGCTTCACATCGATGGCGTAATTGCCACGCGGGAAGGTGAAAGTCTTGATCAGCTGCACACCGTTCACCGGTGCCGAAGCCATCTTGACAACCAACTTGTCCGCGCCATCGGCGAGCACACGCTCGGTGCTCAAGACGGTGAAGGGGGTTTTGTGGTTGGGCAATCCGGTGGTCGCAATCAAGCCGGTCTCGGCCACATAGGTGTGACCGGCGGTCTTGTTGAACAAGACCATGTTCTGCTTGAAATCGTCTTGTGCACGGTGCTGCAGCAACTCCACGCGCACCATGCTGCCGCCCAAGGTGTCGAACGTCGCCTTGACCACATCGGTGGTGACCGTGATCAACTCACTTTTCGGCACCACCGGGGCACTGGCGCCACCATCGGCAGCCACGGCTGCGGCGGGCGCGCCCAGCGCGGCACTGGGAGTGGGCAAGTTGGCAGACGAAGCCGGCCCCGACGCAGCGGGTGCCGAAGCCACCACCGGTGCGGGCGCAAACAAGGAAGGTTGACCAGTGTGAACCAGCCAGCCATCCCACAACATCAGCAGTGAGACGGCAAACACCGACCACAGCAGGGTGCGACGCAGATCATTCATGGGCGATTGGAATCCGACGAAGGGTTGCAAAAACGGGACAAGAGACGCGGTGCCTGATCGGGCACCGGGTCATGGCCACCCGGACAACCCGGATGACAACGCAGCAGACGCCGTGCCGTCAGGTACGACCCTGCGGCCGGACCATGACGCTCCAGCGCCTGCAAAGCATATTGGGAACAGGTGGGCGTGAAACGACAGGCCGAGCCCAGCCAAGGGCTGAGCAAGAGCCGATACGCTTTCACGACCCCCATCAGCACCGCATTGAGACCGGCGCACAGCGCAGCCAGCCCTTGGCGGAACACATGGAGGAGCGTGTGCATCATGCCGTACTCCGGGCCAGACGTGACCAGAGTTGGTCAAGTTCGTCGCGCACAGCCACGTTCAACGCACGGGAGGCGGCGCTGGGAAAGAACTGACGGTCAAACGGGGCTTTGAGACGCACGACCCAGCCATCGACCTCGGGGCCATGGCGGCCGGCAGCCCAGATGTCAGGGCCATGTCGACGCAGGGCCTCACGGACCTGGTGACGGATCAGGGAACGCGTCACCGAACGACGCGCCTGTTTTTTGGGCAGCACCAAGCCCAGTCGCCAGCCGCTCGGGCCACAACTGGGCAAAGTGAGTGCACACTCATCCACACACAAGGCGGCCGACAACCCCTCGTCTGTGGACAACGGGGCTGGCGAAGCGAGGGCCTCAGGCTCGGACCCTGCCAAAGCAGCATCCGCAGCACGCACCAACGGCAGCGCATGCAAGACGAAGTGCGTCGTGCGCGAAACCGGGCGCGAACCCAAAGCCCTCTGAAAATCAGCAGCTTTCAGGCTGGGTGGCCGCACGGTGTGTCAGGAAAGTCAAGTCGAAACAAAGCCGGGCAGCGCCCGGCCTCGTTCACACCTGTACTGGTCGAACGCCCTCACGGCACCGACCAGACCGGGACGGGAAATTACAGACCCAGACGCTTGCGGCCCTTGGCGCGGCGAGCAGCGATGACCTTGCGGCCACCCTTGGTCTTCATGCGCACCAGGAAACCGTGGGTGCGGGCGCGGCGGGTCTTGGAGGGTTGGTAAGTACGCTTCATGAGATGGTCCTTCATGAGGCCGCACCTCAATGGGGCGGCCCTGTCTGTGTCTTGTGATCCCTGATGCGATGCAATTGCCGCCCAGGTGGCACCCGGACCCTCTGCACACTCAGACACGCCACCATGGATGGTATTGGCACGCCAAAGCACTCAGCTGACCGGACGAACCCGCGATTACAACAGGTTTTTGGCACAGGGTCAATGCCTTTGCGGATCTGGGCCTGGGCTGAGCTTCCCGCCCCCCGAAATCGCAGTCAGACACCGACCTTGTCCCAAATCACCCACCCCGGGAAAAAACTGTGGATAACCTGTCAATGACCTGTGCTCATGCGCTTAGAATTCGCTCCCCGAAGAAAGACTTGTCCACACATGAGTGCCGCCGAATTGACCACCGCCGGCCAGAGCCCCGACGACCCCGCCACCCTGTGGCAACGGACCTGTGAGCGCCTGGCCACCGAACTGCCTGAACAGCAGTTCAACACCTGGATCCGCCCGCTGCCGCCGGCCGAAGTGAGCCAGAGCGAAGGCGTGACCCTGGTGTCGGTGCGTGTGGCCAACCGCTTCATGCTGGACTGGATCCGCACCCAGTACAGCGCACGGCTCGAAGCCATCCTGGGCGAACTGCAGTCGGGCGAAATCCGCCTGGACCTGGCCCTGGCTCCCCGCATGGCCGCCCCCGTCGGTGGCTTGCGTCCCGGCATGGTGATGCCGGGTCGCGCCCTGCCCCCCAATGCGCAAGCCAGTCCGGCCATGCCTCCGCAGATGGCCCAGGCCCAAGCTGCCAACCAGGGTCCGGCGGGCGCCGCCTATCCACAGGCGTCTGAACCGAGTCGTGGTGGTCGCGCACAACCTCAGGTCATGGGCCTGAACCCGGCGCTGACCTTCGACAACCTCGTGCCCGGCCGTGCCAACCAGATGGCCCGCACCGCCGCCCTGCATGTGGCCGGCGCCCCTGGTCAGATGTACAACCCGCTGTTCATTTACGGTGGGGTCGGTCTGGGTAAAACTCACTTGATGAACGCCGTGGGCAACGCCCTGCTGGCCGACAAGCCGGACGCGCGCATTCTTTACCTGCACGCCGAGCAGTTCATCTCGGACGTGGTCAAGAACTACCAGCGCAAGACCTTTGACGAACTCAAGGCCAAGTACCACAACCTCGATCTGCTGCTGATCGACGATGTGCAGTTCTTCGCCGGCAAGGACCGCACGCAGGAAGAGTTCTTCAACGCCTTCGAGGCGCTGCTGGCCAAGAAGGCCCACATCATCATGACGTCCGACACCTATCCCAAGGGGTTGGCCAACATCGATGAACGCCTGACCTCGCGCTTCGACGCCGGCCTGACGGTGGCGATCGAGCCGCCCGAGCTGGAAATGCGCGTGGCCATCCTGATCAAGAAGGCTGCCCAGGAAGGCATCGACATGCCCGAAGACGTGGCCTTCTTCGTCGCCAAGAACGTGCGTGCCAACGTGCGTGAGCTCGAAGGCGCGCTGCGCAAGGTGCTGGCCTTTGCCAAATTCAGCCACAAGGAGATCACGATCAACCTGGCGCGCGAGGCCCTCAAGGACTTGCTGTCGATCCAGAACCGCCAGATCTCGGTGGAAAACATCCAGAAAACCGTGGCCGACTTCTACAAGATCAA
>NZ_JBLIZW010000064.1:0-16474 GCF_048860245.1 Aquabacterium sp. | reverse complement strand
CAGCGGCGGAGCAGGGCTTAGAAGGTCAGCGGGTGTGATGCGCCAATTGCGTCACGACTTATCGGTTTAAGTAATAAGCAGGCGCATGAGGATTCGTTTATCGCTTATGTGCTATTTCTGTCTTTATCCCGGCTGCCCCCCGTGATCGATGGACGACTGATCCGCGTGCGCTTGCTGCGCCATCAGCACAGCTGCAATGAACAAAGGCAAAGCCTCAAAACCATTGGCTTGCGCTGCCACAGCACGCTGTTGCCACCCCGTCAACTGGCCCAGCCACTGGCGGGGATTGTGATTGTCGTAGCCACCTTTACGGGGCGATTTCATGCCTGCGCTGGCCTTGGCCATCCCAACCGTCAAGACGGGCAAAGCACAAGCCGCCAGTACACACCAGTTCGCAACACTCATTGACAGTCTCCTCCGGCCTGGTTGATCGGCCATTTTGTCGTTGATGAAACTCAGCGTCGATCCATGAACGCATGGGCAATCGTTCCGAGGTCGACGTACTCTAATTCACTTCCAACAGGCACGCCCCGAGCAAGGCGTGTCACTTTCAATCCACGCGCCTTGAGATGTTCAGCCAGAACGTGCGCCGTGGCCTCGCCCTCAGCGGTGAAATTGGTCGCCAAAATGACCTCTTTGACCAAGCCATCGCTGGCACGCTCCAGCAAGGCACTCAAGCCAATGTCTTTGGCACCCAGACCATCCAGCGGGCTCAGCCGCCCCAGCAGAACGAAATAGCAACCTTTGTAGCTACCCGTTCGCTCCAATGCAGCCTGATCTGCAGGTGTCTCGACGACACACAGCAGATGTTTGTCTCGACTGTCATCCAGGCAAACATCGCAGACAGGGGCCCGACTGAAGGTATGGCACCGCTCGCAATGGCCAATCTCTGTGACGGCACCTTCCAAGGCCAAAGCCAGCTTGGTCGCACCAGCTCTGTCGTGCTGCAGCAGGTGATAGGCCATGCGTTGGGCAGACTTCTGCCCAACGCCGGGCAAACAGCGCAGCGCATCAACCAGCGCGTCCAGCGCGGGATCAGCCATCGTGCAAGCGCGCCTTTAAAACGGGAACTTCATGCCAGGAGGCATGGGCATGCCAGCAGTCAGCTTACCCATCTTTTCAGCACTGGTCGCTTCTGCCTTGCGGACTGCGTCATTGAATGCAGCAGCCACCAAGTCTTCCAGCATGTCCTTGTCATCTGCCAGCAAGCTGGGATCGATGGTGACGCGCTTGACATCGTTCTTGCAGGTCATGAGCACCTTGACCAAGCCAGCACCAGACTGGCCTTCCACCTCCACGTGGCCCAACTCTTCCTGAGCCTTCTTGAGGTTGTCCTGCATTTGTTGGGCCTGTTTCATCAGGCCTGCGAGTTGTCCTTTGAGCATGGCTCGTCCTTTCTATTTCAAGAAACAAGATTGTCACCGCAAGGCGATGACAGAAAAATCAGAGGGGCTGAATTGAGCCGGGCACGATGCGCGCACCGGGGTAGCGAGCCATCAATTCTTGAACGAGAGGATCCCCCTCGATCAGCGCTTCAGCGTCTCGCTGCTTGACCTCACGCGCAACTTGATCGCGTTGTGCTGGCGTATTGAAGGCTGGTGCTTTTTCAAGTGTGAGCTTGACTGCCTGTCCTTGCTGCTGAGCCATCGCCGCGCTCAACCGCTCTCGGTTGACATCGGAACACAAGCTCTCACGGTCAACACGTAGACGCCAGTGGACGCTACCGTCTGGCTCGTCCGAACATGCGACAGCCTGAGACTGCATTGCGAGCTCTCGCACCAGTGCAGAGATCAACCCTTTGGCATTGAGTTCCTTGACCAATTCCGCCCAACGATCGGAGAGCGGATCTGCCCCCAAAGGCGGCAGGTCAAACGACAGCGTCGCCTTCTTTGGGGAAGCGGGCAACTCTGGAGAGGGTTGAGCAGCAACCACAGGCGACGCAGCCAGTTTGGCCGGCATCACATCGTCAAAGGCGGCATCCACATCCACCGTTGCATCCCAAGCAGGCTCGACCGAAGTCGTCCAGTCCTCATCGGGTGGCTCTGGCCGCTCATCAAAGTCCTCGGCTACCGGCGCAACTACTGGTGCTGGCGGCTTAATGACCTGAACCGATGGTGCGCTTGGCTCGACAGCATTCTTTGGCTCTGCTGGCGCGTCGTCCCACGGTGCGGCCGAGCCTTGAGCAGGCTCACGCACCACAGGCAGCGCTGGCGCCTCTGCAGGCACCACCTTGACCTCAACAGGCCGCGTGGCAGGCGCCGATACAGGTGCTGGCTCAGACTTTGTTACCGGCTTGGGCTCGGCAACCGGGATCTGTGTCCGTGCCGAGCCTTCAGCTTTTGGGCGAGGACTGTCTCCTGCCCCGTATGCGTGCCCAGGCTTGAAGGCCAGCAAGCGCAACAGTAGCATCAGCAGCCCGTTGTACTCATCTGGCGCCAAGGCCAACTCAGCGCGCCCTTGAATGCACAAGCTGTAGAACAACTGGGTTTCGTCCGGAGCCAGCACTGGCGCCAACTGAGCCCACACCTGCGCATCCGGGTCATCTTCAGGGGACTGCATCTGCGGCACGGCCTGGATCACCGCCATGCGCTGCAACGCCGTCGCCAACTCTTCCAAGGTCCCCGAGGCAGACAGGCCGAGTTGACGCAAGGTGTCAACGGCCCCCACCAGCCCAGCGCCATCGCCCGCACCGACGGCCTCGATGATGCGCTGAACGTGTTGACGATCAACCGCGCCCAGCATTTGCCGAACAGCGCCCTCCTCCAGTCGCCCGCCGCCAAATGCGATGGCTTGATCCGTCAGCGACATGGCGTCGCGCATCGATCCCCTCGCAGCACGCGCCAGCAATCTCAATGACCCGGGATCAGATTCAATCTGCTCAACCGACAAGACCTGCGCCAGGTGCTCCTGCACGGTCTGAACAGCCATCGGACGCAGGTTGAACTGCAAACACCGTGACAAGACCGTCACGGGAACCTTCTGGGGATCCGTTGTCGCAAGGACAAACTTCAAATAGTCTGGCGGCTCCTCCAAGGTCTTCAACATCGCGTTGAACGCCGTGTTCGAGAGCATGTGCACTTCATCGATCATGTAGACCTTGAAGCGCCCCATCACTGGCTTGTAAACCGCCTGCTCCAGCAGTTGGGAAATTTCTTCGACGCCCCGGTTGGACGCCGCATCCAGTTCCACATAGTCGACAAAGCGACCCGCATCAATGTCACGACACGGCTGGCAGTGCCCGCAGGGGCTGGCTGTGATCGTGCCTTGTCCGTCGGGGCCAACGCAATTGAGCGACTTGGCCAGAATCCGAGACACCGTTGTCTTACCGACCCCACGGGTACCGGTAAACAGATAGGCGTGGTGCAAGCGCTGCTGCGTCAGCGCATTGGCCAAGGCCTGAACCACGTGACCTTGACCAACCATGCTGTCAAAGCCTCGGGGACGGTATTTGCGAGCAAGAACCATTGAACTCATGCGTCAGATTCTAGGTGCTCTCAACACCTGCGGCCGGGGGTATTCACTCAGCAGATACGCCGAGATGACGCCTAAGGTGTCCAACAAGCCCTCACGCTGTCCTATTTTGGTGCCTCCACACTGCGAAAAGCCAGTTTCGGCACCTACAATCAGGGCATCAACACGGCCACCGCTGGACTTCCCGGGGTGGCCGCATTCTTTGGGGACATCCGCTCCCCAACGGTTGACTCGTCGTTCTGGCCCGGACGTCACGAGTGCAGTCGCCGACTACCTTCATGGGCCACAGTCGACATGTCTTTTGAAAGTCTGGGGCTCATCGAGCCACTGTTGCGAGCCGTCCAAGAAACCGGCTACACCTCCCCTACCCCCATCCAAGCACAAGCCATTCCTGCGGTATTGACCGGAGGAGATTTGCTAGCAGGTGCGCAGACAGGCACCGGCAAGACCGCTGGATTCACGCTGCCCCTGCTGCACAAAATGGCCGCCAAGCCCCAGCAAGCCGGGCAAAAGCGTGTCATCCGCGCCCTGATCCTGACCCCAACACGTGAACTCGCGGCCCAGGTCGAGGAAAACGTGCGCATTTACGGCAAGTACCTGCCCATCAAGTCCATGGTGATGTTTGGTGGCGTGGGCATGAACCCGCAGGTTGACGCGCTGCGCCGAGGCGTAGACATCCTGGTGGCCACGCCCGGCCGCCTGCTCGACCACCATCAGCAAGGCAACCTGGATCTGAGTCACGTCGAGTACTTCGTACTGGACGAAGCCGATCGCATGCTGGACATGGGGTTCATCCATGACATCCGCCGTGTGCTTGCCATCCTGCCGCAAAAGAAGCAAAGCCTGCTGTTCTCGGCCACGTTCTCCGACGAGATCAAGGCGCTGGCCGAGCGTCTGCTGAATTCACCCAAGGTGATTGAAGTCGCTCGCCGCAATGCCACGGCCGACACCATCGCTCAGAAGGTGCACCCGGTAGATCGCGACCGCAAGAAAGAGTTGCTGGCGCACCTGATCAAAGAGAACAACTGGCATCAGGTGCTGGTGTTCACGCGCATGAAGCACGGCGCCAATCGTTTGGCCGAATTCCTGGAAAAGCAGGACATCACGGCGATGGCCATCCACGGCAACAAGAGCCAAGGGGCGCGCACCCGTGCTTTGTCTGAATTCAAGTCTGGACAGTTGCAAGTCCTGGTCGCCACCGACATCGCCGCCCGCGGCATCGACATCGACCAGTTGCCTCACGTGGTGAACTATGAGCTGCCCAATGTGGCCGAAGACTACGTGCACCGCATTGGCCGAACCGGTCGTGCGGGCGCCGAAGGCGAAGCGCTGTCCCTGGTCTGCATCGATGAAGAAGGCTTCCTGGCCGACATCGAAAAGCTGATCAAGCGCCCCATCCCGCGCGAAACCGTTCCTGGTTTTGAGCCCGACCCACACGCACGCCCCGAGCCCATCCAATTGGGTCGACGCGTCTTACACGGTGCACCAGGCTCACGCGGTGGGCAACGCGCCCCTTCGACGCAAGGTGCTGCCAACGACCGCCGCCCTGCTGATCGCAACGCTGCGGGGCGTCGTCCTGGCGCTGGCGCCCCCAACGGCGCACGCCACGCTGACGGACGACGTCAGGACAAGGGCGGTAACACCTCATCGGGCCCACGTGCGGGGGGGAAGCCTCGCCACCCTGCCAGCGGCAACCGCTGAGTGCCCCATGAAAAAAGCCCGGATGATTCCGGGCTTTTTTGTATCGAGCTGCACCGATCAGCGGCGCAGCGTCAGATCACTTGGAGGCAGCAGCCGAAGCGGCAGCAGCAGCCTTCTTGGCCTTGTGATGAGCCTTCTTGGCAGCAGGGGCAGACGCAGCAGCGGAAGCAGCAGGTGCTGCAGGCTCAGCGGCGAAAGCACCAACGGCAAACACGGAAGCAATCACGGCGGCAATCAGCTTTTTCATGGAAATCTCCAGTGAATCTAACGGTTGAATGTGCAGACCAGAAAAGTCAGCCTGTGCAACCTTAACGAGCCTCAGTGACACTCGGTTGACGGCCTTTTCAAAAAAATCTCAACTTTCTATCCTGCGACGAAACACCAGACGGTCAGCGGACGAAACCGACGCATCGAAGGCATAACCCTCGTGGTCGAAGGCCACCAAATCAGCTGCCGTCTTCGCACGCTTTTGAATGGCATAACGAGCCATCAAGCCACGGGCCCGCTTGGCGTGAAAGCTGATCACCTTCCACTTGCCCGCCTTCCAATCCTCAAACACGCATTCCACGACACGAGCTCGCAAGGCCTTGCGTTTGACGGACTTGAAGTACTCCTGCGACGCCAGATTGATGATGAGGTCATCTCCCTGCTCAGCCAGGCGTTCGTTCAGATACAGCGCCAAGATGTCACCCCACCATGCATAAAGATCCTTACCGCGCGGATTGGCCAGCTTGGTGCCCATCTCCAGGCGATACGGCTGCATCCAGTCAAGAGGACGCAACACGCCGTACAGCCCACTCAAGATACCCAAATGATCTTGCGCCCAGTCCAGATCAGCGACTGACAGGGTGTTGGCATCCAACCCTTCGTAGACATCACCATTGAATGCCAACACGGCCTGCTTGCTGTTGTCGGCCGAAAAGGTCGACGACCACGCCGCATAACGGGCCACATTCAGTGAAGACAACGCATCGCTGAGATCCATCAGCGATGCAATTTGTGCCGGCGTATAGGGGCGCAGCACATCGATCAACGCTGCCGATTCATTCACGAATTGCGGCAGTGTGTGCTTGGCCGTTGACGCGGGCGTATCGTAGTCAAGGCTCTTGGCCGGGGATAAGAGAATGATCATGGGCAATCAGAGTGTCTCGCCACCCACTTCACGGTTGCAGACACAGGGAGCCTCGGTTTGCAGCGCATCCAGAACACGCAGCGTTTCCTCCGGATTGCGCCCCACAAAGATGCCGTTGACCGTGACGTGCCGGATGACGTTGTCCGGATCGACCACGAACGTGGCCCGCATGGCAATGCCCTTTTCCTTGTCGCGAACACCCAATTGATCGAGCAGCGAGCCCGTTTCGTCTGCGAAACTGAAATGCGCCAGATGACTCAGTTCCGGACTCTCTCGGCGCCACCCCAACTTGGAATGCTCGTTGTCTGTCGAGCCGCCCATCAAAACCGCGTTGCGATCAGCAAAAGCTTTCGACAAACGGTCAAAACCCGCCACCTCGCTGCCGCAAACCGCCGTGAAATCCTTGGGATAGAAATAGATCACCTTCCACTTGCCTGGGAAGCTCTTTTCCGTGATGTCCTCAAAGGCGGAATGACCATGCTCCACGTCTTGCAGAAAGCCTGGCTTGACGCCCACGACTTTGAAGGTTTCGAGCTTGTCTCCGACTGTTTTCATACGCAGACCCAATCAAAAAAGGTTGGTTGATGTGGAATGTCCCTGATCATAAATTCTCTGCGAAACAAAGTCCCCGCACCGATTCTGCGTCCCTCGTAAAATTGAGCCATTTCCACTTACGGCGAGCCTTCGCAGGGCAGCCCAAAGGCAAGTCATGGCGCTCTACCGAATCAAAGACAAGGTCCCGCAGGTTCACCCCAGCGCTTATGTGGCCGATTCGGCCGACGTCATTGGGCAGGTCGTGCTGTCCGAAGGCAGCAGCGTTTGGTCACACGTCACCATGCGCGGTGACAACGAGCCCATCGTCCTTGGCCGCAACTCCAATATTCAGGAGTCCTCGGTTCTGCACACAGACATTGGATTCCCTCTGACGATTGGCGAGAACGTGACGGTTGGGCACCAAGCCATGCTTCACGGCTGCACCGTGGGCGATGGTGCGCTGATCGGCATCCAGGCGGTGGTGCTCAATGGCGCAGTCATCGGCAAGAACTGTCTGGTGGCCGCCGGCGCGCTGGTCACGGAAGGCAAAGTCTTTGAAGACGGCATGCTGATCATGGGATCTCCGGCCAAGGCCGTTCGCCCACTGACCGAGGCCGATTTCGCGCGCATGCACATGGGGACTGCCTTGTATGTGAGCAAGGCGGCCCAATATCAGACCGACATGGTGCGAATCGACGCACCGAATGAATGAGTTTTCATGAGTGAATTGCACAAGTTTTTGTTTGAGGGATTGCCCGTTCGAGGCATGCTGGTCCGGTTGACCGACAGCTGGCAGGAGGTGCTCCGTCGCCGCGAAGCAGCCGGCCACTTCGATGCGCCTCTGCGTCGCTTGCTGGGTGAAATGAGCGCCGCAGGTGTCCTCATGCAATCCAACATCAAATTCAACGGCGCCGTGATCATGCAGATTTTTGGGGACGGGCCCGTGAAGGTCGCCGTCACCGAGGTGCAGCCTGACCTCAGCTTCCGCAGCACAGCCAAGGTCGTTGGCGAGTTGCCCGCCACGGACAACGGGCGTCTGCCGCTGAGTGAGATGGTGAACGTGCATGGACGCGGTCGATGCGCCATCACGCTCGACCCCAAAGATCGCCTGCCAGGGCAGCAGCCCTATCAAGGCGTTGTACCACTCAACGACGCCGCGCATCAGCCTCTGCATGACCTCGCTTCGGTGCTGGAGCAGTACATGCGTCAGTCAGAACAACTGGACAGCAAGTTGGTTCTGGCCGCCAATGACGAGGTGGCTGCAGGCCTGCTGATTCAGCGTCTGCCGGTCGAAGGTGAAGCCAATCTGGCACAAGGTGAGCGCAGCGCCGAGGACATGGATTTGGCCGATGCGTACAACCGCATCTCGCATTTGGCTTCGACCCTGAAGGAAGAAGAACTGCTGACGCTGGATGCGGACACCATCCTTCACCGCCTGTTCTGGGAGGAAGACGTCCGCCGCTTCCCTGCCATGCAGGGCGCCAACGGCCCCAAATTCGCCTGCTCTTGCTCACGCGAACGCGTGGGAGACATGCTGAAGGGGTTGGGCAAGGAGGAGGTGGATTCCATCATTGCCGAGCAAGGACAAGTCGAAATCGGCTGCGATTTCTGTGGCTTGCACTATCAGTTTGACCCCATTGATGTGGCCGAGTTGTTTACAGAAAGTGATGTGGCCGCGCCCGCTGCAGACAAACTGCAGTAACCAACGCCTCACAACCTTCAAGCCTGCCAATCATGGCTGCGCCACAGCCCCACCCAATCAGGATTGAGTGACTCACTGCGCCAATCTGAGGCAATCTCCATCCTGTGTTGGGTGAACGGGTGCGTGAAAGTCAGCCCTTCGGCATGAAGCCAAAGGCGCTGCAGACCCAGCCTCTCGGCCCACCAGCGGTTGTGAGGTCCCTTGCCATGCGTCGCGTCCCCAATGATGGGATGCGCGACATGCTTCAAGTGGCGACGAATCTGATGCCGCCGCCCCGTGAGCGGACGAGCCTCAACCAGCGCCACCCTGGTGGTTGGATAGCGATCCACCGGCACGTCCAACTGCAACGTTGCCAGACGCTTGAATTGGGTCTGCGCCGACTGCGCGGGCGCATCGGCCGGCGCATCATCAGGCTTGAGCGGATGGTCAACATCCCATGCCGGCGCGGGCCACCCTCGCACCATTGCGATGTAGTGTTTGTCCACGAGATGGCCTTCGAAGGCCTGCGCCATCGCACGCGCCGCATCGCTGCTCAGTGCCATCAGCAGCACACCCGACGTCCCCTTGTCCAGACGATGCACTGGATAAACCGGGCGTCCGAGTTGGTCACGGAGGTGCTGAAGGACGATCCGGGATTCGTGTGCGTCCAGGCCAGTGCGATGCACGAGCCAACCTGAGGGCTTGTGAATGACCACATAGTGTTCGTCCTGCCACAAAACCGTGAGCGGCGGCCAAGCCGGCGAGGCGATGTCAGTCATGTCTCACTTCAAGCGGCTCAGCCAATGCTGCTCGCATTCACCGTCATCGCAGTTGTCGCAGTACCAACGCCATTGAGACTTGCCCCGCAACGCAGCAGACGCGCCTGCCCCTCCGCCGATGACGTGCTCGACCGCGCTGAGCGCGTGGTTGACGCGAGCCGCACCAGTCCCGGCCACCACCTGGAAAGACACGCCGTGCCGGATCAGTGTCTGCCTGATCAGCGTATCCACTGGCTCGCGCACATGCGCACCATCGCGGATGAAGCTATCTGGGGTCCAGGCGATGTCCAAAGACGTCAACAAGGTCAACGCCGACGTACTGTGATCCAGCATGGCTTGGTCATAGAGGCTGTGATCGCGAAAGATGTACTCGCTGTAGACCGCAGTCATCAACGCAGTGGTGTCCGCGACCACCCAGTCATGTGAGCGTGTGGCATCGAGAATGCGTTGCGTTTGCTCCCTGGCAATGCCCTGTTGCTCATGTACTGCCGGGGTTCTGCCGTGCGCATCACAAAACTCGCGCAGCACTTCCGGCACCATGACCACATCCACCCCGCGCCCTGACAACACGCGTGTCAGTTCATGCACCAGCGAGGTCTTGCCGGTGCTCTCGGCCCCGACAACGGCAATCACATTGGCTGGATGCGCCATCATGCTGACCGCTCGATACCGGATGCCAATCGGATCCACGCGCGCCAGCCAGCAACTGAAAGTGCGGCAAACACGGCATACAACAGTACGGTCAGCCACAACTGCTTGTAGGCAAACAGCGCCGTGCTCACCAAGTTGACCAGCAGCCAGACAGGCCAGTTTTCAACCCGCTTTTTAGCCAGCAGGTATTGGCCAATCAGACTTCCGGCGGTGGGCAACGCATCCAGCCACGGCACATCCGAATCGGTCGCGTGTTGCAGCAACAGGCCGATCGTTGGCCATAGCACAAGCAGTGAGACCCAAGTCAATCGTCGCCCTGCTGCGCTCAATGAGCCGACAGCCGCTCCCTGCGCCAACTCAGCGCGCCCCTGCAGCCACTGCCACCAGCCCCAGAAAGACATGGCAATGAACACCAACTGCAAACCTGCCTCGCCGTAAAGACGACTGCGTACAAACAGCAAGGCGTACAAGGCGGAACTCAAGATGGCCAACGGCCAGCCCAATGGGTTGACGCGCAAATTGCAGCCCACCATCCAGATGGACAATGCAAACGCCACCGTCTCAAGCGTGCTGACGGGAGTTCCCCATCCGGTCCACAATGGCTCCAGAAACGGGTCCAGCCAAGCCAGATGGCTGGCGACATCTGCGAGAGAAAACATCAAGGTGAGACAGGCGCGGAGGCAGCCTGCATGGGCTGAGGCAGGCTGTGCGTCAACTGCACGTAAATCTCGTCAGGCTTCACCATGCCTAACTCGACACGGGCCTTTTCTTCCACCATCTCGAGTCCTTCTTGAAGGTCTCGTACCTCGGCGGCCAACTGATCGTTACGCGCCTGCGCCTCACTGTTGGACTTGTGTTGCGCCTCGACTTGCGCACGCAAGGACATCACGCGCGGCACACCACCCTTACCGAACCAGAGTTCGGCATGCACGACCGCAATGAGCGCAAGCAGGACGAGTGTGGCGAAACGCATCTTCACATTATCCATGGTCATGCGCAAAAAAAACGGAACCCGAAGGTCCCGTCTTTTTGGGGATGACACCTAGCGGCGTCATCACACTTGCATGAATCAACGCAAGTTGTAGAAAGCGGCGCGGCCAGGGTACTCAGCCACATTGCCCAGATCTTCTTCGATGCGCAGCAGTTGGTTGTACTTGCTCATGCGATCCGAACGGCTCATCGAACCGGTCTTGATCTGGCCCGCGTTCAGACCCACAGCGATGTCAGCGATCGTGTTGTCTTCGGTTTCACCCGAACGGTGCGAGATCACGGCGGTGTAACCAGCGCGCTTGGCCATTTCAATGGCGGCGAACGTTTCGGTCAGGGTGCCGATCTGGTTGATCTTGATGAGGATCGAGTTGGCGATGTCCTTCTCGATGCCTTCCTTCAGGATCTTGGTGTTGGTCACGAAGAGATCGTCACCCACCAGTTGAACCTTCTTGCCCAGACGCTCGGTCAGGTGCTTCCAGCCAGCCCAGTCGCCTTCAGCCATGGCATCTTCGATCGAGATGATGGGGTACTTGTCGCACCAGGTGGCCAGCATGTCGGTCCACTGTTCGGCGGTCAGGGTCAAGCCCTCGCCTTCCAGGTGGTACTTGCCGTCCTTGTAGAACTCGGAAGCGGCGCAGTCCAGACCCAAAGCGATTTGCTCCCCGGCCACGTAACCGGCCTTCTCGATGGCTTCCAGGATCAACTGGATGGCTGCTTCGTGGCTTTCGACGGAAGGAGCGAAACCGCCTTCGTCACCCACGGCTGTGGACATGCCCTTGTCGTGGATGATCTTCTTCAGTGCGTGGAACACTTCAGCGCCGTAACGCAGGGCTTCGCGGAACGAAGGTGCGCCTACGGGCAGGATCATGAACTCTTGCAGGTCCAGGTTGTTGTTGGCGTGCGCACCACCGTTGATGACGTTCATCATCGGAACGGGCATCTGCACGGCACCCATGCCACCAAAGTAGCGGTACAGGGGGATGCCAGCTTCTTCGGCTGCAGCACGGGCCACGGCCATGGACACAGCCAGAATGGCGTTGGCGCCCAGGCGAGCCTTGTTGTCGGTGCCGTCGAGGTCGATCAGGGTCTTGTCCAGGAAAGCTTGCTCGGAAGCGTCCAGGCCCAGCACGGCTTCGGCGATTTCGGTGTTGATGTGCTCAACGGCCTTCAGCACGCCCTTGCCCAGGTAACGGCTCTTGTCGCCGTCACGCAGTTCGATCGCTTCACGCGAACCGGTCGAAGCGCCAGACGGCACGGCCGCACGGCCCATGACGCCGCTTTCCAGCAGGACGTCGCATTCGACGGTGGGGTTACCGCGGCTGTCAATCACTTCGCGGCCGATGATGTCAACGATGGCGCTCATCTGGGGTTCCTCAAAAGATAGATAGTTTGAAAAGCGAAAGGCGGCTTGCTCTTCAAGCAAACCGCCGATTTTATGGGCTCAGTTGAAGTTGGTTTCCAGGAAACCGTTCTTCTTGGTGATGCGGTCCAGCTCGACCAGCGTGGACAGCAAGGCCTTCATGTGTTTGAGCGGCACCGCGTTGGGGCCGTCGCTCAGTGCACAAGCTGGGTCCGGATGGGTTTCCATGAACAAGCCCGCCACGCCCACAGCCACGCCAGCACGTGCCAGCACAGGCACGAACTCACGTTGACCGCCCGAAGACGTGCCCTGCCCGCCCGGCAATTGCACGGAGTGGGTCACGTCGAAGACGACGGGTGCATTGGTCTCGCGCATGATGGCCAGCGACCGCATGTCCGACACGAGGTTGTTGTAACCAAAGCTGGCGCCACGCTCGCACGCCATGAAGTTGTCGTCATTCAGACCGGCTGCACGAGCGGCAGCGCGGGCCTTGTCGATGACGTTCTTCATGTCGCCAGGGGCCAGGAACTGCCCCTTCTTGATGTTCACGGGCTTGCCACATTGGGCCACTGCGTGAATGAAGTCGGTCTGACGGCACAGGAAAGCCGGTGTTTGCAGCACATCGACCACAGCTGCCACGGCCGGAATCTCGGCCTCAGCGTGCACATCGGTCAGGATGGGCACATTCAGCTCGCGCTTGACCTTGGCCAAGATCTCCAGCCCCTTTTCCATGCCGGGACCACGGAAGGACGTGCCGCTGGAGCGGTTGGCCTTGTCGTAGCTCGACTTGAAGATGAACGGAATGCCCAGCTCGGCGGTGATTTCCTTGAGCGTACCGGCGGTGTCCATCTGCAACTGCTCCGACTCGACCACGCAAGGGCCGGCGATCAGGAAGAAGGGATGGTTGAGACCGACGTCGAAGCCACACAGTTTCATGTCAGATTCCTTGAACCGTCAGCCGATCAGGCCTTCTTGGCGGCAGCCTGGTGATCCAGGGCAGCCTTGATGTAAGCCGTGAACAGCGGATGGCCGTCCCAGGGGGTGGACTTGAATTCCGGGTGGAACTGCACGCCAACGTACCAGGGGTGAACCGTCTTGGGCAACTCGATCATCTCGGTCAGCTTTTCGCGCTGCGTGATGGCCGAAATCACCAGACCTGCTTCGCGCAGCTTGTCGAGGTAACGCTCGTTGGCTTCGTAGCGGTGGCGGTGACGTTCCGTGACCACTGGGCCATAGATGTCGTGGGCGATCGTGCCCGCAGCCACGTCGGAGCTTTGCGCGCCCAGACGCATCGTGCCGCCCAGGTCGGACGAGGCATCACGCTTTTGCACGGTGCCATCGGCATCCAGCCACTCGTCAATCAAAGCGATGACGGGGTGCGGTGTACCGGGTTCAAACTCGGTCGAGTTGGCATCGGTCAAGCCGGCCTTGTGACGGGCGTACTCGATGGTGGCCACTTGCATGCCCAGGCAGATGCCCAAGTATGGAATGCCGTTTTCGCGGGCGAACTGGGCCGCGCAAATCTTGCCCTCCACGCCACGCTTGCCGAAGCCGCCGGGCACGAGGATGGCGTCGTACTGAGCCAGCGCGCTGACGGTGTCAGGCGTGAGCGTTTCCGAATCCACATACTCGATGTTGACGCGAACGTGGTTGTGGATGCCAGCGTGACGCAGCGCTTCGTTGAGCGACTTGTACGAGTCCGACAGGTCGGTGTACTTGCCGCACATGGCGATGGTGACCGCGCCCTTGGGATTTTCGACCTCGTTGACCAAGGTGTCCCAGCGGGTCAGGTCGGCGGGCTTGGTCTGCAGTTGCAGCTTCGAGCAGATCAGGTTGTCCAGACCTTGCTCGTGCAGCATGCGTGGCACCTTGTAGATGGTGTCCGCATCCCAGACCGAGATCACGCCAGACTGAGGCACGTTGGTGAACAACGAGATCTTCTCGCGTTCGTCCTCAGGAATGGCGCGATCAGCACGGCACAGCAGCGCATCGGGCTGGATACCGATTTCGCGCATTTTTTGCACGGTGTGCTGGGTCGGCTTGGTCTTGAGCTCGCCTGCGGCCGCAATGAAGGGCACGTAGGTCAAGTGAACAAACGCGGCGTTGGTGGGTCCAACCTTCAGGCTGAGCTGACGAGCCGCTTCCATGAAAGGCAGCGATTCGATGTCACCCACGGTGCCACCGATTTCCACGATGGCCACATCCACCGCATCAGGGGTGCCCACGCCAGCACCACGACGGACATAGTCCTGGATCTCGTTGGTGATGTGAGGGATGACCTGAACGGTCTTGCCGAGGTAGTCGCCGCGACGCTCTTTTTCGAGCACGCTTTGGTAGATCTGGCCGGTGGTGAAGTTGTTGGCTTTCTTCATCCGCGTCGTGATGAAGCGCTCGTAGTGCCCCAGATCCAGATCGGTTTCCGCGCCGTCGTCGGTCACGAAGACTTCACCGTGTTGGAACGGAGACATCGTGCCCGGATCGACGTTGATGTACGGATCCAGCTTGATCAGGGTGACTTTGAGGCCGCGCGATTCGAGAATGGCAGCCAAAGACGCAGCGGCGATGCCCTTACCGAGGGAGGACACCACACCGCCGGTGACGAAGACAAACTTGGTCATTTGCGCATAAGCACTCGTCTAGAAACGAGCGCTGCGGTGGTAAAGCGGCATTATAGGCGGTTCGAGGCCCACATCGGCGTGCATTGCTGCACGACACTGCGAAACACACTGGGTAACGACATGTAGATAATCGCGGTCGTCATCCATTTGCTGCATATCCGGCGCCAGACGCCGAAAGACTGGAGTTCACGTGCTCTTAATCATTCGCACGCTGTTGTTGAGCGTGCACTTTACCTTGGCGAGTGTCATTGGCCTGCTGATTGGCCTGTGCCGCCCATTCAACCCGGACAACAGCCGACTGTGCGCCCGTGTCTACGGCATTCCTGCCGTCTGGATCATGGGTTTGAAGGTCAAGCTGGAGGACGACAGCGTTCGCCATCACAAGCGATCTGCCGTCATCATCTCTAACCACATCTCCAATTTCGACTTGGTGACGTTTGGCCTGACGGTGCCGGTTCGGACATCCAGCCTAGGCAAGAAGAGCCTGAAATACGTCCCGTTTTTTGGGCAGCTCTACTGGCTGGCGGGCAATGTGCTGGTGGACCGCGGCAATGCCGTACAAGCCAAGAAGGCCATGCTCACCACCACTGACACCTTGCAGCACAAGGACATGTCGCTGTGGGTGTTTCCTGAAGGCACGCGTGGGCACGGCAAGGGTCTGAAGCCCTTCAAGAAAGGTGCGTTCCAGATGGCCATCACGGCCGGCGTACCGCTGATTCCGATCTGTGCCAACAACTACGTGCGGGGATTGAACCTCAACCGCTGGCACAGCGGCACCCTCATCATCCGATCACTGCCGCCAGTGCCCACCGAAGGCCTGACGATCGACGACATGCCTGCGCTGATCGAGCGCTGCCATGCAGACATGGCTGCATGCATTGATCAACTCGACCAGGAAGCTGGGACAACAACCCAGCGCACCTGATCGCGAGGGGGCTCCTCAGCCCTGCGGGGCTGAGACCTTGCTCAGCGGATTCATGGCCTGAGCCTGCGTCGGCAGCGATTGACCACCACCCAAACAATCGGCACTGCCATTCCAGCTGGGCTCGGGGATGGAGTCAAACACGTCGCGCAGACGTTGCCCCCAGCTGGAGCGAATCATGCGGAAATAGGCATTCGATTCGTCGATGTTGATCAGCTTGTCCACCTTGAGCGAATCAGCCTCGTACACCAGCATGTCGAGGGGCAAGCCCACGGACAGGTTGGACTTGAGGGTGGAGTCCATCGAGATCAGCGCGCACTTGGCAGCCTCTTGCAGCGGTGTGTTCGGCGTGACCACGCGATCGATGACCGGCTTACCGTACTTCGATTCCCCGATCTGGAAGTAGCACACGCCATCAATGCCTGCCTCGACAAAGTTGCCAGCCGCGTAGACATTGAAGAGGCGCATGGTTTCACCCTTGATCTGCCCGCCGATGATGAGACTGCAGTTGAAGTCGATGCCGTGCTTTTTAAGCGCCTCAGCGTCGCGAGCATGCACTTTGCGCACGGCGCTGCCCACAATGCGCGCCACGTCAAACATGCTGCGCGCATTCCAGATGGTGACCGGCTCGCCAT
>NZ_JBLIZW010000063.1:0-8796 GCF_048860245.1 Aquabacterium sp. | reverse complement strand
CTGGTCTGGCCGTGATCCTGGTGGGTGACAACCCCGCCAGCCAGGTCTATGTGCGCAACAAGGTCAAGGCCTGCGAAGACGCCGGCTTCAAGTCGGTGCTGGAAAAGTACGATGCCACCATGACCGAGGCCGAACTGCTGGCCCGCGTCGACGCGCTGAACAACGACCCCAGCATTCACGGCATCCTGGTGCAACTGCCCCTGCCCAAGCACATCGATGACCACAAGGTCATCGAAGCCATTTCGCCCCTGAAGGACGTGGACGGTTTCCACGTGGCCAGCGCAGGCGCCCTGATGGTGGGTGAAGTGGGCTTCAAGGCCTGCACCCCTTACGGCTGCATGAAGATGCTCGAATCCATCGGCATGAAGGATCTGCGCGGCAAACACGCTGTGGTCATCGGTCGCTCCAACATCGTCGGCAAGCCCATGGCCATGATGCTGTTGCAAGCCAACGCCACCGTGACCATCACCCACAGCGGCACCGCCGATCTGGGCGCCATGACCCGCCAGGCCGACATCGTGGTGGCCGCCGTGGGCAAGCGCAATGTGCTGACCGCCGACATGATCAAGCCCGGCGCCGTGGTGATTGACGTGGGCATGAACCGCGACGACGAAGGCAAGCTCTGCGGTGACGTGGACTTCAACGGCTGCAAGGAAGTCGCTGGCTACATCACCCCCGTCCCCGGTGGGGTTGGCCCGATGACCATTACCATGCTGCTGGTCAACACCATGGAAGCTGCCGAGCGCACCGCAGGTCAAGCCTGATGCGCTGAGCAAGGTCGATGTCACCCGGCATTGGCCTTGCATTCCATCGGTGACACCTCATTTATCCGTTCAGGACTCCCCGTCGCATCCCATGAGCACCAATCCCTTGCTTGACACCACCGGCCTGCCCCTGTTCGATCAGATCAAGCCTGAACACGTGACACCCGCACTGGACGTGCTGTTGGCCGATGCCGATGCTGCGCTGACCCGGGTCACTGGCCCGGATGTGCCCGCCGACTACGATGCGCTGTCGCTGCTGCTGGACGTGGCCACCGAGCGATTGGGTCGCGCATGGGGCGCGGTGGGGCACCTCAACAGTGTGGCCGACACGCCCGAGCTGCGGGCGGCCTACAACGAGAACCTGCCCCGCATCACCGAGTTCTACACCCGCCTGGGCGCCGACGAACGTCTGTACGCCAAGTACAAAGCGTTGGCTGAAGCCCAACACAACTTGCCCGCGCACGAACTGCTGAGCGCCCCCCGCCAGCGTGCGCTGGACAATGCCCTGCGCGGCTTTGTGTTGGGCGGTGCCGAACTGCAAGGTGCGGCCAAGGAACGCTTTGCAGCCATCCAGGAAGAACAGGCCGCCAAGTCGCAAGCCTTTTCCGAGCACGTGATGGATGCCACCGATGCCTACGCTTACTACGCCAGTGCCGACGAACTGGCTGGCGTGCCGCAAGACGTCATCGATGCCACCCGTGCCGCGGCACAAGCCGAAGGCAAAGAGGGCCACAAGCTGACACTGCACATGCCGAGCTACTTGCCGGTCATGCAATACGCCACCCACCGTGGTCTGCGCGAAACCCTGTACCGCGCCTACACCACCCGGGCCAGCGAACTGGGTGCCGCCGAGCGTGACAACTCACCGCTGATGCGCGACATCGTGGCACTGCGCCAGGAAGAGGCCCAACTGCTGGGCTCCGCCAACTTCGCCGAGGTGTCGCTGGTGCCCAAGATGGCCCACGACCCACAGCAGGTGATGGATTTCCTGCGTGACCTGGCCAAGCGTGCGCGCCCCTTCGCCGAAGCCGACATGGCCGAACTGCGTGCGTTCGCCAAGAGTGACTGCGGTCTGGACGATCTGCAAGCCTGGGACGTGTCCTTTGTGAGCGAAAAGCTCAAGGAAGCGCGCTACGCCTTCCGCGATCAGGAAGTCAAGCAGTACTTCACGGAACCCACCGTGCTCAAGGGCCTGTTCAACCTGATCGAAACGCTGTTTGACGTGCAAATCCAGTCGGACATCGCACCGGTGTGGCATGAATCGGTGCGATTCTTCCGCATCGAGCGTGCAGGCAAGCTGGTGGGCCAGTTCTATCTGGACCCCTACGCTCGCCCCGGCAAACGCCCAGGCGCCTGGATGGACGATGTGCGTGGCCGCTGGAAACGCCCTGACACCCACGCCACCCAAACCCCTGTGGCGCACCTTGTGTGCAACTACGCCAAGGGTGTTGGCGACAAGCCCGCCCTGCTCACCCACGACGACGTGACCACCCTCTTCCACGAGTTCGGCCACGGCTTGCACCACATGCTCACGCAGGTCGATGACATCGGCGTGGCGGGCATCAGCGGTGTCGAGTGGGATGCCGTCGAGCTGCCCAGCCAGTTCATGGAAAACTTCTGCTGGGAGTGGGACGTCGTTCAGAAGCTGACCTGCCACGTCGACACGGGCGCATCCCTGCCTCGTGAGCTGTTCGACAAGATGACCGCAGCCAAGAACTTCCAAAGTGGTTTGATGACCCTGCGTCAGATCGAGTTCTCGCTGTTTGACATGCGACTGCATGCCGAGCCCGGCAGCGAAAGCCGCATTCAAGCCGTGCTCGATGAGGTGCGCCAGGAAGTGGCGGTGAACATTCCGCCAGCCTTCAACCGTTTCCAGCACAGCTTTTCACATATCTTTGCAGGCGGCTACGCGGCGGGCTACTACAGCTACAAGTGGGCTGAGGTACTCTCTGCAGATGCTTACGCCGCATTTGAAGAAGCCGCCACGGCCGCGACGGGGGTCCTCAACCCTGAGGTGGGCCGCCGCTACCGTGAAGCCATTCTGGAAGCGGGCGGCAGCCGCAGCGCCATGGAAAACTTCAAGGCTTTCCGCGGTCGTGAGCCTCAAATTGATGCCCTCTTGCGCCATCAGGGCATGAGCTGAAGACAGACAAGGATGACGAAGATGAAGCCGAGCGTTGTTGCGACAACTTTGATCACCAGCCTGACCTTGGTTGGCATGAGTTCGTCGGCATGGGCCTTGTACAAGGTCGTGGGGCCCGATGGCCGCATCACCTACACCGATCGTGAACCCGTCAACCAGACGGCTCAAACGATCAAGGCCAACGGCGCGACCTCATCCACCGAGAACCTGCCTTTTGAATTGCAGGCGGCTGTCGGGCGTTATCCGGTCACGCTCTACACCAGCAAAAGCTGCTCGCCTTGCGATGCAGGCCGCGAGTTGTTGCGCAGCCGCGGTGTGCCGTTTTCTGAAAAGACGGTCAACACCCCCGACGACATTCGCCAATTCCGCGCCACTGAAAAAACCGATCAGTTGCCCGTGGTTCGCATCGGTGCCAAGCAGATCCTCGGCTTCAGCCAAGGTGAATGGACTGAATACCTGAATGCGGCAGGCTACCCAGCCACGTCCATGCTGCCCCGCAATTACCGCCAGGCCACGCCATCGCCGCTGGTGCCACCGCCTGCCGCCAAGGCCAGCGAGCCCACACCAGCGTCGAACCCGTCCACTGACACTTCTCCAGCCTCGCCTGCGGGCAATGCCCCCTCCGGCTTCCGTTTCTGATCCTTGACTGATACCTCTGTTCCCGCTGCAGCCGGTGCTGCCCCCACGTCCGTTGTCATCATTGGCGGGGGCCCGGCAGGCCTCATGGCCGCCGAGGTGCTGTCCGCCCATGGTGTGCCCGTTGATTTGTACGACGGCATGCCCTCGGTGGGCCGCAAGTTTTTGCTGGCAGGCAAAGGCGGCCTCAACCTGACCCATTCCGAGCCGTTTGAGCGCTTCACCACACGCTTTGCAGAACGTGAAGCGGCGTTGAAACCTGCTGTCGAGGCGTTTTCACCCGACGCCATGCGTGCTTGGGCTGCTGACTTGGGTGTCGACACCTTTGTCGGCACGTCCGGACGAGTGTTCCCGTCCGACATGAAGGCGGCGCCTTTGCTGCGCGCCTGGCTGCACCGCCTGCGCGAAGCGGGCGTGCGCTTTCACATGCGTCACCGCTGGATGGGCTGGACCGATCAAGGCGCGCTGCGTTTCACCACAGCCGATGGTGAAATCACCAAGGCAGCGACCTGCACCATCCTCGCTTTGGGTGGCGGCAGTTGGGCCCGCCTGGGGTCGGACGGCAGCTGGATGCCGTTGCTGCAGGCCAAGGGTGTGGACACGGCCCGCTTGCAATCGGCCAACTGTGGCTTTGATGTCGCCCCCACAGCACCCGATCGTGCAGGCTGGAGCGATTTCTTGCGGCACAAGTTTGCGGGACAGCCCATCAAGCCTGTGGCCATCACCGTGATCGATGTGCAGGGCCACACCCAGCGCCAGCAGGGTGAGTTTGTGCTGACCGACACCGGCATCGAAGGCAGCCTGATTTACGCCTTCTCCAGCCGCATCCGCGAGCGCATCAATCGCGATGGCGCGTGCACCTTGCATCTGGACCTGCTGCCCGCACACACGCCAGAGCAGGTGCTGGCCGAGGTCAGCCGCCCACGCGGACCACGCAGCCTGTCCACCCACCTGAAGAGCCGACTGGGTCTGCAAGGTTTGAAGATGGCCTTGCTGCACGAGTGCCTGTCACCCGAGCAACTGGCCGATGCCACCAGCCTTGCGCAAGCCATCAAGGCCCTGCCCCTCACCGTGACGCGCACGCGCCCCATGGACGAGGCCATCAGCACGGCCGGTGGCGTCAAGTTTGAGGCGCTGGACGAACACTTCATGGTTCGTGCCTTGCCCGGCGTATTTTGTGCTGGCGAGATGCTGGATTGGGAAGCCCCCACCGGCGGCTACCTGCTCACGGCATCCATGGCCACGGGACGACAGGCGGGCTTGGGGGCGCTGGCCTACGTCCGGCCAGCACAGGCGTAAAAAAACCAGCCTCGGCGAGGCTGGTTCGCAGAGAGGCGGATCGCTCCGCCCCCAAAGCGCAGTTCGCGCTCAGAACGTCATGGTCTTGACGCCTTGGGCCGTCCCCAACAAGCACACCGATGCCTTGTTGCGCGCGAACACGCCCACGGTCACGACGCCGGGGATCTGATTGATGTCGGATTCAAACTGTGCGGGGTTCGTGATGCTCAGCCCCGTCACATCAACCACCACGTTACCGTTGTCGGTGGTCACGCCTTCACGCACCTTGCCCACGCCGCCCAGCTTGGCAAAAGCGCGGATCACCTGTGCGGCGGCCATGGGAATCACTTCAACAGGCAGCGGGAACTTGCCCAAGGCCTGAACCAGCTTGGATTCGTCGGCGATGCAGACAAACTTGTCGGCCAGATCGGCCACGATCTTTTCGCGCGTCAGGGCCGCGCCGCCGCCTTTGACCATGTTGCCGGCGTGATCAATTTCGTCAGCGCCATCGATGTAGACACCCAGGGCCGTCACCGACTCTGCGGGCAAGACCTTGATGCCCAGCGCTTCGAGGCGCTGCGTGCTGCGAACCGAACTGGACACGGCGCCGACCACGCGGGCGGGATCGGCCTTCAAGGCTTCGCCCAGGGCGTCGATGAACTTGTCCACGGTCGAGCCGGTGCCCACCCCTACGATGCTGCCGGGTTGCACATAGTCCAGCGCCGCGCGGCCAACCAGGGTCTTGAGTTCGTCTTGGGTCATCTGTGGGGTTCCGTTGGTTTGGGCATCGGTGCCTCAGAACGGGCGTCCGGTCAGTGTCATCCACGCCAGCAGCCCGCCGATCATCACCGGCTGATGCACCATGTAAAAAGTCAGGCTCCAGCGTCCCAGCACCGCCAATTTGCTGCGCGCAGCGGCGATGAAACGCGGCAAGCCGGCATTGTCACCCGAACCGAGGGTTTGTGCCGAGAGCCAGTGTCGTCGGTGTGACAGGATCCACTGTGTCGCGGCCATGCCCCACCACATCACGCCCAGCCACGGCAAGATGGGTACGTAATCTTCGGTGATGGGCTTGTGCGTGACCAGCCCCACCCAGTTGGTCAGGCGTGTGTCAAAAAACGGATGCTGAACGCATTGCGGCAAGACCAGCATCACACCGCCCAAGCCCCATAGCCACCCACGCAAAGGCGCACTCAGACGCGCCACAATGAGCATGATGGCCATGCCATGCAGCACACCAAAGCTGATGTAGCTGTGTGGAAACATGAACCAACTGCCGGCACTGACCAGCAGCGCGCACCCCACGATTTGCGCCCACCGGCGCCAGAAACGTGCCCAAGTCTGGCCTTGCTCGGTGGCCACAGCCTGTCCGGCGCCTGCGCAAATCAGGAACAGCGAGAGGATGCAGGTGCGCTGCACCGTCCACAGCGGATCGGCGTAGAAATTCGCGTCCAGCAGGCGGTAGTTGCTCAGGTCAAAACAGAAGTGAAACGCCGCCATCCAGATGAGCGCGAAGCCCCGCAAGGCATCCAGCCGGTCAAAACGGCCTGAATTCCCACTGGCTTGAAGTGACGATTGAAGGTTTTGAGCTTTTTTCGAGCGCATGGCGCTAGTATCGGCGGTTTGCTCTTTTGCAGTTGCCTGCGCTTGCCCCATGTCTCTCGCCCGCCACCAAATTGAATTGCTCGCGCCCGCCAAGACTGCCGACATCGGCATCGAGGCCATCAACCACGGCGCTGACGCTGTCTACATCGGCGGACCGTCGTTTGGCGCGCGCACCAACGCCAGCAACGAGGTCAGTGACATCGCCCGTCTGGTGCAGCATGCGCACCGCTACAACGCCAAGATTTTCACCACGCTGAACACCATCTTGCGCGATGACGAGCTGGAGCCCGCTCGCAAGCAGATCTGGGAGCTGTACGACGCCGGGGTGGATGCCCTGATCGTGCAGGACATGGGTTTGCTGGAACTGGACCTGCCCCCGATTCAGCTGCACGCGTCCACGCAAACCGACATTCGCACGGTGGAGAAGGCCAAGTTTCTGCAAGACGTGGGCTTCAGCCAGATCGTGCTGGCGCGTGAACTCACACTCAAGCAAATTCGCACGATTGCGGTCAACACCCACTGCGCCATCGAGTTTTTCATTCACGGCGCGCTGTGCGTGGCCTACAGTGGCCAGTGCTTCATCAGCCACGCCCACACGGGCCGCAGCGCCAACCGGGGCGATTGCTCGCAAGCCTGTCGCCTGCCCTATAACGTGATGGACGACAAAGGCCAGATGGTCGCGTTCGAACAGCACGTGCTGTCCATGAAGGACAACGACCAAAGCGCCAACCTGCGAGCACTGATTGATGCCGGCGTGAGTTCGTTCAAGATCGAGGGCCGCTACAAGGACATGGGCTATGTGAAGAACATCACCGCCCACTACCGCATGCTGCTCGACGAGATCCTCGAAGAGCGCCCGGAGTTGGCCCGCGCGTCGGCCGGTGAGTGCACGTTCTACTTCCAGCCTGAACCCGAGCGCAACTTCAACCGCGGCAGCACCGACTACTTCGTGAACGGCCGCAAGGAAGACATTGGCGCCTTTGAGTCGCCCAAGCACCTGGGTTTGCCGGTGGGTGAAGTCACCAAGGTGGGCGACAAGTGGTTTGACGTGCTGATCGAAGACGAGGCCATCAAGGAAGCGGGCGGCATCCACAACGGTGACGGCCTGAACTACCTGACGCTGACCAAGGACATCGTGGGCGTGCAGGCCAACACCGCCGAGCCCGTGGGCAAGTCGGGCCGCATCTGGCGCGTGTTCCCCAATGAAGACATTGAAACGCTGAAGGACCTGAAGGCGGGCGTGGCCATCAACCGCAACCGTGACCGCGCTTGGGAAAACCTGCTGTCGAAGAAGTCTTCCGAGCGCCGCATGGGCCTGTGGATGAACCTGACCGACACCGAAGATGGTCTGGCTCTGACCGTGACCGACGAAAACGGCCACACCGGTGAAGCCCGCGTGGTGTGCGACAAACAGGCCCCTCAGTCGCCCGAGAAGGCGGAAGCCAGCCTGCGCGACAACCTGACCAAGCTGGGTGCGACACTGTACGCCGCGCACGATCTGATGCTGTCGACCCAGCAGCCATGGTTCGTGCCGGCCTCGGCCGTCAATCAATTGCGTCGGGATGCCATCGCCAACCTGGAAGCGGCCCGCGCAGCGGCCTACGAGCGCCCTGTGCGCGCCAAGGCAGTCGAGCCGCCTGTGACGTACCCTGAGGATTCGTTGAGCTATCTGGCTAACGTGTTCAACCACAAGGCGCGCGACTTCTACGCCAAGCATGGCGTGAAGGTGATCGAAGCCGCCTACGAAAGCCAGGAAGAGCTGGGCGAGGTCAGCCTGATGATCACCAAGCACTGCGTGCGCTTCTCGCTGAGCCTGTGCCCGAAGCAAGCCAAGGGCGTGCAAGGCGTTCAGGGCACGGTGCGAGCCGAGCCGCTGCAACTCATCAACGGCAAGGAAAAGCTCACCCTGCGCTTTGACTGCAAGCCCTGCGAAATGCACGTGGTCGGCAAGATCAAGAAGTCGGTGCTCAACCAGATCCCGGCCGCGCCGGTGCAGTTCTACAAGGCGCGCCCGACGGCCTGATCTGGCCTGAACTCCTGGGCCAAGGGACCCGGCCCAGGCGTCACTGCGCCGTCACCGAGGCGTCGCGGTGCTGTCACAGAGGGCGCCCACCATGGCTCGCATGCGCGCCTGGATCCATGCCCCTCTGCTGCGAGACCTCACCACCGCCGGCCTGAACGGCGGCTCCATGGGGCTTCCGCGTCCGCCGGCCCCCACGCTCCCCGACAGGCGCTACCGCGTCCGAGCCGCGTGGATCTCGGATGTGCACTTGGGCACGCCCGGCTGCCAGGCCCACGCCCTGCTCGACTTCCTGCGCCGCGTCGAGTGCGACACCCTCTACCTCGTGGGCGACATCATCGACGGCTGGC
>NZ_JBLIZW010000062.1:0-16793 GCF_048860245.1 Aquabacterium sp. | reverse complement strand
CGTGCCGCGCGGAGGTCACTTCACCCGGCGTCGGCGCCCGAGGCCAGTGCACGGCCAGGCATTGAAGTCGTTTGGGCTCGCACTGCGGAAGATGTTCTCGCCGCGCAGCGTCTGAGGTATGAGGTGTTCGCCCTGGAGATGGGCGCGCGCCTGAGCGTGCCGGTGGGCAGCCCCGCCGGCCATGACATCGACCTGTTCGACCCCTACTGCGAGCACCTGCTGGTGCGCTTGGGTGGCACCGGCAGCGAGCCCGGCCAGGTCATTGGCACCTACCGCGTCCTGACCCCGGAGTCGGCCCAGCGCATTGGCGGCCTGTACAGCGAAACCGAGTTTGACCTGACCCGTCTGCGTCATCTGCGCGGCAAGATGGTGGAACTGGGCCGTTCGTGCGTGCATCCGGACCACCGCAGCGGCGGCGCCATCATGGCGCTGTGGGGCGCTTTGGCCGAATTCATGGTGCGCAACGACCTGGACACCATGATTGGCTGCGCCAGCATCAGCATGCGTGACGGTGGTCACGTGGCCGCGAGCCTGTGGGAACAACTGCGCCAGACTCATCTGGCACCCATCGAGTTGCAAGTGCGCCCCCGCTTGCCCCTGCCCGTCGAAGAACTGGATCGCCACCTGAACGTCGAGCCGCCCGCGCTGATCAAGGGCTACTTGCGCGTGGGCGCCAAGGTGCTGGGTGCACCGGCCTGGGATCCTGACTTCAACACGGCCGACCTGCCCATGCTCATGCGCATTGCCGACCTGCCTGCACGCTACCGCAAGCACTTCCTCGGTGCGTGAATACTCGGTAAATCCTGACCGAGTGCGAGGCAGACCCCTCGCGCAGCGCATAGACTGCGCGCCATGAGCAAAACGGTCACGCCCCCCTCTCCCTCGTCCTTGCCGCTGTGGCAACTTTTGATCGGCTGCGCCGATGCGGTGGCGGCCGTTCGCCAAGGCCAATCCTTGACCGACGCCTTGGCGGCTCGACCTGCCACGGAGCGCCCTGGCGTTCAAGCCCTGTCCTTTGCCGTGCTGCGAAGACTGGGCACCGCCGAGGCCTTGCGCAAGAAGCTCGTCCCCAAGGCCCCGCAACCATGGGTCGATGCCTTGCTGTTGTCGGCTTTGGCCCTGGCGCTGGGCACCGAATACAACGCCCACACGCTGGTGGATCAGGCGGTGGAAGCAGCCAAGCGCCGCGCCAAAGTGGCCAGCGGCCTGGTCAATGCCGTGCTGCGCCGCTTTCTGCGCGAGCAAGAAGCTTTGCTCAGCGCTTTGGACAGCGACCCCGTGGCGCAGTTCAACCATCCTGCCTGGTGGATCAAACGTCTGAAGAAAGATTGGCCTGAGCACTGGCAGGCCATCCTCATGGCCAATCAGGAACAGCCCCCCATGACGCTGCGCGCCAACTTGCGCCATGGCAGCACCGCCGCCTATGTGGCGCGACTGGTTGACGCGGGCTTGCTGCCTGCTCCCACCTCACCATGGCCCGATGCGCCGGCTCATGCACAACCCATCGCTTTGCCCTCCGGTGTCCCGGTGCAACGCCTGCCCGGCTTTGTCGACGGCGATGTGTCGGTGCAAGACGCGGCTGCGCAAATCGCTGCACCGCTGCTCATCTACGCGGGTGGGGCCCCCTTGGCATCTGGCGCACGTGTGCTCGATGCCTGTGCGGCACCCGGCGGCAAAACAGCTCACCTGCTGGAGTTGGCCGATTTGCAGGTCACTGCGCTGGATGCCGACCCAGAACGTCTGGCCCGTGTTCAAGACACCCTGAAGCGATTGAAGCTCCAAGCCCGCACCGTGGCCGCCGACGCCAGTCAGCCCGACACCTGGTGGGATGGGCGGCCCTTCGACGCCATCTTGCTGGATGCCCCTTGCAGCGCCTCGGGCATTGTGAGGCGCCACCCCGACGTGCGCTGGCTGCGCCGTGAATCCGACATCGCAGCCCTTGCCAAAACGCAAGATGCCATCCTTCAGGCCCTTTGGCCCCTGCTCAAACCGGGCGGCCACTTGCTGTACTGCACCTGCTCGGTCTTCAAGATGGAAGGCCAAGACCGCATCGACGCATTTTTGCAACGCACGCCCGATGCCCAGGCTTGCCCGGCTCCCGGTCATCTGCTGCCTGTGGTCGAATACCTTGACCCCGCCCGGCACAACCGTGGCGATGGCTTCTTTTACGCCTTGCTGCACAAGACCCCAGCCTAGTGCTTGATCCCCTCAATGCGACGCCGAGCTTTCATGCAACGCAGTACCGCTGCCGCGCTGGCCGCCATCTTGGCCCAGCCTGGCCGGCAGGCGTTGGCGGCGCCCGGCCGCAGTGGCATTGAGCTGGCTCGACTGAGCGCCCAACGCAGTGACGAAGGGGTGCTGCTGAGCTACGAGGTCCGGTTCGACCTGTCTCGTGACATTGAACAGGCTCTTTACAAAGGCTTGTCGGTGGTCTTCGTGGCCGAAGCCGAGGTCCACAAAAGCCGCTGGTACTGGACTGACCAGGTCGTCGCCACCGCCACACGCCGCTGGCGCCTGGCCTACCAACCTTTGACCCGCCAATGGCGATTGAGCTTTGACGGCCTCAGCCGACATTACAGCCGCCTCAGTGAAGTGCTGGAAGTGCTGCGGCACGGCATCCAGTGGCGCATTGCCGATGCACTGCCAGGGAATGACAGCGAAGACTACTACGTGGACTTTGTCTTCAAACTGGACACCAGCGAGCTCCCTCGCCCCATGCAGTTCGGCCTGGGCGGGCAATCCGACTGGGATTTGATCGTGCAACGCCGCACCAGCGTGCCTTTGCCGCGGTGACACCCGCACGCCCAAAAACATGAGCACCATCAAAGCCAATCGCTGGGCCTGGATCGTGGCCGGGACGGCCATGACTGGTGCGGGCCTGGTCTTGACCTTTCTGCTGGTGCTGGCGACCCAGAACAGCGAACAGCTAGAGCCCTACTACGGGTGGCTCCTGGCCATCAACGTGAGTGTGGCGGCGCTGCTGGGCATCGTCATTGTTTTCGCGCTGATTCGACTGGGCCTTCGGTTGCGGCAACGTCGCTTCGGCAGCCGACTGCTGCTCAAGCTGGCGGGTATTTTTGGCCTGGTGGGTCTGCTGCCCGGTCTGCTCATCTACACCGTGTCCTACCAGTTCGTGTCACGCAGCATCGAAACCTGGTTTGACGTTCGCGTGGAGGGTGCGTTAGAGGCTGGCCTCAATCTCGGCCGCTCGACGCTCGACAGCCTGAGCCAGGATCTGGCCGCCAAGACCCGCGTCGCGGCCGAGCGCATGGGGCGCCAAAATCAACCGGCTGGGACCACCCTCCCCAGTCTGCTGGAGCTGGAACACCTGCGGGAACAACTGGGCGCGCAGTCGGTCAGCCTGTACTCGGAAACCGGTGCCGTGGAGTGGAGTGTTGGCACGACTCACTCACGCGCGCTCATCGCCGAACGGCTACCGTCATCTTTGCGGCAAGAAGCGCGCGGCAAGGGCGTCGTATCGCAGGTTGAAGGTCTGGATGAGCCCGACAACATTGCGGCGAATGCCCGCGTCATGGCCCTGGCGTGGATGCCGGACACCAGTTTCAGCCTGCAAGCACGTGGCCACTATCTGCAAGTCACGCAGGCCCTGCCACCAGACATGGTGACCAACGCCCTGAACGTGCAGACGGCCTACCGCGAATACCAGCAGCGCGCCTTGGGTCGCAATGGCCTCAAGCGGATGTACATCGGCACCCTGACGCTGTCGCTGTTCCTGGCGGTGTTTGGCGCTTTTTTGCTCGCGGCCATCCTCGGGCAACAACTGGTTCGCCCGCTGCTGCTGCTGGCCGCCGGTGTGGGAGAAGTGGCGCGTGGCGACTTGCGCCCCAAGGCCATCTTCCATTCGAAAGATGAACTCGGTGGCCTGACACGGTCGTTTGCGGACATGACGCAGCAATTGGCCGATGCGCGTGCACAGGTCGATCACAGCGTGCATGAACTCGACAGCGCCCGTGCGCACTTGCAGACCATCCTCGACAACCTGACCGCAGGCGTGATCGTGTTTGACGCACAAGGCCATATCGACACCGTCAACCCGGGCGCAACACGCATCTTGCGCCTGCCCCTTTCGGCCTACCGGGGGCGAGCGCTGTCTGACGTGCCGGAATTGGCCGGTTTTGCCGAAACCTTGCGCCAGCGCTTCGCGCTGTACGCCACCGACCCAACCCCCGGAGAGCGTCAGCAATGGCAAGAATCGTATGAGCTGCAACTGCCCCACCACCCCGAACCACTGACCTTGCTGGTTCGCGGCGCGGAGCTCCCGCCGGACGAACGTCTGATCGTGTTTGACGACCTCACCGAGGTGGTGTCTGCCCAGCGTGCCGAGGCGTGGAGCGAAGTAGCCCGCCGCGTCGCCCATGAAATCAAAAACCCACTGACCCCTATCCAGCTGTCTGCCGAACGCCTGCAAATCAAGCTGGAAGACAAACTGGACGATCCCAGCCGGCAACTGCTTCACCGCTCGGTGAACACCATCGTGGCGCAAGTGCATGCACTGAAGACGCTGATCAACGAATTCCGCGATTACGCACGCCTGCCCTCGGCCAAACTCATCCCGCTGGATCTGAATGAATTGGTCAGCGACGTGCTGGGCCTTTACGGACAGGCGATTGAGCAAGGCACCCTGCAGGTGCAACTGCAGCCCAACTTGCCCGCCATTCAAGGCGATCCGACCTTGCTTCGCCAGGTGGTGCACAACCTCGTGCAAAACGCACTGGATGCGCTGGCGGAACACCCGCCCGCCGATGCACCACCAACCGTTTTGATTCGCACCGACAGCCCCACCCACGCAGACGGTTCGGTGCGCGCCGTCCGCCTGACCGTGCGCGATAACGGGGCAGGATTCCCCGAAAAAGTGCTCAAACGCGCCTTCGAGCCCTACATCACCACCAAAGCCAAAGGCACCGGGTTAGGCTTAGCCGTCGTCAAAAAGATTGCCGATGAGCACGGCGCACTGGTTAGACTGCGCAATCTTCTCTCATCCCCCGCTCCTGAAGGGGACGCAATCAGTCCAGAACGCGTGAGAGGGGCACAAGTTTCGCTATCATTTTCAAAGCTGTCATCCCAAACTCCCGCAACGGGTTCACACCAGAGCTAGATTTCACCTGCGGGCTCCGAAAATTTCATGGCTACCATTCTTGTTGTCGACGACGAACTGGGCATCCGTGCCCTCCTGTCAGAAATCCTGAGCGACGAGGGTCACACCGTCGAAGTCGCTGAAAACGCAGCCAAAGCCCGCGTGATGCGCGAGCAATGCAAACCCGATCTCGTCTTGCTCGACATCTGGATGCCCGACGTCGATGGCGTCACCCTGCTCAAAGAGTGGGCGGCCAATGGGCAATTGACCATGCCTGTGATCATGATGTCCGGCCACGGCACGATTGACACGGCTGTGGAAGCCACCAAGTTTGGCGCGCAGGCTTTCCTGGAAAAACCCATCACGATGCAAAAGCTGCTGCGTGCTGTGGAACAAGGCCTGACCAAGCCCGCGGCACCGCGCGCCGTCGCAGCAGCCCCTCAGGCTGTGCACATGGCCACGGTCACCCCCATCACTGCGGCTTCGTCGTATGCCAGCGTGAGCTCGGTCGTCTCGACCATGCGTACCGATCTGTCCCACGCCGAACCAGTGGTGCAATCGGCCACCGTGGCGTACAACTCTGCGGTCGTCAGCACACCCGTGGTGTCGCAATCAACCAACACTGGTTTGTCACACGCGCAAAGCTTCGAACTCGATCGCCCACTGCGTGAAGCACGTGACGATTTCGAGCGTGCCTACTTCGAGTTCCACTTGGCTCGCGAAGGTGGCAGCATGACCCGTGTGGCTGAAAAAACGGGCTTGGAGCGCACCCATCTCTACAGAAAATTGAAACAACTGGGTGTTGATTTGGGTCGAAATAAGAAAACGGCCTCAAATTGATGCTATAGTTCAATTCTTCGCTGATCACTGCAACGCAGCAATCAAACGAAGAGATGGCCTGGTAGCTCAGTTGGTAGAGCAGCGGATTGAAAATCCGCGTGTCGGTGGTTCGATTCCGCCCCAGGCCACCAAAATTCAAAAGCCCATCCTCTGGATGGGCTTTTTCGTTTCTGTTCCGTCATTCCTCGGGTGCGAGGATGCCGAAGCTGCGAACACATCAACTGTCGCGCAGCAGCAACAACCTTCTGAGCCATGAAGTCATCGATTTACCTCGTCGACGTCGATCGCCCGGACACTTGGACACGCTACCGCAACGGCCTGTGCGACAACTGCATGGCCAATTGCTGCACGATGCCAGTCGAGGTCAAGCTGGCAGATCTGGTGCGGCTGCAGTTGGTCGACCCATTTGAAGCGGAGCACGAAGCGCCGAAGCAGATTGCCAAGCGTTTAAGCAAGGCCGGTCTGATCGATCACTTCAACTTCAAATACGAGATTTACACCTTGGCTCGGCGTGCCAGTGGCGACTGCCGCTTCCTCGACGCCAACACACGCCGCTGCACCGTGTACGAGCAACGGCCCAACACCTGTCGCAAGCACCCACAGGTCAGCCCTCGCCCCAATTACTGCCCTTATGGTGCGAAGGCGCACGCGCGCTGAATCAGACTCATACCCGACCGCGCCGTCCCAAACTAACGCCCGGCACCAGCCACTTGATAACTCAAAATGCCCGCGTACTGGGTGCCGCCCTTGAGGATCACAGCGACATCCACCTGACCTTCTGGCAGGCAGACCTCTGCGGTGTAGTAGCCATCCACCGGCGTCAACTCGCTGATGATGTTGTTGCCTTGGAAGACGGTGACCTTTTCTGCGTCTGGCAAACGCAGCTTGAACCGCACCGGCTCACCCGCCCGCAGTCGGCCATCCAATGGGCTCGCCAACTCCACCTTTTGCGCGTAATAGCCGCTGTACGCCTGCGGGAACCCGTACGGGAAGCGTCCTGCATGCGCAAACTGCACCGTGTAGTCGAGCACAGGCTCCAGTTGCGTGGCTTGCGGGTCGGGCGAGCTGAAAATCGTTGCCCGGTACTCACTGGGTGTCGGTGCCGCCAACAAGAGCCGAGAGCCCCCCTCTGGCGTTCGGATCTGGAAGGACCAATTCCCGCTGACGACCTGGCTGCCCTGCATCAAGGTGGCTTGGAGTCGCAGTGCGCTGGCACCAAAATCAAAGGCATACATGTCGTCGGCCGACACAATGTGCTCATCGACATGCGCCGACGGATCCACCCCCCAACGACGCAAATCGGGCCTCAGCTTGGTTCGCCCCAGAAAGTGCTCAAAACTCAAAGGTTGAGGCAACAACTGCCATTGCGCCGCACTGGGGTAATGCGTGGTGACAAACAAGTCCGGCTGAGCCAGAAAGTAGATGGGCTCGCCAGAGCGTTTGACGAATGCACGCGTGGCCGCGTCCACCCCACCGGAATCCCAGGTGACATCAAGCAAATACCAGCGGCCATCCAGCTCCACGGCGTTCCAGGCATGATTTTCTTTGTCCTGCAGTGACGCGGTCGTCAAGCCGGGGCCAAAACCTTTGGCATGCCCTTCCACCTTCTCGATGCGCAACCCTGCGGCCTTCCCCATCTCCACCAAAAGATCTGCATAGCCGTTGCAGACTGACCGGCCGGAACGGAAGGTGTTGTCAGCGCCGCCAGCGCCCATCAGGCGACCACTCAAGTACGACTCCACGTCGTAGTCGATGTAACGGGCCACCCAACGATAGATGGCGTACAGCCTCTCACGAGGCGTTTCCAGTCCGGCAACCAGTCGCTCGGTGAACGACGCAATGGCTTCATCGCGCGGGTGGCCAATCGACAGAACACGCGCATCAATCTCGGCCGCATGTGCGGCATCCAATGTCGGCTCCGACAGTCCTTGAGCCTGGGCAGCACATGACAAGCAGCCCGCGACGAGCAATGATCCGAACAACGTTTTGGCGATGGACAGCATGGCAAACACCTCAGCACAACAAAGCGGCCTTCTGAACATCCTATTCGATTCGGTTTGATCCCCAAACACTTGACGCCGCACACAAGCCACCGGGTCGGCAAAATGCCGCATCTCCCGCCCGCCTCCACGTATCCGTCGCCTGGGTTACAGTCTCTTTTTGCGCAAGTTTCCCTCTGTATTCATGCTTTCTACACCGCCGGCCACGCCTCCGCTGTCGATCCTGATGTACCACCAGATCGGCCTGTATCCGCGGCCCAAGGCTCATCGCGCCCTGTTCTGCCACATTGGCCGATTCAGGCAGCAACTGGCTTACCTGAAATACACCGGCTTCCACGTCCTGAGCCTGGAAGCAGCACGCCAGTGCCTGTTTGAAGGGCGTCCGCTCCCGCAACGCTCCGTGGTCATCACAGTGGATGACGGCTTCGACGACTTCCGCGAGCACGCGTGGCCCGCGCTGCAGGAATACGGCTTCCCAGCCACCGTGTTCCTGGTGAGCTCACTCATCGGGAAGAATGCGGCCTGGTTGCAAGATCGGCCTCAGCAAAGCAAGTTGATGGACGCGGCATCGATTCGTCGCTTGCATCAAGAGGGTTGCCACTTCGGCTCACACGCCATGAGACATCCTCGCCTGACCCAACTGACGGCAGCGCAACAACGTCAGGAAATCTTTGGAAGCAAGCAAGCACTGGAAGATTTGCTGGGCGCAGAAGTCCCGGACTTCTGCTATCCGTACGGGGACTACAACATTCAAGTTCGCGATCTCGTGCAGGAGGCCGGCTATCGCACGGGTCTGACCTGCATCCGAGGCGCGGCCAACACGGCTCACAACCCGTTCGAGCTTCCGCGCAAAGCCATCTCATATGGTGACAACCTGATTGGCTACGCTTGGAAGTTGCACATGAAGCACAAGCGCAAAGACGGGCAATGAGCACCATGCGGATCGTTCACGTTTTGCACAGCCACGGCTACGGCGGCGCTGAGAACCACGCTCTGGTTCTCATGAAGGGGCAACGCGCAGCAGGCCATGATGTGATGTACGCCGGGCCACTCGACTCGTGGCTCGGGCGCGCCTGCCAAGATCACGGCATCCCCGCCACCCATCTGCGCATGTCCGGGCTGTTTGACCTGCCATCGCACTTTGCCCTTCGCAAGTTGGTCAGACAGTGGCGCGCCGACATCGTGCACGGTCACCTGGTACGAGGCGCGCAATACGCGGGCCTGGCAGGTCACCGGAAGCAGCGCCCTGTGGCCGTGTGCACCGCGCATGCCACCACCGCACACAAGCACATGGAGCGCTGCGCTCATGTGATTGCAGTGTCCAAAGCCGTGCAAGACAACTTGTTTCAGCATGGCTATGCCGCACAAGCGACCTCCGTGATCTACAACGGCATGCCCGATGGCCCACAGGGTGACCGCGCGGCCTTGCGTGCCGAGCTGGGCATCCCCTCAGACCAGTTTGCGGTGGTCAATGTGGGGCGCTTCGTCCGAGACAAGGGACAAGACTTGCTGGTTCAGGCCATGCGCCAGGTACCGGCCAACAAGCTCCACCTGTATCTGATCGGGGACCCCGACACGGCGTATGGCCGTGAAGTGCAGGCCCTAACGCAAGACGCCTCACGCATCCACTACCTTGGCTACCGCAACGACGTGCAACGCATTCTGCCGGCCTTCGATGCCTACGCCTTGTCTTCCCGGCGGGAGGCACTTGGGCTTTCCGTGATTGAAGCCTTTGCAGCCAAACTGCCTGTGATTGCCACGGCCGTGGGCGGTGTGCCCGAAATCGTGCGCCAAGATCAAACCGGATGGCTGGTTCCCGCCGAACAGCCAGATGCCCTGGCTCAGGCCATGACACGTTTGGCGGCTGCGCCCGAAACCGCCTCGCAGCTTGCCCAAGCTGGGCGAGATTTTTACCTGCAACATCTGACCGATACCGCCATGGTGGAGCAAACCGTGGCCGTATATCAGCGCTGCCTTGCTTTGGCCCGACACGCATGAGTGCCCAACAGACTCCACCCCCTCAACGCATTCTGGTCGTGCGTTTGTCAGCGCTGGGGGACATCGTCATGGCCTCTGGCTTGATCCCGGCTTTGCACACGCTGTATCCCAGCGCCGAAGTGTCCTGGGTCTGTGAAGCCGGTTGCGCGCCCCTGCTCAAACACAACCCACGCATCAAGCAAGTCATCGTTTGGCCCCGTAGCGAGTGGGAAGCCCTGCTCAAGGCCAAACGCTACGTTGCTTTGTGGCGTGCCATCAAGGCCTTTCGCAGTCGTCTTCGTGAAGAAAAATTCGACTTGGTCCTTGACGGCCAAGGGCTGCTCAAGAGTGGCCTGGTCGCCTGGATGACTGGCGCACCACGCCGCGTCAGCATCATCGCTCGCGAAGGCAGTCATCGGCTGGTGCATGAAGTGGTCACGCCCCCTCCGGGCGAGGATCCCGCCATGGGCTCGGAATACCGCTATCTGGCCCACTACCTCGGCGCCCCGCAAGGCAGTTTCGTGCATGACCTGGCGGTCGGCGACGAACAGCGCCAGCGTGCCAACGACGTGTTGAAGCACGCCCTGCATGCAGCTTGGGGCACCGCTGCCACCAGTCGCCCCATCGTCATCCTCGCGCCCTTCACCACCCGTCCTCAAAAGCACTGGGTAGAGTCGAATTGGTCGGAATTGGCTGGCGAATTGCTCGCCAAGGGATTACAACCCGTGGTGCTGGGTGGACCGGCAGACACGGACGCCGCCAACCGCATTGCTGCCACGCAGCCCCATCTGATCAGTCTGGCCGGGCGCCTCAAACTGGATGAAAGCGTCGCGCTCATTGCGCAAGCCCACCTGCTGATTGGCGTCGACACCGGCCTGACGCACATGGGCTCAGCCTTGCGCATTCCGACCGTGGTGCTGTTTGGTTCCACACGCCCCTACCGGGAAGGACCAACGCCTCGCACCCGCATCCTTTACGACGCACTGCCTTGCTCGCCCTGCCGTCGCAGGCCCACCTGCAACGGCGCCTTCACCTGCATGACTCAACTCACCACTCAGCGCGTCCTCGAAGCGGCCTTGGGGCAATTGGAGATGACCGCATGAAAATCCTTCACGTTGAAGCAGGCATGCACCTGTACGGCGGCGCCTTGCAGGTTGTGTTCCTGCTGCGCGGACTGAAGGCCATGGGGATGCAATGCATCCTGGCATGCCCCGAGGGCAGCGCCATCGCCCGTGAAGCTGAACCGCATGCCAAAGTCGTGACGATGCCCATGAAGGGCGATCTGGACATGGGGCTGCTCGGGCGGCTACGTCGACTGATTCGCGCCGAGCGTCCTGACCTCATCCATCTGCACAGCCGACGAGGCAGTGACATCTGGGGTGCACTGGCCGGCAAGCTCGAAGGAATCCCCGTGGTGCTCAGCCGCCGCGTCGACAATCCGGAGTCGCGCTTGGTGGTCAACCTGAAGTACCGCCTCTATGACGAAGTCATCACCATCTCTGACGGCATCCGACAGGTCCTGCTGAGTGAAGGCGTGCCCGCCAGCAAGGTGAACTGCGTTTTGAGCGCGGTCGACACCGAGCAATACCGACCGGATCGCTCGCACCTGGACTGGTTTCGACAGGAATTCAAAATCGAGCCCGACGAGTTGGTCATCGGCATGGTGGCGCAATTCATCCAGCGTAAAGGCCACCAGACCCTGCTGGATGCCCTGCCGACGGTGATCGCCAAGCATCCACGCATCAAGGTCATTTTGTTCGGCCAAGGCCCCATCAGCGAAGACATCCAGGCACGCGTCGCCGCCTCCCCCGACTTGGCCGCCCGCGTCCAACTGCCCGGATTCCGCAAAGACCTGGCCAAGATCCTGCCCTGCCTGGATGTGCTGGCCCATCCTGCTTTCATGGAAGGCTTGGGCGTTTCACTGTTGCAAGCCGCCGCATGCGGCGTGCCGCTGATCGGTGGACGAGCAGGTGGCATTCCTGAGATCGTGCGCCCCGGACTCAACGGGGAGTTGATTGAACCTGGCGATGTACCGGGATTGGCTGCGGCATTGAACAAACTGTTGTCGGCCCCCGTGCTACGTCGTGACTATGGCGTCGCAGGGCGAAACTGGGTAGAGCACCAGTTCTCTATTCCATCCATGGTCAAAGGAAACTTGTCGGTATACCGACAAGCCCTACACACCCGTCAGATGGCAGACTGATTACTCAGCCAACAAGGCAGCAACACACGCAGCCAAGTCTTGGTAAGCGGCATCGGCACCAGCCAATCCTTCGGTCGACTCTTCATTGTCAGACTGGACAATGAAAGCTTTTGACACCCCGGCCTTACGCGCGGCGTCAATATCGGACGGCTTGTCACCCACTAGGATCGAATGGTCCAGCGACAAGCCGTGTTCCCGCGCGGCACGCAAGATCATGCCGGGCTCCGGCTTCCGACAATCGCAGTCCATCGCCAGTTCAGGCACCTTGCCTTTGGGGTGATGCGGGCAGTGATACACCGCTTCCACTGCGGCACCGGCCTCTGCCAAGTGCTCGCACATCCTGCGCGTCAGCTCCTGAAACTGTGCTTCGGTGTACATGCCACGCGCCAAGCCCGACTGGTTGGTGACCACAATCAGCACATAACCCGCCTCACGCAGACGGCGCATGGCATCGATGGCCCCAGGCACAAACTCGAACTCGTCCCACTGATGAACGTAAGCGCGATCCAGATTGATCACGCCATCACGATCCAGAAACGCCGCCTTGCGGGGCGACGTCAATGCAGACGCCTGTGCCGCCGAAGCCGCGTCGGCCGCCTGCCCTGCACGAATCCGCTTGACCAGGGACGTCGTGGAATACCCATTCACAAATGGTATGGCCAAGGCATCACCGCCCCACGACCGGATCACGCGCGTTTCTTCCAGCGCTTCCATGTCGTAATCCCCGCCCTTGACGTAAAGATCGGGCTTGAGCTCTTTGATCAGCTCAACGGGGGTGCGCTCATCAAAATACGTCACCAAGGACACCGAAGCCAGTCCTGCCAACACGGCAGCACGATCTTCTTCCTTGTTCAAAGGGCGATCCGGCCCTTTACCCAGCATGCGAGCCGATGAGTCAGCATTGACAGCCACCACCAGCGATCCGCCCAGTTGCCGCGCCTCGTGCAGGTAGTTCACATGGCCGCGGTGGAGCACGTCAAACACGCCGTTGGTGAACACCACGGGACGAGGCAACGCTGCCACTCGTGCAACGGCTTCGTCGCGGTCACACACCTTGTCCATCAAGCTGCTCACGCGAACAACTCCTCATAACTCACGGTCGCCGTACCAAACTTGGCCACAACCAAGCCACCGGCACGGTTGGCATGCGCCATGGCATCTTCCAGTGACACACCGCACGCCAGCATCAACGCCAGCGTGGCAATCACCGTGTCGCCTGCGCCCGTCACATCGGCGACTTCTCTCGCTTGTGCCTGCACGTGCGCAACACGTCCAGCCTCAAACAGAGACATCCCCTCCTCGGACCGGGTCAGCAACAACGCCTTGAGGCCCAAGCGCTGGCGCAACGCTTCGGCCTTGACGGTCAACTCATCTTCGTTTTGCCATGTCCCGATGACCTGCTGCAACTCCGCGCGGTTCGGCGTGATCACCGATGCGCCGGCATAGCGGTCGTAATCACTGCCCTTGGGGTCGATCAAAACGGGCTTACCTGCCGCACGCGCCATCTCGATCATGCGGGGAATGTGTGCCAGGCCGCCCTTGCCGTAGTCCGAGAACAGCACCACATCGTGCTCAGGCAACTCGCGCTCAAAATCACCGAGCATCTGGGCCAGCACCTCATGGTCAGGCTCGCGCTCGAAGTCCACTCGCAACAGTTGCTGAGCGCGACCAATGACTCGCAGCTTGACGATGGTTTGCATGCGTGGGTCTTGTCCCAGCACCGCGCGAACCCCCGCACCTTCCAACAACTGCCGCAGCATCCGGGCGGGCTCATCCTGGCCCACCATGCTCAGCAGCGTGACCTGCCCGCCAATCGTTTTGACATTCAAGGCCACGTTGGCGGCACCGCCCACGCGCTCCTGCTCCGACATCACCTTGACCACCGGCACCGGCGCCTCAGGCGAAATGCGGTCCACAGCGCCAAACCAATAACGGTCCAGCATCACATCACCCACCACCAGCACCTTCCGGCTGGCTACCACTTCACGCGCAGGACTGTTCAATTTTTTGCCCCAGTGTCACCGTTATTGTTTTCAAGCCAAACCCAAGCGGGACTCAATCAATCCGCACAAGGTGTGCCCGATCAGGATATGAGACTCCTGAATACGAGCCGTCACGTTACTGGGAACCACAATGGGCACATCGCACATGGCTTTCAGCGCCCCGCCATCGCGGCCCAGGAAACCAATCACCTTGATGCCAATGGCCTTGGCCTCTTCCACCGCACGGATGACATTGCGCGAATTACCCGAAGTCGAAATGGCCACCAACACGTCTCCGGTACGGCCCAAGCCGACGACCTGACGCGCGAAAACCTCGTCGAATGAGTAATCGTTACCGATGCAAGTCAGCGCAGACGTGTCGGTTGACAGCGCAATCGCTGCCAAAGCGCGCCGATCCTTGATGAAGCGACCAGTTAGCTCGGCGGCAAGGTGCTGACTGTCTGCGGCGGAGCCGCCATTGCCGCAGAACATGATCTTGCACCCGGTCTGCAACGCATCCCCGGCCATCTGACCTGCCTGATCCACAGCATCGGCCAGTACTGGCAACGTTTGAAGAACGGCCATCTGGTCGGCCACGTTTTGCAAGAAGAGATGAGTCATGAATGAGTCTCTCAAAGACACAGCCGAGTATTGTCGTACCAAACACGGGTGCGCACGTTTTCTACGTTGTGACGGGCAGCAATCCCCCAAAAAGTGGGAGCTCAAGCAAGGCAAAATAGCAATCTGCACGAGAACGGCTTTTCCATGTCCACGACCCCTGATTCCCGCCCCCGCACCGTTGTGCTGCTGCAGTACACCGGCATTGGTGACCTGATCTGGCACATTCATTATTTCAAGATGATTGCCGAGCAAAGCCAAGGTGGTCGCGTCACCGTGGTGGCCCAGCCGTCCACGTTGACCAAGGCTTTCATCGGGAAAGAACCCTGGGTCGAGGCCATCATCGATCACGACCACCGTCCTCGACGCGGCGAAAAGCGCAAAGGCAAGCACGCCGGCCTGTCCGGCATGTGGCGCATGGCGCAAGAACTCAAAGCCGGTCAGTTCGACCGCATCATTCTGTTTTCCGGTCGCGCCAGTCGTGGCCTGATTGCATGGCTCAGCGGCATCCCGGTGCGCATGGGCTTTGGCTACCGCGCCCTGCAGCGCATGTTCCTCAACACGCTGCCCTATATCGACGCCTACCAGGGCGAAGCCTTGGCTGTGTACCCGGAAGCCAGCGCCTTCATGGTCGCCCATGGCTTCTGCCCGGCGCCCGTCGTGCCCCGCATGGATGTCCCTGCCGACATGGTGGCACTCATGACCCAGCGCCTGGCCTCCCTGCCCCGCCCACTGTATGCCTTTGCCATTGGCACCAGCGAACTGCACAAACAGTGGGGTATTGAAAATTTTGCCGAACTGGCGCACCGCCTGATTCAACGTGGAGCCGGCGTGGTGTTGCTGGGTGGGCCGGCTGAAGTGCAAATTGCCAAAGACATTGCGGCCCGCGTGCCACAGGCTGATCACCATGCCCTGGCCATCGTGACCGACGCGCCCGTGCTGGGCAGTGCCGCCGCCTTGCGCTTGGCAGACGTGTGCGTGGGCAACGACACCGGCATGATCAACGTGGCCGCCGCCGTGGGCACCAAGAGCTATGTGCTAATCGGTCCACGTGGCACGCTCAACCAAGATCCGGAATTGATGCACAACGTGCGGGCCGCCAAATTGGCCGACATCACGGTTGATCGCGTCATGGATTTGATCGCTCCGACTGACGCCCCGCCCTCTCACTCAGGTAACTGACCTCATGGAACTCAAAGAAACCGGTCAGCAACTGCTGCAATACGCCAAGCCGCAATGGCGCATGCTGGGTGCCTCTCTGCTGTTTTTCACCTTGGGGGCTGCGGTCGAACCCGCCATCCCCGCCCTGTTCAAGAAATTGATCGACTCCGGCTTCAAGGAAGGCCTCAACTACCCCTTGTGGATCGTGCCCGTGGTCATCATCGGGCTGTTCATGGTTCGCGGCTTCTTCAACTTTGCCGGCACCTACGTCATGACCTCGGCAACGACCGGCATGGTCCTGAATCTGCGCCGCGACTTGATGCGCGCCCTGCTGCGCGCCGACGCCAAGCTGTTCACCACCATGAGCCCCGGTTTGGCGGTGACCAAGGTGATCAACGACCCGCAAGCAGCGTCCCAAACCCTGGGCAGCTCCGTCATTTCCATCGTCAAAGATGCCACGACCCTGATGTTTCTGGTTGGCTACCTGGTCTACCTGAACTGGCAGCTGACGCTGATCTCTTTCATTTCCATGCCCTTGCTGGGCGTCACCCTCAAGTACGTACGCAAGCGCCTGGAAAAGGTCGGCCAAGCCCAGTACGAATCGCAACAACGGCTCGTGCAATCCGTGGACGACAATGCGCGCGCCTGGCGCGTGGTCCGCACGTTTGACGCGGCAGATTTTGAGTTGCAGCGCTTTGACCAAGAGGCCAATACCCACCGCCGCATGACCCTGAAGCAGGTGTCCACCAGCTCATTGGTGACGCCCGCGTCGCAAGTGGTCGCGGCCATTGGCGTGTCCATCATCATCACCCTGGCCATCTGGCAGGCCAGCCAAGGCTCATCCACCATCGGTGAGTTTGTGTCGTTCGTCACAGCCCTGCTGATGACGATTTCGCCCATGCGCCACCTGACCGATG
>NZ_JBLIZW010000061.1:0-21730 GCF_048860245.1 Aquabacterium sp. | reverse complement strand
AACACCCCAATTGCGCCACTACAAAGCATTCATGCAGTTGCCACTACAAAACTTCCGCAAAAATGTGCATAAGTCGTTGATTCACATGGAAGCGGCTTCACCAAAAACGCGAAATCGGCATTTTGGTGTCGAACTCGGGTGCCCGGAATCACCTAAGTGGGCGTGCAGCAACAACTTTTTGTGTAACGCCGCGTCCGGTTTTCCCATTAACACTCAAGCCCAACCCCGACACTCGTTACATATCGCCAGCCGTACCCGCAAACAAAAAAGCCGCCCGATTGGGCGGCTCTGTTTCGCTAGGTTGTCGATCAGCCCTTTTGAGGCGTCACGGCCATATGCGTCACCTGTTTGTCCAGAATCGCTTCTGGGTCTTGCGCTTCGGTCAGCGTCGGGTGGTCCAGCCCTTGCTGCAAACGGTTCATATCAAGGGCGCCGGTCATGCGCGCCACCACCAGGGTGGCCACGCCGTTGCCCACCAGATTGGTCAGTGCGCGGGCTTCAGACATGAAGCGGTCAATGCCCAAAATCAGCGCCAGGCCCGCCACAGGCACATGGCCCACTGCCGACAAAGTGGCAGCCAGCACAATGAAGCCCGAGCCGGTCACGCCCGCTGCGCCCTTCGAGGTCAGCAGCAACACGGCCAACAGTGTCAACTGCTGTGCCAAGGTCATGGGCGTGTCAGTTGCCTGCGCCACAAATACGGCGGCCATGGTCAGGTAAATCGAGGTGCCGTCCAAGTTGAACGAGTAGCCCGTAGGGATCACCAGACCGACCACCGACTTGCGGGCGCCCAGGTTTTCCATTTTTTCCATCATGCGGGGCAGCACCGATTCAGACGACGAGGTGCCCAGCACGATCAGCAGTTCTTCCTTGATGTAGCGGACAAACTTGAAGATGCTGAAGCCGTTCAGTCGGCTAATGATGCCCAGCACCACGAAGACGAAAAGCAAGCAGGTCAGGTAGAACGCACCCATCAGTTTGCCCAGCGAGAACAGCGATGCCACGCCGTACTTGCCGATGGTGAAGGCCATGGCACCAAAGGCACCAACAGGGGCAGCCTTCATGATGATGCCGACCACGTCAAACAGCACGTGCGAGAACTTCTCGATGAAGTCAAACACCATGGTGCCGCGGCCACCAAACTTGTGCAGGGCAAAGCCAAACAGCACCGAGAACAGCAGCACTTGCAGGATCTCGCCCTTGGCAAAGGCGTCCACCACGGACGTAGGAATCACGTTGAGCAAAAACTCCACCGTGCCTTGCATCTTGCCGGGGGCGGTGTAGTTGGCAATGCCCTTGGTGTCCAGCGTCGATGCATCCACGTGCATGTTGGCGCCGGGCTGCAAAACGTTGACCACCACCAAACCGATGATCAGGGCCAGGGTCGACACGATTTCAAAGTAGAGCAGGGCCAGACCACCGGTCTTGCCAACCTTCTTCATGTCTTCCATGCCGGCAATGCCGACCACGACGGTGCAGAAGATGATCGGGGCAATGATCATCTTGATCAGCTTGATGAAGCCTTCACCCAGAGGTTTCAGGCTGGCGCCTGTTTCAGGATAAAAGTGGCCCAGCAGGATGCCGATGGACACGGCAATCAGGACCTGAATGTAAAGCGACTTGTAGAGCGGCTGGCGGGCTGGTGTCTGGGACATGGCTCGGCCTCGGTTAGGTGGAGGGAGGGGCGAGCATGCTGACCGCGCCCCGACGCATCCTGTGTCCGTTAATCGGAACAAGAACGACGCGAAAGATACGCATCGGGGCCGGGTCCGCCAACTGTGGCGTTCAACAGGGAGGGTTTGCCCTCAGGGGCATCAGTGAAGGCACTCTCGGGTAATTTCTGCCACCAGCGCCTCGCCGCCGCGGCGGATGAAGCCGTCATAGGCGGGTTGTGTCGCTTGTCGTAAAGCCGCACGCTGAGAGGCCGAGATTCGGTAAATTGTCACGCCTTGCTTGTGAGCCAATTCACGCTGAGCTTGCAGTTCCAGCGCGGCCGCCTGGGCGTCACTGGCGGCAAGAGCATCATCGAGCGCTTGTTGGATCAAGTCGCGGTCCTCAGCCGACAAGCTGTCCCAGAACATGGGATTGGCCACGATGGCATAGCCCAGGTAGCCATGCTGGGTCAGGGTGACCGCAGGTTGAACGCTGGCCAAACCTTGCGAGACGAAGTTGGTGATGGGGTTTTCCGTCCCATCCACCACGCGGTATGCCAGTGCCCGCTGTGTTTCGCCGAACGGTAGCACCACCGGTTGTGCCCCCAGTGCCCGCATCTGATCTGCCAGCACATTGGATGCCTGAATCCGAAGACGCAGACCGCGGTAATCGACGGGGGACTGCAGCGCACGGCGACCGCTCATGTGCTTGAACCCTGCATCGGTGAAACCCAGTCCCACCATCTGCTGGCGGGCCAGTTGTTTCAAAAGACGGGTGCCAATCGGACCATGGGTCACGCAATGCACCGATGCCAGGTCGGGAAACAGGAAAGGCAGGTCGAATACCTCGAAAGCCGTCACGCCTGTGGCGCCAAACTTGGACAAAGAGGGCGCCAGCATTTCCACGGCACCCAAGCGCAGGGCTTCGAATTCATCTTCGTCGCCATAGAGGGACGAGTTCGGGAACACCTCTACGGCAATGCGGCCCTGACTGCGCTGCGCGACCAAATTGCGAAATCGCTCCGCCATGCGACCTTTCGGGGTGTCGGGCGTGACCACGTGCGAAAACCGGATGCGCAGCGGGCTCGCAGCGTACACGCTTCCCATCGCATGCATCACAAGCAGCAGCACGACCAGCACCGTCGCGTGGCGTTGGGCATGGCGCATCAAGGAGAGAAAAGGCATGTCCGCTATGCTAGAGAAAAAGCGCTCACATCATGCTTGCGAAGCCCCTTGATTTCAATCTGCCTGAGCTGCAGACGCGTCAGTCGTCTGCGCTGAGTCGCCGTGCCATGGTGTGGTTGGTGGGCATGCTGTTGTTGGCGGCGTTCTCGATTGTGGTGCTGGCCTTGTTCCTGTCCTCGGTGGAGCGTGAAGACGATGAGCGGCAGCGCGTGGCCGACGCGCAGTGGCTGGACCAGAGCATGCGTTTTCACTTCCGCCGGCTGGAGCGCGATCTGCAGGTGCAGGCCATGCCCGCCGTGCGCGGCGCACATGCCAGTGCGCCGGACCTCCGACTGGGGGAGCTTTGGCGTGCGCCCGGCGTGGTGCGCAAGAAAGAATGGGTCGCAGTCGATCAACCCTTGGACAACCAGACATGGCCTACCGCCATTCACGTCATGCTGGACACGGCGAAGGGCTTGCAGCGTGCTGCGTTTGCAGGCCCCTTGACTGACGCCAAAGAGCAAGGGCACTTCTTGTGGGTGGCTGTGCCGTTGATCGAGCGTGGTGTGCACATGGGCACACAACTGGCCGTGATTGACCTGGACGAAGCCCTGAACGTGGTGGTGCCCGCCTGGTACCTCGACAAGCATCGCGTGTCGGTGGTGAACTCGGAAGCCGTGTCAACACCGGTGAAAGGCAGTGTGTCCTTCTTGGCGCATGTGCAATTACCCGGTGCGCAACTCGCCCTGCAGGTCGAGCCCTTGGTGGATGACCGTACCCATGCCCCTCGGGTTTTTTTCGGCGTCGCACTGATCTGTTTGGGTGGCATGACCTTGGCCTTGTCCCTGCTCTGGCGAGACATGGCGCGCCGCCAGCAGGTGGAGGCGCAGTTGCAAACACAAATGGCTTTGCGTGCGGCGATGGAGCGGTCGGTCACCCTGGGCTTGCGCGCTTGGGACGTCAACGGACGGCTGTTGTACGTGAATCAGGCCTTCTGCGCCATGGTCGGCATTGATGCCGCCACCTTGTTGCAAAGCGATGGTGCGCAGCCATACTGGCCTGACGCCGAATGGGATGAATTCCACGTTCTGCAGCAGCGCATGGCCATTCCGTTGGAGCAACAGGTTGGGGCCGAGATGACCCTGCGGCACTTTGACGGACGGCCCATCGACGTGCTGGTGCATGGTGCCCCCTTGGTCATGGCCGATGGGCAGGTGGTGGGCTGGATGTCATCGGTACTGGACATCACCGAGCGCAAGCGGGTCGAGCGACTGGCCGCTCGGCAGCAGGAGATGCTCGAGGCCTCTGGCCGACTGATCGCCGTGGGGGAGGTGGCCTCGACACTGGCCCATGAGCTCAATCAACCGCTGGGTGCATTGAGCAGCTTTGCCAACGGCTTGCTGAACCGACTGCATGCCGAACGCATCACCCTGCAAGACGTGATCCCCGTGGTCGAGCGCATGGAGCGCATCGCCGAGAAAGCGGGCAAAGTCATTCAGCGCGTCAACGCGTTTGCCCGTCGTCAGGAAATGAACCGGCAGCCTCTGGCGCTCAACAGTTTTGTCGATCGTGTCAGCCGTGGCGTGCCATTGCCCGACGGCATGGTGCTGGATGTCAGCCTGCCTGAGCGTGACTGTGTCTTGCCCGCCGATGCCTTGCTGCTGGAGCATGCGCTGCACAACGTGGTGCTCAATGCCACGGAGTGGGCGGCGCATGGCATGCAGCAGCCCGCTCGGGTGCACGTGTCGGTGCGGATCGAGGCAAGCATGGTGGGCCTGTGCGTGGAAGACAGTGGCCCCGGTGTGCCGCCCGATCAGTTGGGAACCATCTTCGATGCCTTCGCCACGCGCAAGGCGGGCGGCATGGGCATGGGCTTGTCCATTTGCCGATCCATCATCGAGGCACACCACGGTCGTGTAGAAGTTGCGCGCAGCGCCGAACTCAACGGGGCACAATTCACCCTGTGGCTACCTTTGGACGCATGACGACAACCGTTCACATCATTGATGACGACGCAGATTTCCGCGATGGACTGGCTTGGTTGCTGGATTCGCGCGGGCTGGTTGCGCGCACCTGGACGGGGGGCGATGCGTTCTTGCAGGCCGTGCGTCCAGGTTCAACAGACTGGGCTTGCAGCGTTGTCATTCTGGACATTCGGATGGAGCCGCTGTCTGGTCTGGCGACCTTTGAGCAGTTGAAGGCCTTGGGATGGCCGTGGCCCATTCTGTTCCTGACGGGGCACGGTGATGTCAGCATGGCAGTGGGCGCCGTCAAAGCAGGAGCTTGGGATTTTCTGGAAAAGCCCTTCCAGAACAACCAGTTGGTCGACAAGGTGGAGGCGGCTTGCCTGGCTGCGCAAGCCATGCAAGCCGATGGGCAGGAGCGACGTCAGTTTCAGCAGGCACTTGCCGCGCTGAGTGCCCGCGAGCGCGAGGTACTCGACCTCTTGCTGCAAGGGCACTACAACAAGAACATCGCGGATCAGTTGGGCATCACGTCTCGCACGGTCGAGTTTCACCGGGCCAACATTTTCCAAAAGCTGGGTGCGCAGTCAGCGGTCGAGTTGGCCCACCGAATGGGCCGGTTTGGCGCCAGCGGTGCGATGGGCGACGCGTCAGGTGGTCTGCCGACGCTGTAGTTCGCGGAACAGTGCAGACTGGTCCAGGTCGGCGAAGCCGTGTTCGGCCGCCTCGGCATACAACTGTGTCAGGTGGGCCGTGATGGGGGCCTCGAAACCCAGCTCGCCTGAGGTGTGCATGGCATTGCGCAAGTCCTTGAGCTGAATGGCCAGAGAACCCCGCTTCGCAAAGTCGCCGTCCACCATGCGTTGACCATGCACTTCCAGGATGCGACTCTCGGCAAAACCACCTCGCAGCGCCTCGCGAACCTTGGCGGGGTTCGCGCCGCCACGTTCGGCCAGCAGCAAGGCCTCGGCCACCGCGCCGATGGTGATGCCCACAATCATCTGGTTGGCCAGCTTGGTCAGCTGCCCCGAACCCGCCGGCCCCACATGGACAGGGCGCCCCAGCACGTCCAGCACGGCGCGCGCACGTTCAAAGTCGGCCGCTTCGCCGCCCGCCATGATGGCCAGTGTGCCCGCTTCTGCACCCACCGTGCCGCCCGAAACAGGGGCGTCCAGGGCCGCCACACCTCGCTCAGCCAGCTTGCGTGCATGGGCCTGTGCTTGCTCGGGCAAAATCGAACTCATGTCCACCACGAGTGCGCCTGGTTTGAGTCCCGTGGCCGCACCGGGCAGGGCGGTGTCAAACAGCACGTCATGAACAATGCCGCCATGCTCCAGCATGGTGATGACGATGTCTGCGTTGGCCACCGCTTGCGCCGGGGTGCCGGCGACGTGGGCACCATCGGCCTGCAGCGCTTCGGCTTTGGCACGTGTCCGGTTCCAGACTGTCAAGGGATAGCCGGCTGCCAGCAGTCGGCGGGACATCGGTGCGCCCATCAGGCCGCATCCCAGCAGGGCAATCTGCATCATGTTCCGAAGTGAGCAAGAGTGGGGAGAGGGCCCGATTGTCGGATATTGACGCCTGACCTGTGGCAAAAGGTGTCGATTTGTATACTGTCAATGGGCGAAAACCCGCCGCACACTCCCATTCACAGAGTGTGAAATATGGCGCATCTTGTTTTCAAACGGGCTTTCGATCCCTCGTTTGAAGGGCGCCCACCAGACCTGATTTCGTCCAAGATCACCTCTAGCGGCGCACATGCGCCAAACACTATTGTTTCTTTGCCATGGTCGAAACTCTTGCAACCCTTGTGCCGAACGCCGGTGCGCTGAACCTCGCGGTTCTGGAAGCGCTGGATCAGTTGGGCTTGGGTGTGTTGGTCAAGAACATGGGCACAGGTCGTTATGAAGTGTCCAACGCCAGCGCTGCGCGCATTCTGGGCGTGGAGCCTCAGGCGGTGGTGGGTGCACAAGACAGCGAGTTGTTCGACGTGAATCTGTCGATGGCCATTCGCGCTGCTGACTTGCAGGCGCAGGCCGTGCCCTCCGGCGTTCGCGCCGAACACAAACTGGAGATTGGCGGCGAGCGCCGAGATCTTCTGGTGTGGCGCCAACCCGTGTCCATTGATAACACACCTCATCTCTTGTCGGTTTGGCAGGATGTGACGCTGACCCGTCAGCGCGAGCAGCAGCTTCAAACAGCGCTGTCCCAGCTGGAGCAGCAACAAAAGGCCAACGAGGCGTTGCGTCGCGATGTGCAGGACAACCAGGTGCGCGACACCGTGTCAGGCCTGTATCACCGCGCTCACTTTGAAGAGCAACTGCGCCGTGAGGCCGATCTTTCCAGTCGCGAGCAGCGTGAGTTCGCCTTGGTGGCCATTGCGGTGGACAACATGGATGAGATCCGTCGCCTGCATGGCGTCGAAGGCTGTGAGCGTGTGGTCGAGTCGCTGGGGCGTTTGCTGCGCGCCAACACCCGTGCCATGGACTCCCCGTGCCGTTTGGGCGGAGACCGTTTTGTGGTCTTGCTCTCGGGCGTGGGGCTGGCCACCGCGCACTCGCGCATGGAACATCTGCGCCGAGCATGCACACAGCACATCGTGCCCTTCAATGGTCAGCAGATTCCATTCACCGTGTGCATGGGCGTGTCCAGCTTCCCGCACACCGCAGGCAGCGTGGAAGAGTTGATGCGCAGCGCCGATCGCGCCTTGTCCAGTGCGCGCGACAAGGGCGGTAACCGCATCGTCCTGGCCAGCATCCAGTTTGTCCCAGCCACCTGATCTGCCCGTCGCCAACGGGCCATAAAAAAAGCCAGACGCTCGAAAGAGGTCTGGCTTTTGACATTCAGAGTGTTCGCCGCGAACCGGTTGCCGCATTCCTGAACCCAGGGGGATTCAGGTGGGCGAGGTCAGCTGCACTTCGGGTTCATCTAACGCGAGACGATCACGCCCGTGAGCAATGTTCCAGGCCCTGGCTCCAAGAGCATCGGTTCAAGGAAATTAAAACAACCGCGAACACGACGAACGCTTTCATTCTACGGTTGTTTGTCGGGGCTGTCCGTGCAAATAGTCCGCCTGGCGACCTTCTTGCAACGCTTGGCCCTCGGCCTCAGATGAGGTGGCCGTCCATGTCCAGCGCCTGATCCAGACGCTCGATCAGCTTGTCCACATATTCCGGTGATGGCCGAGCCTCGGTGGCAGCTTCAGTGCGGGTATCGGATGCCGCGCTGGCGGGTGCAGCAGGACGCTCCGTCAGGATGTAAGCCAGATTCAAGGCAGCCAGCACCGCGATGCGTTCGCGCGCCTTGAGCTTGCCGCTGTCACGGATCGCGCACATTTCGCGGTCGACTTGTGCGACGGCTTCGCGCAAACGTTCTTCACCACCCTCCGGGCAGCCCAGCAGGTAACTTTGTCCCATGATGGACACTTCAATTTGCTTCATGGGTATCAGTCTTCCGTTTGCTCGGATTCACCCGTCAAAGCCGCAGCGACCGGTGAAGGCAGTTTGTCGATGAGGGCATCGATGCGCGCACGTGCAGCAGACAGCCGCGCGCGAAGCGAATCCCGCTCTTGCGCTGTCACAGCGAGTTGCTGCTGCAGCAAGGCATTGGTGCGGCGCAGTTCTTCATGGCGCACCAGCAGGCGCTCGATGCGGTCCGTGAGTTCGTCGATTCTGGACATTGAGGGGCGTCAACCAGGAGTGCGGGCGCGAGCGGCCCAAAACAAGTCAAACATTGTAGGCGCCTTACAATGCGACTTGTTGGTGCTCGCGCCGAGGTTCGCTCGGTGCAGTTAAACGGGAAGCAGAAGGGACTGTCGCGTCAACGACGCCAGCCTGATCTGCGCTGCCCCCGCAACGGTCGGCAATCGAGTCATGAACCTGTGTTTGTGACTCCGCTTGTGCTCTTCTGCCACTGGGTTCATGACGGACCTGGGAAGGTCTCACAGGTTGCAATTGCCCAGCCCGGATACCGGCCAGCAAGGGTCAGGCGCGCTGAATGGCGCGCCTTGGCGTTTCGCCCAGGGCCTGCGGGGACGCAGGCAGGGCACATGTCTCTTGATTCCAATCATGTTTTCCTTGAACACGGTGCGAGTGGCACCTGGGTTGCGTTCGGCTCTGGCTGTGGCGTGTGGCTTGGCTTTGTCTGTGACTCAGCAGGCGCAGGCTGCAAGCAGCGAAGAAGCCTTGGGGCCGGTGGTGGTTACCGCCAGCCGGATGAACGACCTGTTGCAGACCGCGGCCATTGGCGCCACCATCATCACGGCGGAGCAAATGCAGCGGGCCGGTGTGTCCGATGCCAACGAGGCCATCCGCAAATTGGGCGGTGTGGCGGCTCGATCTGATTTGTATAACGGTCGCGACCCCTCGCTGGACCTGCGTGGCTACGGCGAAGCAGCCAGCTCCAATGTGGTGGTGCTGATCGACGGTATCCGCATCAGCGAAAACGAAAACTACGCTGCACGCGTGAGTTCGATCCCCTTGTCACAGATTGACCGCATCGAGATCGTGCGCGGTGGCGCCAGCGTGATGTGGGGTGAGGGCGCTTCGGCAGGCGCCATCAACATCATCCTCAAGCACGGTGCACGCAATGAGCGCTCGGCCAAGCTGACGGCGTCGGTGGCGTCCCATCGTGGTCATGAAGTGCAGGCGGATGGCGCCTGGGGAGAAGGTGCCTGGAACATTGATGCATCGGTGCGTCGTGTGCGCACGGATGGTTACCGTGACAACAGTGGCTACAAACAAGATTCGGGATCCCTCGGCGCGCAGTGGCAGCAAGGTAACTGGCGTGCGGGCTTGCGTGTGTTGCAAGAAGATCAGAACTCCCGTCTGCCTGGCTCTTTGAGCCCGGCGCAATACAAGGCCAACCCACGTCAAACCAATACCCCGGAAGACGATGCCAGCAACCGCGAAACCCGTTACCTGGGTAACGTGAGTTACCAGCAGGGTGCCTGGACGGCTCAGATGGACGTGGGGCAGCGTCTGCGCGACTCGGACTATCAATACGTCTCGTATGGTTCGCCCCGCGTGTTTTCACACAGCGAACAAGGTCAGGTCTCGCCGCGCGTGGCCTACGCTCAGCAGCATGGCGACGTGGGCATCAAGGCCGTGGCGGGTCTGGACTGGCAAGGTTGGGACTTTGACAAGACCGGTACAGCCGGCCCCGAGATTGGTCGTCAGGACAACAAGGCAGTGTTCACGCATGCCGACTTCAGCCTGCCCACGCAAACGCGTGTCAGCGTGGGCTGGCGCGAAGAGCGGGTGAACAAGAAGGATGCCTATCCAGGTGATCCGGGCTGGTTCTTGCCCGCCCTGAACTACAGCCGCGATGACAAGTTGCACGCCGGCGAGTTGGGCATCAATCAAACCCTGCAAAAGGGCCTGGATGCCTATGTGCGTTCGGCCACTTCATATCGCCTGGCAAACATTGACGAAAACCGTTCGACACCTGCCAGCGCAGCGTTGCGCCCTCAGCGCAACTACGACCGTGAGCTGGGCGTGAAGTGGGCGCAAAACGGGCATGGTCTGACGGCGCGCTACTTCGTGCAAGAGACCGACGACGAGATCGCGTTTGACAACATCCTGTACGCCAACACCAACATCGATCCCACCCGTCGACGTGGTCTGGAGCTGGAAGGGCGCGTGTCGCTGACGCGTGACGTGGTGCTGTCTGCCACCTGGCAGCAACTCACGGCCCGCTATCGCGAAGGGGCGAATGCCGGCAAGGACATGGTGCTGGTGGCACCTCACACGGCCACAGCACGGGCGGCCTGGCGAGTGGACGATCGTCAGACGCTCGATGTGGGCGTGCAATACCTGTCTCGCATGCGTTGGGGGGGCGACGAAGCCAACCTGTGCACCGAGCGGACGCCGTCGTCCCTGCTGTGGGATGCCCGCTATGCCTGGTCTGACAAGCTGTGGACCTTGGCGCTGTCGGGCGTCAACCTTACAGACCGTCAGGGATACAACTATGCGTACAGTTGCGGTCAATCTTGGGCAGTGGTTTACCCGTACAGCGGTCGCGCGGTGAAGTTCACTGCATCACGTCAGTTCTGACATGGCATTGTCGTTTCATCATCTCATCGTTGGCGGGCAGCGCAGTGGCAAGTCGCGGCAGGCCGAGCGTCTGGCTCGGCAGTGGCTGAATGCGCCTGCGCCTCGGCGGGTGACGATGGTGGCGACGGCCATCGCGGGTGACGACGAGATGCGCGCGCGCATCGCGCGTCACCAGTCAGATCGGCCAGAAGGGGTCCACACCGTGGAGTGCCCCCTGAATCTGACGCAGAAGCTCAGCGAGCAGGCAGCCCCCGATCATTTGCTGATTGTGGATTGCTTGACGCTGTGGTTGACCAATTGGTTGATGCCAATGTCCGGGGCCGTGGATCGTGAGGGTTGGTTGCGCGAGCGCGCCGCCCTGCTGGCTGCGTTGCCCGACTTGGCCTCACCGGTGGTGTTCGTGTCGAACGAGGTGGGCTGGGGCGTGAGTCCGATCAGCCCAGAGGTGCGAGGTTTTGTGGACGAGCTCGGGTGGTTGAACCAGGCCGTGGCGCAGCGTTGCGAAACGCTGACCCTGATGGTGGCCGGGCAGCCCTGGAGCCGACCCGTCGAGCACGAGGGGGCGTTGTGAGCCGATGGTTTGGCCTCCTCCTGAGCGTGTGGCTGTTCTGCATGGGGACGTCCCACGCCAGCATCACGGTCGAAGATGACCGTGGCGCCCGGGTGATGCTGCCTGCGCCGCCCAAGCGCATCGTGTCGCTCTTGCCGTCTTTGACTGAAACGGTTTGCGTACTGGGCGCCTGTGGGCGGCTGGTGGCCACCGACCGCTGGTCGAACTGGCCTGTTTCGGTTGCATCCTTGCCTAAACTGGGTGGCTTGGATGACGCCAATTTGGAGTTGTTGGTGGCACAGAAGCCGGATCTGGTTCTGCTGTCGCCCTCCAATCGTTTGGCCACCCGCTTGCGATCTTTGGGGTTGACCGTGGCCGAGCTGGATGCAGAGGATCTGCCTCAAGTTCAGCGCATGCTGCGCAAGGTTGCCGCCCTGCTCGGATCGCCGCAATTGGCCGACCAGCACTGGCAGGCTATGGACGATGAGATCCGTGCCGCACAAGCCATGGTGCCCGCCAGCATGCGAGGTACCCGTGTGTATTTCGAGGTCAGCAGCGCTTTGTACGCAGCGGGCGAGTCGTCCTACATCGGCCAGTTGTTGACCCGGTTGGGTGCGGTCAACATTGTGGGAGCGGGTCTGGGGCCTTTCCCTAAATTGAATCCTGAGTTTGTGGTGCGTGCGCAGCCCGATCTCATCATGTTGTCTGCCAGCGAGGCGGCTTCGCTGGCACGCAGGCCCGGATGGTCCAACATGAAGGCGGTCAGGGGCGGGCGTGTGTGCGCCATGCCTCCCGCGGATTACGACGTGTTGTCTCGTCCCGGGCCTCGCCTGGGGGCTGCTGCCAAGGTTCTGGCGCGATGCCTGGCGTCATTCAAGGGGGGCGCATGACGGTGTCTCCAAGGCGTGGCCTGTCGGCACTGACGGCGTGGGGGCTGCTCAGCCTGGCGATGGCCGGTGTGGGCTTGGCTGGGATGTCCATGGGCAGCACAGGCTGGCAATGGCCATGGGGCCCTGCCACCGATGCGGGTGTGCTGCAGATCGTTTGGGACATTCGTGCACCGCGCACGGTAGGTGCCATGCTGGTGGGCGCGTTGCTGGGTTTGGGCGGCGCGGTGGCACAAGGTCTGTTCCGCAATCCCTTGGCCGAACCCTATCTGCTGGGCAGCTCGTCCGGTGCGGCGTTAGGTATGGCCCTGCTGCTGTCGTTTGGCTGGCCCGATGCCATGTCTGACATGCCCGGCATGCGCATGGGTTTGACGGGCGCAGCTTTCTTTGGCGCTGTGGTCGGTGTCAGTCTCAGCCTGATGTTGGCCAAAGGCGCTGCGCACACCACGCGCTTGCTGTTGGGCGGCGTCGTGGTGGGGGTGGTTCTGGGCGCACTGACGCAACTGCTGATGGTGTGGTCGGCACCTGCCTGGCGGGCCATGCAGGCGTTCATGCTGGGCAACACGGCGTTGTTGGGGTGGCAGTCGTGCGCCGTGATGGGGGTGGTTTTGATGCTCACCTTGCCCGCCAGCCTGGTGTTGGCCCGTGTGCTTGACGCACTGAGCCTGGGCGAAGATGCCGCACGCACTTTGGGCATCCCCTTGGGGGCCACACGGGCGGTGTTGGTCGGTGTGCTGGCCTTGAGCACTGGTGCCGCCGTCGCCCAAGCGGGGCTGGTGGCCTTTGTCGGACTGGTGGCGCCGCATCTGGTGCGCAGCAGTGCGCGTGGCCGACATGCGGCCTTGTTGGGCTTGTCCACCTTGATGGGCGCAGTTCTGCTGGGCACGGCGGATGTCTTGTCGCGCTATGTGTTGGCGCCGCAGGAGCTGCCCGTGGGTGTGCTGACGGCGGTGCTGGGCGGTTCGTATTTGATTTGGTTGTTGCACCGGAGGCGCTCATGACGCCCGCCTTGCAAGCCATGGGATTGCAGGTCAGCTACGGCGAACGCGTGGTCTTGCGCGAAGCCTCACTGACGGTTCCTCGCGGGCGATGGGTGGCCCTGGTGGGGCCCAACGGGGCGGGCAAGTCCACGTTGATGCGCTGCCTGGCGGGGCTGCTGGCGCCCGCCTCGGGGCAGGTGTCGCTGCAAGGCAAGGTCTTGCAGGCCTGGTCGGGTCGACAACGCGCCCGAACGCTGTCCTGGATGGGGCAGGACGTGGTCGCCGATCCTGACATGACCGTGCGGGATGCCGTGGCCTTGGGACGCTTGCCTCACCAAGGCTGGCTGGGCTTGCCCTCGGATCAGACCGTTGACCGTGAAGCCATTGAGTTGGCTTTGCAGGATGCTGACATGAGCTGGGCAGCTGAGCGAAGCTGGGGCGCCCTGTCGGGGGGCGAGCGCCAACGTGTCAGCCTGGCGCGTGCCTTGGCGGTGCAGGCACCTGTGTTGTTGTTGGACGAGCCTGTGGCGCATCTCGATGCGCCGCATCAGCGTTTGCTGGCGCAAGTGTTGCGTCGCGAAGCCTTGTTGGGCCGCAGCGTGGTCAGTGTGTTGCACGAGTTGCCATTGGCGCTGCAGGCCGATGAGTTGGCCGTGATGCGAGAAGGGCGTGTGCTGATTCAGGGCTCGCGCGATGACCCGGCTGTGCATCGCATTCTGGAATCTGTTTTTGACCATGCCGTGGCGGTGAGCCGCGTGGATGGCCGTTGGGTCGTTGTGCCCCAATTCTGATTTGATGTGTGAAGAGTCTCATGGATATTCAAAACCCTCCCACCGAAGCGCCGCAACAGCGTGAGCATGCTGAGCGTCGTGGCTTGTTGATCGTCAATACCGGTGACGGCAAGGGCAAGAGCACGGCAGCATTTGGTTTGGCCTTGCGGGCGTTTGGTCGCGGCAAGGCTGTTCGCATCTTCCAGTTCATGAAGGTGCCTTCTGCGCGCTTTGGTGAACACCGAGCCTTCGAGCAAATCGGCTTGCCCATCGAAGGTTTGGGCGATGGTTTCAGCTGGAAAAGCAAGGACCTGGAGCGCTCTGCGCAGTTGGCCCGAGAAGGGTGGCAGCGTGCGGCCCAAGCCATCACGAGCGGCGAGCATTTTCTGGTCGTGCTCGACGAGCTGACCTATCCCCTGATCTACGGTTGGGTGCCGCTGGACGAAGTGGTTCAAACCTTGAAGCATCGTCCCAAGGAAGTCCACGTGGTGATCACCGGCCGCGACTGCCCGCCAGAAGTCATCGAGATCGCTGACACGGTGAGTGAGGTCCGAAAAGTCAAGCATGCCTACGAGGCGGGCATTCCGGCCCAGCGTGGCATTGAAGATTGAGGGGCTCAGCATGACTTTTGAATGGCCCTTGATTGCCGACTTGCGTGATGACGCGCTGTCCTCCCGTCTCCAGCACGTCATTGATCACAAGACCAAGCCCTTGGGAGCCTTGGGGCAGATCGAACGTGTGGCGCATCAGATCGGGCTCATTCAGCGCACCGAAAAGCCGCAGTTGCAACAGCCCCAAATGCTGGTGTTTGCCGGGGACCACGGACTGGCTGCGCGTGGCGTGTCGGCCTACCCCAGTGATGTCACCTGGCAAATGGTCGAGAACTTCCTCGCCGGTGGGGCCGCCGTCAGCGTGTTGGCTCGCCAGCATGGCCTTGAGCTCAACGTGGTCGATGCCGGTGTGGCCCATGACTTCGCCCCGCGCCCAGGTCTGCACTTGCGCAAAGTGGCGCGAGGCACCGCAGACAGTTCCACTCAGGCGGCCATGACGGCCGACCAACTGGACCAAGCTCTGGCGCATGGTCAGGCCGTGGTTCGCAGCTTGCCGGGCAATGCCATCCTGCTGGGTGAAATGGGCATTGGCAATACGTCCAGTGCGGCCTTGCTCATGTCGCAGCTCACCGGCGACCCCATCGAGCAATGCACGGGCCGTGGCACAGGGCTGGATGACGAGGGCCTGGCGCGCAAGCTGTCGGTGCTCAAGCAGGTGCAGGCCCTGCACGCTGGCGTCCAGCAGCCGCTGGATGTGCTGGCCGCCATGGGGGGATTCGAAATCGCGCAGATGGTCGGTGCCGTGTTGCAAGCCGCTTCTGAAAACCGCGTCATCTTGGTCGACGGCTTCATCACCACCAGTGCCGTGCTCGTGGCTGCACGCGTGCAGCCGCTGGTGCTGCAGCGCTGCGTCTTCTCGCATCAATCGGATGAATCCGGGCACGCGCGCATGCTGTCTCATCTGGGTGTGCAGGCCTTGCTCAAACTGAACTTGCGTTTGGGCGAAGGCTCGGGTGCGGCCTTGGCTTGGCCACTGCTGGAGTCGGCATGCCGCATCATGCGTGACATGGCCAGCTTCGAATCCGCAGGGGTCAGTGCCTCGGATGCCGACGCAGGTTCATCACCCGCCGCGTGACCATGCGCTTTCTGATCCACGAGGTTCGCCTCTTCTTCATTGCCCTGCAGTTCTTCACGCGGGTGCCCATCCCCCAGTGGGTGGGTTACCAGCCTGAATGGTTGCAGGCCTGCCAACGCTACTTCCCGCTGGTGGGCGGAGTGGTCGGGGTGGCTGGTGCGGCGATGCTGGCGCTGGCCAGCCACTGGTGGCCGCCTGTGGTGTCGGTGATCCTGAGCATGGCGTTCACCGTGTGGCTCACGGGGGGCTTTCACGAAGACGGCTGGGCAGATACCTGTGATGGCTTGGGGGGCACTGTCAGCCGTGAGCGTGCGCTGGAGATCATGAAGGACTCCCGCATCGGCTCGTATGGCTCTTTGGGTTTGATCCTCTTGCTGGGCCTGAAAGCGGCGACTCTGACCTCACTGGCGTCGCCCCAGGTGTCGGAGTTGAACAATGCCCAAGCCAGCCACATTCACACGGTCTTGTTGGCCTGGACAGGGATGGCCGTGATCTGGGGGCACACCGCCTCGCGGCTTGTGGCGGTCTGGATGATCCGATTGCTGCCCTATGGCGGAGACCTGGCTCATGCCAAAGCCAAACCGTTGGGCCTGCAGGCGACCTGGCCGCAAGTGTTGACCGCCTCGGCCTGCACCGTGTTGGTCGCTGCAGGCATGTGGTGCTGGTTGGACCAATCCGGCTGGCCCACTGGGACCCTGATGCAAGCCCTGACGCGATCTGCCTTGGCCATGCTGGTGGTGGGGGCAGTGTGCTGGCGCTGGTTCAAACAGCGGCTGGGCGGGTTCACGGGCGACACCCTCGGGGCGACGCAGCAGCTTGCTGAAGTGGCGGGGCTGTTGGCCTGGCTGACCGTGATTCACCCTGTGGCGTGAAGGCGGTCGGCATGCAGGCGTCAGAGGCGGGCCTTCCCCAACTGCTGGTGTGGCGGCATCCCTGTCCCCAAGCGGCGCAGGGGCGATGCATCGGGCAAACCGATCTGGCCATTGATCGGCGCAAGGTCAAGCGTCTGGCGCATCGCATTCGTCAGGCGGCTCGACGACACGGATGGCCGCGCGTCATCCACACATCGCCCTTGCAGCGGTGTGCGCGTGTGGGGCGGCAATTGCGCCAATGGGGATGGGAGCACCATGTGCATCCCGCCGTCATGGAGGCCAACTTCGGCGCCTGGGATGGCCTGCCGTGGACACAGATCAGCCATGCCGAGGTGGACGCGTGGTGCGCCCGGTTTGCCACCTATTCACCCGGTGGCGGCGAGTGTTTGCTGGATGTGTTCAGTCGTGCGGCGACATGGTTGCGTGCGCACCAGACTTCGAGTGCACAACCGCTGTTGATGGTGGGGCATGGCGGATGGATGCTGGCGGCACAATGGGTGCTGACACAGGAGGATGCACCCACAGATGCCCGTCAATGGCCCAGACCGGCGCAATATGGCGAGTGCTGGGCACTCAGCACCGGACCGATTCAATACCGTCCGGTTGCCCCAGCCATCCACAAGTAGGCTTTGGCGACCAATGCCACCCAGTGGCGTTTCCAGCGTGTGCGCCAGTTGTCCGATCCGGGCGACGCGCTGGGCGGTACCTCTCGGCTGAGTGCAAAGTCCGAGGCCAGCTTCTCAGACAACGCCGCCACAAAAGGCGCATCCTGAACGATCAGATTCGCTTCCAGGTTCAGCAGCAAAGACAATGGGTCCAGGTTGGACGAGCCAATGGTGGCCCACTGCTGGTCGACGCACAGCACCTTGGCATGCAGGAAAGCGGGTTGATATTCGTAGATGCGGATGCCTTGGCTCTGCAGCTCGCCGTACAGCACCTGTGCCGCCATGCCGGCAATGCGGTAGTCCAGCTTGCCTTGCAACAGCAAGCGGACGCGAACACCCCGTGCGGCCGCTTGCTTGAGCGCACGCCGGAGTGCGCGGCGCGGATAGAAGTACGGCGTCACGATGTCGACGCACTCCTTTGCCTGCAAGATGGCCTGCAAGGCCGCCAACTCAATGGTGCGGCGTTGGCGCAGGTTGTCTCGCAACACAAAGGCGCAGCGCATGGGCCGATCATCGGCCTCTGCGGCACTGAGCTGGCTTTGCTCATGCGGCGTCAAGCGCAGTCGCGCACGTTGCCACATCTCTCGCAGGTGCTGCAGTTTGTTGGGATCTTGGGCGAGGTGGACCCAATCGTCGCGCCAGTCTCGCCCCACCTTGGCGCGCGTCCACATCGCCTTGATGGTGTGAAGCATCGGGGTGACCACGGGGCCCTGCGCTTCCACGGCATAGTCCAGCCGCGGTGTGTCGCTCCAGCCATGCGTCAGGTCATAGTGGTCATCGATCAGGTTGATGCCGCCAATGAAGGCCGCAGACTCATCGACGACGCACAACTTCAGATGCATGCGGCGCCACTGTCCCGCGTCGAGGATGCTCCAAAGACGATGCAGCGGGCGATAGATGGCGAGCTTCACGCCGGCCTGCTCCATCGATTGCCACAACTGAGGTGAGGCCTCACGCGAGCCCACACCATCCACCACGACGTGAACGTCGACGCCCCGGCGTGCCGCACGCATCAAGGCTTGCAGCACCGTGCTGCTTTGTCCCTCTGGCGAGACGATGTACACCGCCATCCACACAGAGCGTTTGGCTCGATCAATGCTGTCACGCAGGGCCGGGAACAGCTCCCGGCCACCTTGCAGCAGGGTGGCCACATTGCCGCCGGTGTACACGGGTCGTCGCTGGGCGTACCAAGCCAGGGGTGCCAAAGCCTCGTCTGACACCGTCGATTCGGATGGCGGCAACTCCGGGCGGGCGGTCATGCCGGGTCAGCGCTCAGCCATGGGAGGCCAGCGTCAACTCCGCCACCAAGGGAAGGTGGTCGGACAGTCTGGCCCAAGTCGTGCCCTTGGGCACCATCAGGGATCGACATTGCCATCCGCGCATGTACACCCGATCCAGAGACAGCACCGGAATCAACGAGGGATAGGTCGCGGCCTTTGACTCGTCGGCCTGCAAGGCGCGGGACAAGCCTGCGCCGGCCAGGATGTCATCCAGCTTTTCGTTCCAGTCATTGAAGTCGCCCGCAATCAGCACGGGCGCATTGGCCGGAATTTGCGACTGCACGACTTCAGCCAAACGCTCGGCCTGGCGAACCCGGCTGGCATGGATCAGACCGAAGTGCACGACGACCACGTGGATTTCTGTGCCACGCCATTGCACCGGGACATGCAGCAGGCCGCGTTGCTCAAAGCGGTGATCGGACACATCGTGGTGACCGATGTCTCCCAATGGCCATCGTGCCAGCAAGGCATTGCCATGCTCGCCATGCCGTGTGACCGCGTTGGTGCGGTATGCCACCTCGTAGCCGTTGGGGGCGAGGTAGTCAGCCTGCGGTGCGCTTGGCCAGGCCAGCGGGCCGAAATCGGTTTGCGAAAAGTGCCGCGCCTCGGCGTGGTTGAAGCTGCGCACCTCTTGCAGGCACACGATGTCGGCGTCCAGGGCTTCGACAGCCAGGCTGAGGTTGTGGATTTCCAGCCGCTTGGTGGGGCCCATGCCTCGCACGCCCTTGTGGATGTTGTACGTGGCAATGCGCAACACCTGAGGGTCCTGCCCCGAGGGTGTCAGCAGCGACGAGTTCAGCGGGTTCAGCACAGTGACGACTCCGATAGCTTGGCAGAGGATATCAGGCGCGGCCTGCGCTCAGACGTCGGGGAAGTTGCAGGATGGCTTCCGCGTTCGATGGCGAAAAACACTGATCCGCCGCAGCTTGCCAGTGGCACCAGAGGTACTGCGTGTGCTCTGCCGGAGCCAGGGTGATGGGCGTGCCGTCGGGCACGCACAGGCCAAACACACGCTCGACGTTGTGCGTGACGCCGGGCGCATAGCGGTATCGCCAGACGGGGTAGATCTCGTAGATGTTTTCCAGCGCCCAGTCGCTCAGGGCTTCTGTCGGCACCGCATCTGATCCCACCTGAATGCCGGTTTCCTCGGCCACCTCGCGAATGGCCGTATCGCGCCAGTCTTCGTCTGGCGTGTCCTTGGAGCCGGTCACGCTTTGCCAAAAGCCAGGTTGCTTGGCGCGCTCGATCAACAGCACATTGAGCTGGGGCGTGTAGATCACCACCAGGACCGATTGGGGGATCTTGTGAATGGGCGTCTCGCTCATGATGCCAAGTGTGGCACGAGCCGCGATGCGTCCTTGGGCGGGTGTCGCATTCAGGCGCCACTGTGCGCACCATGAAAAAAGCCACCCGAAGGTGGCTTTTGCAGGTTGAGCGAACGGCTCAATCAGCCTTGTGCAGCGGCCGCAGCCTGGGCATTGCGCAAACGGATGTGCAGTTCGCGCAGTTGCTTCTCGTCGACGTTGGACGGTGCGCCGGTCAGCAGACACTGGGCACGTTGCGTCTTGGGGAAGGCGATCACGTCGCGGATGGACTCGGCCTTGGTCATCAGGGTCACCAGACGGTCCAGACCGAAGGCCAGACCACCGTGAGGAGGCGCGCCGTATTGCAGCGCATCCAGCAGGAAGCCGAACTTGACCTTGGCATCTTCTTCCGTGATGTTCAGGGCCTTGAACACCTTGGACTGGACTTCGGCGCGGTGGATACGGATCGAGCCGCCACCCAGTTCCCAGCCGTTCAGCACCATGTCGTAGGCCTTGGCAATGCACTTGCCAGGGTCGGTGTCCATGTAGTCCTCGTGACCATCCTTCGGCGCGGTGAAGGGGTGGTGCACGGCGTTCCAGCGGTCTTCCTCGTCGTCGTGCTCGAACATCGGGAAGTCCACCACCCACAGTGGCGCCCAGCGGTCTTCGAACAGACCGGCCTTCTTGCCGAAGTCAGAGTGTCCGACCTTCAGGCGCAGCGCGCCGATGGCGTCGTTGACGACCTTGGCCTTGTCAGCACCGAAGAAAATCAGATCGCCGTCCTTGGCGCCGGTGCGCTTCAGGATTTCTGCGATGGCGGCATCGTGCAGGTTCTTCACGATGGGCGACTGCAGGCCTTCACGGCCCTTGGCCACTTCGTTGACCTTGATCCAAGCCAGGCCCTTGGCACCGTAGATCTTCACGAACTCGGTGTACGCGTCGATTTCGCCGCGTGACATTTCAGCGCCGCCGGGCACGCACAGCGCGACCACGCGACCACCCTTGGTGGTGGCTGGCGTCGAGAAGACCTTGAAGTCCACATCGGCCATCACGTCGGTCAGTTCGGTGAACTGCAGCTTGACACGCAGGTCAGGCTTGTCCGAACCGTACAGGTGCATGGCGTCGGCGTACTTCATGACCGGGTAGTCGCCCAGATCCACGTCCAGCGCCTTCTTGAAGACGTGGCGGATCATGCCTTCGAACATGTCACGGATTTCCTGCTCGGTCAGGAAGCTCGTTTCAATATCGATCTGGGTGAATTCGGGCTGACGGTCAGCACGCAGGTCTTCGTCGCGGAAGCACTTGGTGATCTGGTAGTAACGGTCGTAGCCGGCCACCATCAGCAACTGCTTGAACAGCTGAGGCGATTGGGGCAGGGCGAAGAACTGACCGTCGTGCACGCGCGAAGGCACCAGATAGTCGCGAGCGCCTTCCGGGGTCGACTTGGTCAACATCGGGGTTTCGATGTCGATGAAGCCGTGTTCGTCCAGGAACTTGCGGGCTTCCATGGCCACGCGGTAACGCAGCATCAGGTTGCGCTGCATGTAAGGGCGGCGCAGGTCCAGCACGCGGTGGGTCAGACGGGTCGTTTCCGACAGGTTCTCGTCATCGATCTGGAACGGTGGCGTCACCGAGGCGTTCAGCACTTCCAGGGTGTGGCCCAGCACTTCGATCTTGCCGCTGGTCAGGCCGTTGTTTTCCGTGCCGGCAGGGCGGGCGCGCACAACGCCGGTCACCTTCAGGCAGAACTCGTTGCGGACGTCTTCAGCAATCTTGAAAGAGTCGGCACGATCGGGGTCGAACACCACCTGCACCAGACCTTCGCGGTCACGCAGGTCGATGAAGATCACGCCGCCGTGGTCGCGGCGACGGTGGGCCCAGCCCATCAGCGTCACGGTCTGGC
>NZ_JBLIZW010000060.1:0-20399 GCF_048860245.1 Aquabacterium sp. | reverse complement strand
CACCAGGCAGGTGCTGCTGACCCGCACCGGGTGCTCGACGTAGCCGTCAAACGCCGCAGGCATGGGCATGAGGTGCTCTTGCTCGAGTTCGAGCATCTCAGCGATGCTGAATTCTTTGTGCTGCGGGTGGCGCAGCTCTCGCCACAGGGCCCGGCAGCGCTCGCCCAGCCATGCGTTGAGCTCGGTAAAGCTGCCAAAGCGCCGTTGCCCCGCCTCCACCCAGATGCGACGGCGGCTGTCTTGCACATCCTTCTCCACGCGCCCCTTCTCCCAGCCGCTGGCACGGTTGCAAAAATCAGGGTCGAACAGATAGTGCGCGCACATGGCTGCAAAGCGCGCATTGACCACGCGGCCTTTGCCCTTCTTGACTTTGTCGACCGCCGTCTTCATGTTGTCGTAGATGCCACGGCGTGCCACGCCACCCAGCGCTGCAAAGCTGCGGGTGTGCGCATCGAACAGCATCTCGTGGCCTTGGCTGGGGTAGGCCACCAGCCAGAAGGCCCCACTGGCACACAGCTTCATGTGCGAGACCTGCATGCGGTAGTACACCCCGCCCACCAGCAAGCCGTCTTCGCTCCAGTCGAACTGGAAGGCCTCGCCAAGCTCGAAGGTCAATGGCACGAAGGCCTTGCAGGCCGCCTGTTGGCCTTCACCTTGGCGCCACTCGCGGATGAAGTCCGTCACCCGCGTGTAGCCACCTTCGTAGCCCGCTGCCTTGATCTGCGTGAACAAGGCCTTGGCCGTGCGCCGCTCCTTCTTGGGCCGCTTGGCATCGGCCTTCAAGGCTTGCTTGAGCTCCGCCTCGTGCGCCGACAGCTTGGTCGCCTTCGCCGCCTCCCGGCGGTACTTGGGCTCGACCGGCTGCGCCTCGTCCAGCCACTTGGCCACCGTGTTGCGCAACAGGCCCGTGGCCCTCGATATCTCCCGCTTCGTCTTCTTGTCCCGGCGGTGCATCCGCCGTATCTTGCCAATCATGTCCATGGTGATCACCCTCTTCATTCCCTTGCTGCACAAAACAGCAGGGTAGGTAAAACACCTGGCTCAGTTTTAGGTCGGCATCACACCAAAAAGTGGCTCAGTTTTCGGTCGGCGTCAACACCTTAGGCCTCAACCAGGGCCGGGCGATGGGGTTTGTTTTCGTTGGTCCCAAATGATGTTGAGTTCCATCTTACTGGTTAGTAGAAAGCTAATGATGACTGACCTTGCATAGCAAATCTCTTTCAATGAGTTTTTAGCAACTGCTAACATTTCTCGATATCGAACTTGACCAACCATCAACGGTTATCCATGAAAGCGGCGGCGGTTTACTTTTCGCAGTTCAAAAGCAAGCAGCAAGGCAAGACTTTGTTGCGAGTGAACTCGCGTGCGGAGATCGAACGTCGGATGGCAGTTCGTCGCAATGCTCGCGCAGCATCGATTGAAATTCTTGGTGAACCATCACCAGAAGCCATCAAGCGCGCCGAAGAGCTTGCTGAACGGGTGAAGAAGGCAAAGTCTGCAGCCTTCCTGTCCAAATACAAGTTGACCACTATCGCTTCTTGATCGCTGTGCTGAATCCAGATCGGTTCGGCTTACTGCCGATCGACGATGTGCCCGCTGCAGTGTTGGCTGCATTCGATTGCGGCAAGCCAGAGCTCAACTCATTTTTGAACAATGAGGCGAAAGACTTTCAGCGAAAGCGCCTGGCTTTCACAACGGTCGTCTTTCACGAAGAGATCGACGGCCCGGTTGGTTACTTTTGTTTGAGCAACGACGGCATCCCCTTGAAGCTTTCTGAGCAGTTGGAAGTGGAGGGCGACATCCCGCTTTCTAGCTTCCCTGGATCTAAGATCGGCCGCCTAGCTGTGAGTTCTCAATTGCAGTCCAATGGTGTTGGGCGCAGAATTCTTGAGTTGATCGTTGGTGAGCTGATCGAGCAATCCAAAGTATCTGCCGCTCGACTCTTGGTTGTTGACGCAGCTAACGAGCCAAGAGTTATCAAGTTTTATGAGCGGTTCGGCTTTAACGAAAGCCTGTGGGCAAGCGATCAGAACCGCAACCATGGCGGCAGAGTAAGGAATGAGCCAGCGGCTATCAAAATGTGGCTGGATGTACTGAACTTCAATGCTGCATCAGCGTCAAGCGATTGATGCTTGGAGCTCAGCTCTGGCCCCGGGGGTGTGCTCTCGTTGGATAGCTACCCGGCGCCTGCACAGGCGTATCAAAGGGGAACCACTTTACCGGTGCATTTTCACGTTCCGCCTTCCAGTTGCTCTACTGGCAGCTTAGGGTGACGTGCCCCCTTTTCAGCGATGGCAAGTAAACAATCAATTCACTGGGTTCTTGATCCAGTTAGCGATCAAATCAACAGCCTCCCGCTCCATACCAATGAAACCATGCCAGTGCTGCCCATTGCAGACATTGCCAGCGGGGTTCCCTCCACCACTCACCATGATTTCTTTCTTGATCGGGGCATTCTTGAGCCCACGAAGGATAGCCGGCACTTCTGCGGGCTGGCAGAGATGGCATGCATCCATCGTGTGATGCAGAACCAGCACAGGCACTCTGATAGCGGCCAAGTCTTGCTTTGGCACGGCCTCGGCTTTCTTGAAGTCGACCACACTGGAGGTCAGTACCACTCCAGCCATTTCATCTTGCAGTTTGATGGCCGCAGCAGCCGCAGAGACTGTGCCTCGACTGGTGCCGACGATCCACACGGGCCCATCGGTCTTTTGCTTCACGAACTCCAGCACCTTGTGAATGTCGGTCAGGTGGGCGTCACTGACGCGGTCGGCATAGTCCAGATCCTGTGAGTCACTCGGACGCCCAAAGATGGCGACGTTGAAGCCGTTGGCGACAAAGAATGACTCGGATCGCACCAGAAAGTTATTGCTGGTGGGTCTGCCGTCTTCCACTTGACCGAAGCCCCCGCCGCCGCCAGGAAGCAGAAGCACGGTGACCTTGGCATCTGGTGCAGCATCCCAGAACAGCGTGGTTTTGACGCCCTCGCGTGTGGGCACCTTGAACAAGGCTCCTTCCGCGGATGCCATGACATTCAAGGTCATGAGAGTAAAGGCCAGTGCAATCTTCCGAAACATGTTTGCTCCCACTTTTTATGCTGAACATGCAATCAACGTCTTTGGGTCTGCGCTCATTGATAGCACTCAAGAACGCTGGACATGTGCATGGCGAATTCTTGAGCCTCGTTGAGGTACCCCAACTCGATGAGGTCTGCCAGGCATTCAAAATGGCTCGCATACGGGATGCCGTCTGCATTGCCGGTGTAGGATCCTGGATCGCGTGTGACGTGGACAGCCAAGATCGCGAATTCCGCATGGGACTCATCAATGGGCTGCAGCCCCGCATCGATCATGTTCGCAATGGCATCTGCAGCCATGACGGTGGAAACATCGACTCTCCGCGGCGCGGTGATGTCCAGCAGGGGATAGTGAGCGTCCGCACCCAGAACCCCGCCGACACGCAATTGTTCGCCTGACAAGGTGCCTTTGCTGTTCAGCAAATGAATGCGCTTAAAAATCGCTTTGACCATCGTCAGCTTCAGCGGGTCAGCGAAATAGAACACCTTGCGTGTGCGGATGTGCTCTCTGGCGAGAGAAAGCCATTGCTCCGGATTCAGAGGCTTGAGACGGATGCCCCAGCTCCGATCTCGTTGCTCCAGCAAGCCGAGATCCTTCATGGTGGTGATCACATTCGCCGTGGTCGGCTGGCTCGTCCCGCTGACTGTCTGAATCTGGCTGGCCGTGATCGGCCCGTCCCGCGTCACGCTCAAATGCACGATCGTGGAGATGACGGCTTGCTTTGCTGAAAAGCTGGGGGCAGGGGAGATGCCTCCTCCGGCCTGGCGCAAACAGTCCTGCACCTCCCTGATGCGTATTCCAACCCCTCGCGTCCACCTAGACCAGAATGCCGCAACCACCCAGTCCAATCGTTTGCGGCCGACGAAATTGTGGTCGCGGCCATCATCTGATCGAGTCACTGCTAGAAAAGCGGTCACGTTGTTAGCGTAGTGGCGTTTACGCTGGCATCGCGGTCGCGGTGCCGGACCAGCACACTGGTCAGCATTTCGACACCGCGACCAGTCTCAGTCAGCTTGCATTCGTTTCCGTCCTTGCAGCTTACGCATTGAGTCACCCTTCAATTGAATTCGGTGTGCTTGATGAACCACGCGGTCCAACACCGCGTCCGCAATGGTGGGATCAGGGAAGAGGCTATGCCATTGGTCCGCGGGGTACTGGCTGGTGATTAACAGAGAACCATGTCGCATGCGTCTGTCCACTACATCCAGCAGTACATGTGCAGCCTGCACCGTCATATTGCCAATTCCGAAGTCATCAAGCACTAGCAGTTGGGGTTTGCTCAATTGCAGCTTTAGCTTCGGCAACGATCCATCTAGTGTTGCCACGGCAATGTCGTTGTACAAGTCCGATGCGCGATAAAACGTCGCGGCCATCTTGAGCCGACAGGCCTGGGTTGCGAAGGCGCATGCCAGCCAAGTCTTGCCCACGCCAGTGGCCCCCAGAATTATGAGGTTCTGCTTGCGGTGAATCCATTCACAAGACGACAACGTAGTAACGAACGCCTTGTCCAAGTTACGGCTGGCCCGATAGTCCAAGTCCTCTAGGCATGCGCCTTCGGGCAATGTGGCCCCTCTGATCAGCCTCTTCAGCTTTCGGTTCTCTCGCTCAGCCCACTCATGCTCCACCAACATGCCCAAGCGATCTTCGAAGGCCAGTTGCTGCTGCCCCGGCATGTTCATCTGCTGATTGAGTGCCTCTGCCATACCAGACAGCTTGAGGTCGCGCAGTCTTGCAAGGGTTTGGTGAACGCTACTCATTGATCACCTCCGAAGTACGAGCCGCCGCGGACATTCTCGTGGTTACCTTTGGGAGGAACACTGCTGGACTGCCGAGTTTGCTGACGGTCAGCTTGCTGCTTGATAATCGACTCGACACTGCGCAGTGACACGATGTTTAGGGGGAAGGCATAGCCGCACACCTCTTCAAACCGCTCCTCGCCATACAGCCGAGCCAACTCTCGCATTCGGCGCGCTGCTTTCAGGCCGTTGGTCAAGTCGGGGCGATTTTCCAGATGATGATCAATCATCAGTTGGGTATACGGGCCAACCGACTTGGCCCAACTTGAGAGTGCCAATGGCTCACCTTCGAGAACTCGTTGGTGCGCAACAGGACGATGTTCTGGCGCCGTAACAATCTCGCCAGGTGTGGTCGTCATATCATGCAGGGCCACACGCTGGCCTGCATGGAAGATCTCGATGATCTGGCGGGTATAGCGCAGATCGACTCGCATACCCCGCAACCGGTAAGGCACCGAGTAATACGCCGCATCGTGTTCGACATGGTAATCGTGCCCTGCGCGAACACCGTATTTCCAGTCACAAAGTTCGAATGCGGAATTGGGTAGCGGCTTCAAATGCGCACGTTCATCGCTTTCAAAGCGAGCAAGACGGTTGCCCGCGAGTTTCTTGAACGGGTGAGTATTCATCACTTGAGTCAAGCGACGCAGTTCTTGATTCAACTCCCCCAGATCGAAGAAGACGCGATCACGCAACCGGAATAGGATCCAACGCTGAGCGATCTGCACCCCTACTTCAGCCTTTGCCTTGTCTTTAGGCTTGCGGGATCGCGTCGGGACAGCCACCGTGCCATAGTGCTGCATGCATTCACTGTAGGCAGGATTGAGAACGGTACGATCTCGTTCACGGCGCCACACGGCTGCTTTGAGGTTATCACTCACCACCCAGTTGGGCACCCCCCCTATGGCGGCAAAGCAATTCGCATGGCATTGAACCCAATCAGCCGTCGTCTGGCTGGCGACCGCCTCAACATAGGTTAAGTTGGAATAGCCTAGTACTGCAACGAAGATCTGAGCAAATGTGGACGCTCCACCCTGAGGGTCCCTGATTTCCACCGTGCGGCCAGCAAAGTCCACAAACAGTTTGTCTCCAGGGACATGAACCCGACGCATAACAATGTGTCGAGACTTGATCCACGTGCGGTAGCCATGGGTAAACGAACTGTAGCCAATGCCTTCGGGGTGAGATTCACGCCACTCTCGCCATATGACTTCCAACGTGGCATCCGCCCGTTGCATCTGCTCTTGAACCCAAGTCCAGTCAGGCGCGAGCTTGCGTTGAGCGATGGACCGGTTGTCGTTGCGCAGAGTTTGGCGCCATTCGTCGTCGGTCAGGGGTTGCAGATCTAACCAGGACCGCTCGCTGGCAACAAGCAGCACTCTCATGTTTCGCACTGTGCTGTGTGACAGCCCAAGGCTGGCAGCGATACCTCGGTGGGACTGGCGTTGATCGTAAAAGTGCAGTCGTGCAATTTCTCTTTGAAGATGTACTGGAAGCCTCATTGGCATGCTCCTGGATGAGTTCGGTGCCCGGTCAAGTACCGAGAGGGTGAGTTCATCCAGTACGCCCCGCCACTTGACGAACGGGCACGTCGCGCCGATACTTCAGCCAGCAAGTGATACCTTGTTCTGGCCATAGGCTGGACGCAGCAACCCGAGGTGACCGCCTCGGGTTTTTGCGTTTCTGGACGAAGGATTTCAGTTCGTTAGCTTGAGAGGGCACTCCACCGTATCTGGGACCAGTCGATTGACCTGGCGTGCGTGAGCCAGCCACGACGCTACATCTAATGTCAAAGCAAAGACACCACGTCGATTGGGCAGTGTGAAAAGCGTGACATCCACCTGGTTTCGTCGGCGAGCCTGCCTGAACGCTGCGAGAGTTCCATACCCCAACGCGTGCGCGAGATGCTCTCCACCCAAGATTGGCCCATGAAGAGCCAAAAGTTCTTCATGCAGCCTTTGTGCAATTGCTTGCGGAGGCGGTGCTGGAACAGGTGGATTCGTTGCCTGTGGGGGTGTTGGCGTGGTAGGTGTGGTGCTCATGACCATCAGTGTGTTCATTGGTCACGCAGTGTTCGCCAAAATACCGACCGGAGCCACCCGAACAGAAAAGGGCAATTTTTGTACTCTATCCAAGTAGATGCCCAAGATCATTACCCCACCCAAACCTGGCCGGCCGCCTCGCAATCTGATTGATGTGCTGCGCACCCAGCTCTGGATTCATGTGCTCAAGCTACGGTCGGGCTTGCCAAGCTCTTACGCCATCGAGAAAGCGCTCGAGCCGCACCTCATCCAGTTCTCAGAGGACAGAATCAATCGACCGCGTAAATGGGACAGCTATGAGCGTGGCGCCCGAGTTCCAAGGCGCAAAGCCGATGCAGGTGACGCCGTGGAGTTGGCCGAGCAGCGCTTTCCGGGTACCGCGCAGTGGTTCGACAATCCAATTTGGGACATCCTCAAAGGAGCCAGTCCAGATCAATGGGCATTACTGAAGCTCCTGCAGAAGCTATCCCCGGAGGTCAACGAAGTCCTGGTCGTGCGAGACGAAGCCAAGCTATCAGGCCGGCCTCAGCTTGCAGACCTTACCGACGATCACTTCAAGCGTCTTGTAAGGATTGGCAGCTTTGACGCATTGAGCGCGACGGTGTTATTGGCCAAGTTGGCGGAGGAGGTCGCCTCCCCTGAGTTGAGGGACATGACCTTGCGCTGCTACGCAAGCCTTCAGCCCATGGTTGCAGACACACCAGAAGTCGGTGTGCACTACCCCGACCTGTTCACCTACATCGACCAGATCTGCCAACACTGGGTGGTGCTTTCTCCAGGCAGGCGAATAAACATGCATTTCTTCTGGCACGCACACCCATGGGCAGCGGACCGAAGGCAGTACATCGCCGAACGACTCAGACCCCTGTATCGAGCCCACGGGTGGGGGTCTGGATGGGAGGAGGAGCCTCAGAAGCTGTGATATCCCATTTAATTCGGATGCTGTGTTGGCGCCGACCGAATTTTGACCACCCGTGCCGATTGAACTTTGACCAGGGGCGGGAGGCTGTCGACATGACAGCCATCTGTGGATAAGTCTAATCGCTGGCTTGGTTGAGATCCTCCCTGTCGGTGTCTGTGGTGATGCTCCTGCGTGCTTGCTCTCGTGCCCGGATGCGGGTCTTCGCTGTGGCCGTGGAGTGCCGGAATCGGTAGGACTCGTTGCCGGTCTCGACGATGTGGCAGTGGTGCGTGAGGCGGTCGAGCAGCGCTGTGGTCATCTTGGCGTCGCCGAAGACTGCGGCCCACTCACCGAAGGTCAGGTTGGTGGTGATCATGACGCTGGTACGCTCGTAGAGCTTGCTCAGCAGGTGGAACAGCAAGGCGCCGCCGGCCTGGCTGAAGGGCAGGTAGCCCAGTTCGTCCAGGATCACCAGATCCATGTGCATCAACGTGGCGCTGATGCGTCCAGCACGCCCCTCGGCCTTCTCGCGCTCCAGTGCGTTGACCAGGTCGACGGTGGAGTAAAACCGCACCCGTTTGCTGTGCCTGGTGATGCCGGCCACGCCGATGGCCGTGCTCAGGTGGGTCTTGCCGGTGCCGGGACCACCGATGAACACGGCGTTGTGGGCCACCTCGGTGAAGGCCATCGCGGCCAATTGCTCGATCAGGGCTCGATCCACGCGCGAGGCGTCGAAGTCGAAGCTGGCGAGATCGCGGTGCACGGGGAACTTGGCGGCGCTCATCTGGTAGTTCACCGAGCGCATCGCGCGATCCACACCTTCGGCCTGCAACAGGTGCTCAATCAACCAGCGACCGCCATCCACGGCAGCAGGGCCACCCTGCTCGTGCAAGTCACTCCAGGCGCTGGCCATGCCGTGCAGGCGCAGCGCCTTCAGGTCTGCCACCACGTCGCGCTGCGGCGCTTGCTTGGGGTCAGGCATGCTGATCCTCCCGGCTCGCGTGGTCGGCTCTCAGGCTGTCGTAGCGCCCGGCATCGGCCTTGGGTGGCTCGCTGAGCTTCAGGGCCGTCTCGACCTGCTCAGGCGCCGGGCTGGCGTTCAGGCGGGCCAGCACGTTGAGCACATGCTCGGCGCTCACCGCGCCGCTCTCCAGCACCAGGCTCACGGCCACCAGCACCGCTTCCAGCCCGGCCGTGGGCACGGCCGCCAGCACCTGCGCCATCACCCGGTCGCCGCCCTGGCGGCGCATCAGCGCACGCTGCAATTGGATCAGCGGCTCGGGCAGGTCGGCGAATGGCGCGCCGTTGCGCAACACGCCTGGCTTGCGTTGTACCAGCGGGATGTAGTGCTGCCAGTCGTAGCGGGTCTGGCCCCGGTCGCTCAGACGTTCGTGGCGGGCCACCACCTTGTCGTCGGCCACGACCACCACCTCGCACGGGTACAGCCGAGTGCTCACCTGCTGCCCCACCAGCTCGCACGGCACCGAGTAGCGGTTGCGCGCCACCGACACCAGACAGGTGCTCGACACACGCGCCGGGTTCTCCACGTAGCCATCGAACGGCTCGGGCATGGGCATCAGGTGCGGCTGTTCCAGCTCCAACATCTCACCCACGCTGAACTGCTTGTGCTCGGCGTGGCGCAGGTCTGCCCACAGCGACCGACAGCGCTCGGCCAGCCAGGCGTTCAATTCCACGAATGAGCCGAAGCGCCGCTCGCTCGCCTCGATCCAGATGCGCCGTCGGCTGTCCTGCACGTTCTTCTCCACCACGCCTTTCTCCCAGCCGGAGGCAACGTTGCAGAAGTCCGGGTCGTACAGGTAGTGGTTGCACATCACCGCGAAGCGCGCGTTGACAATGCGGCCCTTGCCCTTCTTGACCTTGTCGACCGCCGTCTTCATGTTGTCGTAGATGCCACGGCGCGGTATCCCTCCCAGTGCAGCGAACGCGCGGGTGTGGGCATCGAACAGCATCTCGTGGCCCTGGCTCGGGTAGGCCACCAGCCAGAACGCCCGCGAAGCGCACAGCTTCAGGTGCGCCACCTGCACGCGGTAGTAGATGCCACCCACCACCAGCCCTTCTTCGCTCCAGTCAAACTGGAACGCATCGCCCAACTCGAACTTCAGAGGCACGAAGGCGGTGGCCGTCACGGCCTGCCCCTCGCCCTGCCTCCAAGCCCGGATGAAGTCGGTCAGGCGGCTATAGCCGCCGTCATAGCCCTGCGCCTGGATCAGCGACAGCAGCGCTCGCGCGCTACGCCGCTCATGCCGCGGTCTGTGTGCGTCAGTCTTCAACGCCTGCGTGATCGTCTCGACAAACGGCGTGAGCTTGCTCGCCACACTCTGCCGCCTGTACTTCGGTTGCGCCTCGGCCGGCGCCTTCAGCCACTTCTTGATCGTGTTGCGTGACAGGCTCGTGCGCCTGGCGATCTCACTGATCGACTTGCCCTCGCGCTCTCGCAGCGCGCGGATCTTGCCCTTCAAGGCCATGGTAATCACCTTCAAATCCCCTGCCACAAAAAGCAGCAGGGTAGGTCTCTCACCCTGGTCAGTTTTGAATCGGCACTACACAGCTTTGCTGGTCAGTTTTCGGTCGGCGTCAACAGCCGGGGACGATCTACCGGGAACTCAAAGCTCTGGGTACAGCAGAAGACGTGGCGAAACGGGTGGCGGTCAACGGCTGCAGCTGGTGGCGCAACAGCGTGCTGACCGTAGCGTACTTTGATCGATTGGGCTTGCCCAGACTCTCGTGACCGCAAACTCTCGAACCGCCCGCTGCTGACCCGCATGCAGGGTGGTGTGGCAGGGGGCCCCCGAGAATGGAGGCCCCTATGCCGATTCAGCTTCGATCAGAACACCTTACGGTACTGAACCCGTGCCATCGAGCCCTTGCTGCCGGATGTCTGTACGCTGAGCGCCAGTTCATCGTTGGCACCGACGCGGTAGCCCAGACCCAGACTCAGGTCGGTCAGCGTCTTGCCCAGGCTCTGTCCCTTCACACGGAAGCGCGTGGCTTCGGTGTTCAGATTGGCCGTCACCGGGGTGGCGTCCTTGCCGCCGGCCAGCACCGTGAGGTCCGCCTGGAAGCTTAGTCGATCCGTCATTGGGCCTGAGGCGTGGAGACCCAGCACCGGCAAGGTTTCGGACTGGCTTTGCTTCTGAATCGTCAAGGCGTCAGAGACAGACGTCGCGTTACGTTCGCTGAAACCATCGACGCTGCTCTGGGCATGGACCACTTCAGCCGAAGCCTGCAGGCGAATGCCGTTCGCATGGGTGATGTAGGCCAAGCCAATGCCGCCGAGCGTGCCTTGTGAGCCGACGCTCTTGGCCGAGGCGCTGCCCTCATTGGTGACTCGGCTCACATCGCTCTTGAACGAGGCGTAAGACAGGCGGCCGGTGAGGTGCAGACCCGGCACAGCGTTCAATGCCGTCAAACCCGAGAGCGACAGCACGTTACCGCGACCGGAGGTGCGCAGGGTGTCACTTTGGACATCGGCATTCTCGTTCGACAAGGTCACTCGCCACAGCCCGTCCTGCAGTGCGCCGGTGTAGCCCAGGCGAGCGCCCTTCGAGCGCACTTCATAAGACGCGTAGTCGCTGGAGCTCCCGGTTTTGCGCGTGCGGTTGATGAACTCGACTGTGCCTGCTTTGGCTGGCTTGCCTACTTCGAGCGCCAGGCTGTTTTGCTGGTACAGCGCATCCATCGGCTGGCTGAGCAGGCTGGCGTACAACTCTGGCGAGGTCTTTGCGAAGATCGCATCCTTGCTGGAGCCGTCCATATCAGCCTGGATCAGTCGCTCGGTCAGTTTGCCCCCGTACACCTGGCTGACGTCGCCCGTCGTGTTCACGGTGAGGTCGGCCAACATGGCGGCCTGGTTGGCATTGCGGGCGACGCGGTCGGTGAAGTTGGCGAACGACTCGTTGCCCAAGCCGATGAGGTTACCCGTGGCCAGGTTCAAGACGGATTCGACGCCCAGATCACTGGACACGCTGCCGAAGTGCCCCGCGATTTTTCCGGGTGCCACTGCAAAGATGTTCAGCTTCTCATTCTTTGCCAGACCGACATAACCTGTGAACTGCTTCACTTCGAGCGTCGCACCCTGTTGGATGTTCATCTGGCCACTGACCGAGATCTGGTCGAAATCGACACCTGCCACACGGCTACCGGGCGTTCCGCCTGCAACTTCCATGACCACGGCAGAGCCGTCGGCCACGCTGAGCGATTCGAAGACCAGGCGACCTGGAGAGTTACCCGGTGAGAGGGTGGCGCCGCTCAGGAGGGTGGTAGACCCGTTTACCTGCCCCGTACCTGACAGCAGGCTGCCAGCCGAGAAGGTGGACTGTGTCGCGTCGACCAGGCTGGGGGTTCCAGGGCTCGTTGGATCGCCCAGGTGAACCGTGCCTGCGACCGACAGGGTCGGCGAAGTCAGCGTACCGATCACATTCAGCTGGTCGTCCGCACCGATCGTGGTTGAGCTGGTGCTGTTGACCGTCCCGCTGGATGCAATCGACAAGGTGTTGCCCGTGCCCGAAGAGGTGATCGTCGAGCTGTTGACGGTGCCACTGACATTCAGTGCAGAGTTGCCTGTCAGGTTGATCGCCGTGCTGGTCACGGTGCCACCACTTGCCACGTTCAATGCTGAGGCGTTACCTGGGCCGGTGCCGCCGCTCAGGTTGACGGTGGGGTAGGTCAAGGTGCCGCCAGCGCCCACGTTGGTGGTTGACCCGGTGCTGCCGGTGCCCACGTTGAACTGGCCGCCTGGATCGGTCGAGGTCAAGCCTTGCGACACGCTGAAGCTCCCATCCTTGACGTCCAGCGAGCCCGAGCCCAGGACATTGCCTGTGAACTGGCCGCCATTTTCAATCGTGAGCTTGTTGCCAGCGCCCGTGTTGATGACGCCGCCTCCCAGCAATTGCTGGATGCTCTGATCGCCCGTGACCAAGGACAGGGTACCGATGTCTTCGCCCGATTTCGCCACAGTCACGCTCTGGCTTGCGCTCAGGATGTTGGCGCCGTCCAAGGCGACGGTGCCCTGTTCGATCACCAGGCCACCCGCGAGGTTGACCGAGCCCGCTGCTCCGTTGAGCGTCAGGGTGCCATCACCGCGTTTTGTCAGTGCGCCGCTCCCAGTGAATTGACCTGCATAGGTTGAATCACCAGATTGAACCAGAGTGAGTTCGTCGCTTGCACCAGCCAGCGCCACTTCGCCTGTCGCCGCCCCGGAGAACCCGGCCGTCGTGATCTGGCGGGCGCCCGTCACCTCGATCTTGCCGTCGTTGGTGAGCGTGCCTGTCGCGGTGATGTTGGCCTGCTGCTGAATCACACCGCCCGCTGCATTGACGATGGTGGACGTCGAATTGAGGTTGGCCGTCACCAGGCTCGTCGCGCCAGCTTCGTTGTGCAACGAAGCCACGTTTTGCGCGGTCTTTGCATTCAGGGTGCCACGGTTGATGACGGCGCCAACCGTATCTGCGGTGCCTGCGATGAACGACGCGCCTTCTGCCACCGTGATCGCGCCCGTATCGGCCAAGGTGCCGCCTCCGGTGGTATCGATGGTGCCCGCGTCGACATTCAAGCCTCCGGTGAACGTGCTCGCGCCTGTCAGTGTCAGGGCGCCCGAACCGGTCTTGGTCAACGAGCCTGAACCTCCGAATTTCCCACCGAAGGTGGAGACACCGGACTGCTCAAGCGTCAAAGCCGCCAGCGTGACCTCATCATCCGCACCAGACGTGCTGGCGAGCTCGAACGTGCCGTTGCCGGTCAGGGTGCCGGTGGTGACCTTCTGTTCTCCCACCACGTGCCAGGTACCCGTCTGGCTGATGCTGGCCGCGCTGATGTCGGCACCATCCTTCGTAACGATGCCACCGCTTGGGGCCTCGATGAAGCCTTGCTTCAGGGTGCCCGCGTTGCTCAGTTGCCCCGTCACGACGATGGGTGCCGTGTGGCTCAAAACGCCGCTGGTTTCATTGACCAGCGTGCCCACGTTGGCCTGTGCATTGAGGACCACATTGCCACCGTTGGTGAAGGCGCCTGTGGTCGTGAGCGTAGCCCCCGTCAAGGTGCCCAGGTAACCGTCTTTCTTGACGGTGACTTGCTGGGTCTTTTCACTGGCGCCCAGCAACAGTCCCGCATTGGCGTTCACCGTCAAGCTGTTGTTGGCGCCATCTGGGTCAAACAGGCGGCCCAATTGGTTCTGATCGTCGTGGGTTGACACCACGCCACCCAGGATCTCCAAGCCTGTGAGTTTGTTTTGCCCTGTCAGATAGAGGGTCCCGTTGTAGCCAAGGTCGCCCACTTTCAGGTTGCCACCATAGAGGTTGCCGCGCATGTAAGCGGCGTCATCCACTTTGGCCCCATCCAGCACTTGTTGGCTGTCGAACACCACGATGTTGCCCGTGTGGCCGCTCAGGTTGATGTCGTTCATCCATTCGACGGAGCCCAGGCCGTACTCCGAGCCGAAGACCAGCGTGGAATCCGTGGCAAGATAGTTCGAGCCCCAGAACAGCGTCTGGCCCGAGCTCGCTGCGTTGGCAGTGCGCCCGAAATTGATCTGGATGCCCTCAGTGGTGCCTGCCGCAAAGCCACCGGCGCCATTCCAGGCAACCTGCCCGGGCATCGTGCCGGCACGCTTGGTCACATCTTCCGACAGCAGCAAGGCCCCGGCGTTGACATGGGGGATCAGGTCACCGATCTGCCCCGTGCCCTGGAACAGGATCGCGCTGTCCTCATGGATGCCTTCGCCCAAGGTGGCCTCCAGGGTGCCCCCTTCGATGATGGTCTTGCCCGAGTAGGTGTTGGTGCCGGCAAACTGGACCAAGCCACCGCCTGCGATGCGGATGTCCGCACCGTTGCCGGACGCCCAGGCCGCACCGTCGATGCTGGCGGCACTGTCGTCGGCGATGGAGCCTTCAAATCGGATGGTGTTGTAAGCGCCAGGGCTCAGGGTCACCTGAGCACCACGCATGATGAACAGGTCAGATCCAGCCGATTGCCCGGCTTCGCCGCCGTTGTTGCTGGAGCCTGCGTACACGTAGTTGTCGCGGAACAGGGCATTGCCTGTGATGGTCAGCGAACCGCCCTGATTGCCGTCGCCACGCACGAAGATCGCGCCACCGTAACCAGAGCCGCCGCCACCACCTTCACCATCACCATTGGAGCCGACACCGGCGCCAAAACCCGCGTCGCCACCGGCACCCGCATCACCTGCTTGCGCAAAACCGGTCGGGCCGGCTGTGCCGCCGGCGCCACCCGAGCCACCACCCGAACCAAAGCCACCGCTGCCGCCATCGCCGCCCGCACCGCCGGCGCCGCCTTCGGTGTAAGACAGGCCGCCAGCCGCCCCCTTGCCGCCGGAGCCGCCTGCCCCACCGCCAAAGAATTCGTCGCCATCGCCGCCCGAACCACCGTCGCCGCCATCGCCGCCACGGGCCGCGGTGCCTTCGATCATGCCCTCAATCCAGGTGACGCTGTTGATGATCTGCTCGGTGAGGTCGATGCCGGCAATCACGCTTTGTGCCACCAGCACTGCCCCCTCGGCAAAGTCGGGCAGCGGCGCGTTGCTGAACGCCGCCGCCGCCTCGGCGACCGTGCTGACGAACTCGGTCGTGGCATCTTTGACGCCCATGATCAGTTGGTAGTTGAAGGGCACGCCGTTGCTGCCATCGCCACCGTTACCGCCCCGACCACCGGGCGCATTGACCGACGCCGTGTTGCCGTTCTGGTTGGCGTTCTGCCCGCTGAAGCCCGCCAGTCCTTCCCCATCGGTGATGTAGGGCAAGATCGAGTTGGCGTTCTTGCCGTTGTCGCCATTGATACCGAGGGTGGCGCCAGCAGGTACCCCCAGGCCGTTGAGCGAGCCCCCCACGGACAGAGGGGAGCTGGCCACGAAGCTGCTGACCGCGTTCGACGGGGCTTGGCTCAGGGTCACGACCACGTTACCGCCAACGGTGGTCACGCTGCTGATGGACGTGCCCTCAACAATACCCTCGCCGGACAGCACCATGCCGGCCTTCAAGTTACCGGCCAGGCTCTTGGGTACCGTCAGCGTGCTGCCCAATTGAGACAGCACGCTGGAGGCCTTGATGGACTCAGGAACAGCCGTCAAGGGCTTGTCCAAGGTGATCAGGCCGGTGGCGGCGTCATACGCCGTCACCTTCGTGCCAGCCTGGATCCCATCGCCGGAGATGAGCCCGCCGACCACCACGCGCGAATCCGGCGCGGCCAGCTGGAGGGTGCTGCCCCCCACGGTACCGATCACGCCTTCCGAGCTGAAGCCCAACACCGTGTCGGGCAAGGGCTTGCTCAGCACCACGGTGTCACCTGCCTTGCCACCGTTCGTGATGCTCTTGACCACGGTGCCCTCGGGAATGCCCTCGCCGGAGATCGTCATGCCGGCGGTGAGGCCCAAGGCTGCCGCTGACAGCTTGAGTGTGGTTTCCGTGCCGGTGCTGCCCACGACGACGTACTGAGACGTTTTCAGCGACGGGGTGTTGACAAATTGCAAGGAGGTCGTCGGCGTAGCCCCGACATCCAAGGGCTTGCTCAGCACGACCTTGGTGATGACGTTGTTGCTGTCGCGCTCGACCTTCGTCACAGTGGTGCCTGCCGTGATGCCAGTACCCCGGACGATGGAGCCGATCGCAATCGAGCCACTCGTCCCCAGGTTCGTCAGCGCCGAGCCCGTCACCTCAGCCGTTTGACCTCCGGCGGCATCCTGGATGTTGGCCGTGAGTTGCTGAATGGCGCCGCTGCCCACTGTCAGGGGTGTACTCAGCGTGAGGGTGTTGCCTGTGATCGCCGTGATTTTGGCCGTGCCCTGGGCGCCCTCCAGGCTGATCAGCTGTCCCACTTTGATTTGCGAGCTGACCTCACTGAGGCTGATCTCCTGGACTGTCAGCTGGCCGCCAGCTTCGGTGAACACCGGCTGTGCGTTGAACGAGGTTAAGGGGACGACGTTGGCGCTGCGCTCGACCAGACCAATGGTGGCATCGACCAACCTGACATCAGGAGTGCTGCCACCCTCGCCTCCACGTACGACGTTGCCGGTGAGCTGTACATTGTTGAGCTGCAAAGACGAGTCAGCGTTCACGAAAAACACACCGCCCAGACCTGCGCCACCGCCGCTGCCTGCACCGCCTTGGGTGTTGAAGTTGGTGAAGGTGACATTGTTCAGTGCGGGCGTGTTCTTTTCCTCATTGCAGGACGCAATGGCCACACCGATCATGCAGCCCGTGCCGCCGTTGCCTTGCACCACGCTGATGTCTGCGCTGCGGAAATAGGCGTCCAGATCAACGGCCGTCGGCGGCCCGCTGGGCTGCGCCAAAGCAGCCGTGGTCGAGCCGAGCAAGACCGATGCAAGCAGTTTTTTGGTGGACGAGGACTTGCCTCGGCCTTTGGCGGTCTCGGCGACGGCCACCCAGCATCCAAGTGAGGCGTTCCAGATGACGCGAAACACATGGTTCATCGATTGCTTGTGCATGAAGTTTTCCTGAGGTCGGTCAGCGTCTTGCAGAGACACCGGTCTTGTGAATGCTGGATTTACAGCTTGTAACGACCGGATGTTAGGAAGACGGTGCTCAGGTACACCTACAAAAACCTACGCCAAGTGCGTTGCTCGCATGGCCTGTTGAGCTGTCAGACCAGTCGCAAGTCAATGCAAAGCTGGTAGCCGTGACCGCGCACGGCTTCGATGGATGTTGCGTGCGCACCGGCCTCGACGAGTTTCTTGCGCAGGCGCACGATGCGAACCTCCAGGCTGGACTTGGCGTAGGTTTCCAGATCCAGGCCCAAGGTCTCCGCAATTTGCCAATAAGCCAGACGTTGCCCGGGGGCTCTTGCAAACGTCACCAGGATGGCCACTTCTGACGGACTCATGCTGACAGGCGTGTGCCCAGTTTTGGTCAGCTGCAGTTGCTGCTGCTGCAGGGTGTAAGGCGGCTGTTGCGCCAGCAAGCCCTGTACCCGTTGCCGGCGCCGCCCTTGAGCCGCCACAGCGGCGCACAACTCAGGCACCTCCAAGGGCTTCGTGAGATACAAGTCGGCGCCACGGGCGTACCCTTCCAGCTTGTCATTCAAGCCGGAGCGTGCGGTGACGATGATGATCCCCGCCAGCGGGTAGGCAGCTCGCAAGCGCTCGGTCAGACTGAGGCCATCCTCGCCAGGCAGGTTCAGGTCGACCAAGAACACATCGACAGGTTGTCCTGCGGCAACGTCTTCGAGCTCTTCGGCACAGGACAGGGCCACCACCGCGTGATGCGCTTCTTCCAGCGCTTGAGTCAGCAGCTGTCGCAGGACGTCATGGTCTTCCACCAGGACGACATTCAGGCGGGGGCTAGAGGTATCCACAGGACGAATTCCACACACTGTTCGCTGGGCGCGTACGCCAGCGTGCCCCCCAGGCTCTGGGACAACTGTTGAGACAAATAGAGTCCGAGACCCGACCCAGACTGGCGCTGAGCGCCGCTCGAACGATAGTATTTGCTGAAGATCATGCGCTCGTCGGGCCACCCGGCCAAGCCCGGCGTGTTGGCCACCTGCACCCACACGCCTCGCTGTGCCTGGTGCTCCCCCGGTCTGACCCGTACGACGACAGGCGTCAGTTCATCACTGTAACTCTCGGCATTGCTCAACAGATTGGTCAGAACGATGCTCAGCAACTGAAGGTCGGTCTGCAGCTCGGGAACCTCCTCCGCTCCGTTCAACTGTAGGCGGGACGTCAGGTTGGGACTGTTCTGCGCGATCTGCATGATCAGCGCAGGCAGGTTCACGCGATCTCGCCGCAGATGAAGGGCAAGCTCTCCGACTTGATCAGCTTGAACACAGCGTTCGATGATGGCCTTCATGTCCCGCACGGCTCGACCGGCATGTTCCAGGTTCTTCTCGAGGTTGTTTTTCGTCCCGATGGCCATGGACACGATGGACAGGGGTGTTTTGAGCTCATGCATCAGCATGTGCAAGAACTGAGACTGCTCTTCTCTGCGCCGCTGCTCCAGGGCCATTTCCTGCTGGGTTTTGCGCAGCTCCCATCTGACCCGCTGGTGGTGCTTGGCCAAGCGCTGGGAGCGCCGCAGCAACATGACGGCCATGAACACCCCGGTGATCAGGCCGTGCACGATCAGGCCATACAGGCCCCAGGCTTGAAATTCGACCATGCCCAGCAAACTCACCAAGCCGAGAGGCAAGCTGGTGATGACCACTGCGTAGTAAGCCAGCATGCCCTTGCGCGATGGGAACACCGTCCCATCCTGGGTGGGCTTGGTGGACAAGACGGCCATCGACATGACAGGGACCGCCGCCATGACGAGCCAGACGTTGATTTGCAGGGCAAGCTGGGTGGCGCCTGAAAGCAAAATGAGCATCACGACGGCGCCGGCCCACATGATGATCTTCAAGATGACCGTCCAAAATTTGTGTGGCTGGTAGAGGCTGAGAAATGCCACCTCGAAGCGAATGCTCAGCGGTGCCACGCACACGGCCAGCACTGCAAACACATGGTGCATGAATGACAGGGATAGGACGTCCGAGAACAGCAGCGCCGGTAGCCCCAGATAAGCGGTCCCGTAGGCTGTGAAAACAACGTGCCGCACAAGGTACAGCCCCAGCAATCGGTCCCGCTGGCTCCACCACATGAACAGCAGCAAGCACAGGATCAGCAACTGGATGGACGCATACAGCGCCGCCCACAGGATGTCCTGGGCGGATGTCTTCATCGCCTGGTCCACGGGCAGCGCGCTGACCATGAGGACATGGCTGCTGGTGGTGCTCAGACGGAGCCATACCTCTCGTTGCTGCGTGCCGGGGGGCAAATTGAAGGCATAGCCCAGACCAGGCCATGCATTGCCTATGTGCGTGTGGAGGTCACCCAGCGTGAGGGGCGTTGCGGCCCCCTCGGGATCATAGAGCGTCACGCTGTCCAGCCATGTGGGCTTGGTGATCAGGATGGTTTCTGAGGTGCTCGGGGCCAGTGTCAGGCGTATCCAGTGTGCAGAGGATGTGAACCCCCGATTGAAAAGTCCACGGTACGGCGTGTAGCTTTGTTTTCGCGCTGTGGCCAGATCAGCCTGACCCTCGGTATCTTCCCAGTAGGCTTGCTCAACGATCAGAGGGTCAGGCGAGGGGGTGCTTGCCCACACGCGGGAGGGGCTCATGAAAGCGAGCGCGGTGCACAACAGCACCCACCACCCGATGAGCAAAGCGAGGCAGGGGGGGCGCAAGGAGAGAGGCGGACGAAGACAGAGCATGAGCGCCAATCATCTTACGATGGTGACCTGTGGCGCCTACGTTTACCTACATCGATGATGGGCAGGTGGCCGTTGTCGCTCAGGGTATTGCCAAACGCGATGTCGGCCACGTCCTGCCCCTTGATGAGCATGTCGGCCTTGCAGATGGTGCGAATCGGGGTTCAGTTCCTGGCCGTACACGGTCAGACGGGCCTGCGGGTTCAACTCGGCCACCCGAGTTCGACACCAAAATGCCGATTTCGCGTTTTTGGTGAAGCCGCTTCCATGTGAATCAACGACTTATGCACATTTTTGCGGAAGTTTTGTAGTGGCAACTGCATGAATGCTTTGTAGTGGCGCAATTGGGG
>NZ_JBLIZW010000059.1:0-7890 GCF_048860245.1 Aquabacterium sp. | reverse complement strand
AAACGCAACGCCTGGCCAAACTCCGGCGGCGGCGTCGCAGTCAGGCTCAATTCATGGTGGCGTCGTCCCAGCCCAAGGCCATGACGCAATGCCAACTCCACCCCCTGCAGCCGCAAGGTGGGACGGCCGCGGAGCTCGTCAGTCCAGCGGACACTGCCCCCGCGAATCCGAATGAGGGATTGCGACAACACCCAATCAGCCCCCGCCGACGTGCCATCCCCTCCCGAAGGCTGGCTCGACACACGCAGGCCCGCCACATGCAACCGCCCCTGGCGGTCGCGACGCACATCCAGATCCGGACGCAGCAACTCCAGGCGATCCAGACGCACCTCGCCCGCCCACAGCGCCTGAGGTGACAAGGTGGCCAACGACACCCGTGCCGACACCTCCGGCAAGGACAAGGCCACCTGCCCCCGATCGTCCAACAGTTCGACTTGCCGCAGGCTCAGCACCGGCCACATGCCATCGGCATGCCCCTGCAAAGCGCCAATGCGCACCGTCACCCCTAATGCCCGCGTGGCTTGTTCGGCAACGTCCTGCCGCCAGTCTCCAATACGGGGCAGAATCTGAAACAGCAACACCGCCCACGCCACGGCCGCCAGCAACAACACCGCCCCCATAAAGCTCAAGCCCATGCGGACCACGCGTCGAGTGGCCAGCCCCATGCTCAGGGCAGAGGACCACAAGGGATGGTGTCGCCGGGGCGCAGCGCTCGGTGAATGCTCAGGAGAAGCAGGAGTTTCAGACATGGATCAGACAGTTCATCCGTCGAACCACCTACAACGTGGCCTGACTGCTGCTCTACCATTGCCAGTACAGCCCCAGGGATCGACAAGCGATAACCCTAGCACAGACCTCTTCGCCGGCGACACGGTCCATGATTGATTTCCCATTCGATGCGGTACCCACCGCCACCCCTGCGGCCCACTCCCGCTACGTCCAACGTGTCCGCCGCCGCTACGCCGACGAGATCACCCGGTTCGCCCAGACGGCTCCCAGCACGCCCCGCACCGCCGAGATCACGACCCTGATCGACCATCTGCGTGAGCAAGGGCGCGAGTTGGGCTCGGCCCTGCGCGTGGCCCGCCACCTCGTCATGGAACGCCTGGCATGCCTGGACGTCGAAGGCGGCGCCCCCATGCTGGAGATCACCGCCTCCGTGACCGAGTTGGCTGAAGTCACGCTGGACCACGCTCTGGCCGCCGCCGAAGCCGAGCTAGACCTCAAACACGGCGCCCCCCTCGACGCCAACGGCCAGCGCATCGACATGTGGGTCATCGGCATGGGCAAGCTCGGTGGGCGGGAACTGAACGTTTCTTCCGACATCGACCTCATCTACGTCTACGAAGACGATGGTGAAACCGCCGGCATCCAAGACAACGGCATCACCCGCGGTCGCATCACGGTCCACGAGTATTTCAGTCAAATCGCGAGACGGCTATCCACCCTGATTGGGGACACGACCGAAGACGGCTTTGTCTTCCGGGTGGACTTGGCGCTGCGCCCCAATGGCAACTCGGGTCCGTCCGTGGTCAGCATGAGCATGCTAGAAGAGTATTTCCTCGTGCAGGGCCGCGAGTGGGAGCGCTTCGCCTGGCTCAAGAGCCGCATCATTGCCCCCCGCCGCGCCATGCCCGGCGGCGAACACCACACGCGTGCACTGCAGTTGCGCAATCTGGTGATGCCCTTTGTGTACCGTCGTTACCTGGACTACGGCGTGTTTGAAGGCCTTCGTCAATTGCATCGCAAGATCCGAGACGAGGCCACGCGTCGGGCCGCGGGGCGCCCCGAACGCGCCAACGACGTCAAGCTGGCTCGTGGCGGTATCCGTGAGATCGAATTCACAGTGCAGCTGCTGCAAGTGGTTCGCGGCGGCCAGTTTCCCGAAATTCGCACACGGTCGACACTGAAAGCCCTGCCGCGCCTGGCAGCACGCGGGTTGATTTCGGCAGAGATGGCCGACAGCTTGGCGCAGGCATACACCCTGCTGCGACGCATTGAACACCGCATCCAGTACCTGGACGATCAGCAGACCCACACCCTCCCGACCGAGGACCGCGATCTGGAGTGGATCGCCAACAGCTTGGGCATTCAGGCGAGAGAAACCGGCTCCGCTGAGCGCCCTGACTGCCGCAGCGCCACATGCCAGATGCTGGACGTGCTGTGCCAAGTGCGTGAACTGGTCGCCAACGAGTTCGACTCCTTGCTCCATGACGGACGTGGTGGCAGCAGCAGTGACAAGCAAGGCTGTCGCAATTGCGGGGGCCCCGCCCTGCCGGTCGACAGTGACGAGTTCATTGCCAAACTGCCGGAGCCCATCGCCTCACACGTCAAACAGTTTGCTGCCCAAAACAAAGTCGCCATCCTGTCTGATGCGGCCAAGCTTCGTCTGGCAAAGCTGATCGGTCGCGCCACCCTGATTGCATTGGGTGATGAAACCAGCACCGACACGTCACGCCCTCTGGGTGCCGACGCGGTCATCCATTTCATCGATTGGCTGAACCCGCTGCTGCGCCGAGACAGCTACCTGTCTCTGTTGGCTGAGCGTCGTGAAGTGCTGACCCGCTTGTTGCGCCTGCTTGGACTGGCCAAGTGGTCCATGCGCTACCTCCTGCGGCACCCGGGCGTGATCGACGAATTGGCCGACCCTCGGCTGATGGATGGCCGCTTTGACCCAGCGGCCTACCAGCGCGAACTGGAAGAGCGCCACACCGCGTGGGAACGTGCCGGGCAAGCCGACGAAGAGGCCTTGCTGGACACCCTTCGCCGTGCGCACCATGCCGAAGTCTTCCGCACCCTGGTTCGCGATGTGGAGGGCTTGATCACCGTCGAGCAAGTGGCCGATGACTTGTCAGCCCTCGCCGATGCCACCCTCTCCGTGGCCATTCAGTGGGCCTGGAGCCATCTCCAGCAGCGCCCCGGCAAACAGGCGCAATACGCCGTGGGGCGTCCACCTCATCTGGCTGTCATTGCCTACGGCAAACTGGGCGGCAAAGAGCTTGGCTATGGCAGCGACCTGGACGTCGTCTTCCTGTTTGACGAAACGCTTGATGCCCCAGACCCCCATGCAGGACCGGACACCCCCACGGCCATCGACGCCTATCTCGTGTTCGCACGCAAGCTGATCGGATGGCTCACGTTGCGGACCGCCGCTGGTGAACTGTTTGACATCGACACAGCGCTGCGCCCCAACGGCAATTCTGGGCTGTTGGTCACCAGCTTCCACTCTTTCGACGACTACCAGCGCCAACGCGGCAGCAACACCGCATGGACTTGGGAGCACCAGGCGCTGACCCGGGCTCGCTGGTGCGCCGGTGAACCCGCACTGAACGCCCGTTTCGAAGAGACCCGTCGCTCCGTCCTGTCGACCCCTCGGGACGCAGCCGCGCTGGCGCAAGAAGTCTTGGCCATGCGCATGAAGCTGCGTGAGGCGCATGCCTGCCCCGCCACGCAATTTGACATCAAACACAGCCCTGGCGGCATGATTGATGTCGAGTTCGCCGTGCAGTATCTGGTCCTGACGCACAGCCATGCTCACCCGGAACTCATGGACAACGTCGGCAACATCGCTTTGTTGCAACGGGCCGAGCAAGCCGGCTTGCTGCCGGCCGGCATTGGCATGGCGGCCGGACAAGCCTACCGAGAATTGCGCCGTGTTCAACACCGTGCAAGACTGGACGAGGCCCCCACCAAACTGGAGGGGGCTGCAGCTGAGGCCTGTCAACAAAGCCGTGACGCAGTCCTGTCACTGTGGCAGGCCGTTTTCCCTGGCGCCTGAGAACGTCATGCACCGAAGATGGGGCTGTGCCCCCATCGCAACAACTTGACGGCAAACAGCACCTCTGATCAAGGGGCGCTGCGGCCACTCATTTGAGCGTCCGGACAAAACCCCAGGGAACTTCAGCGCCTTCTGCGCGATCATGCACAAGTGTCTTGGTCCACCAGGTCACTTGTGCCCCTCATTCATACCCCATCATGACCACACGTCAGCCACTCCGCACACTCGCCTTGCTCCCCATCGTCATCGCGGCCACTTTGGTGGTCGGCTGCGGAGACAAGCAAAAAGGTGAAGGCAAGGCCAGCCAAGCGGCTGCGCGCGTGAACAGTGAAGAAATCACCGTTCACCAAATCAATCAAGTGCTGGAACGTCAAAAGGGTCTGAAACCTGAGCAAGCCGAAGCTGCCAGCCGCCAGATTCTGGAGGGGCTGATCGATCAGCAATTGGCAGTGGCCAAAGCAGAAGAGCAAAAGCTGGATCGTGACCCGCAAGTCATGCAAATGCTGGACGCCACGCGTCGCAATATTCTGGCCCGCGCATATCTTGAGCGCGCAGCAGCCACGCATGCAGGCGCCCCCAGCCCTGATGAGGTCCGCAAGTATTACGACACCAAGCCCGCACTGTTCTCCGACCGCAAGGTCTATGCGCTGCAAGAGTTCACAGTCCCAGCCACGGCGGAAGAAGCCAAGACGGTGATTGCTGCCCTCAAAGCCACCAAAACAGCCAATGCTTTCATTGAAACGCTGAAGAGCAGCGGGCTGAAATTCTCTGCCACCCAAACAACCCAAGCTGCAGAGGGCCTGCCTCTCAACATCCTGGATCCGTTGAGCAAAGTCGGTGATGGTGAAGCGCTGTATGTAACAGCCCCGGACGGATTCAAAGCCATTTTGGTCATCGCGACCAAGAGCCAGCCTGTCACATTTGAGCAAGCCAAGCCTGCCATTGAGCAATTCCTGACCGTCGAACGTCGTCGCGAATACACCCAAAAGGAGATCAAAGATCTCCGTGCTGCGGCCAAGATCGAATACATCGGCAAGTTCGCAGACAAGGCTGCCTCCGGCGCCGTAGCCAGTTCTGCGCCAGTGACAGTGCCCCCGCCCTCCGCCCCTGATGCGGCTGCATCTCACGGTTTGGATGCGAACACCCTCAGCAAGGGGCTGTCAGGTTTGAAATAAACCTGTAAAACGTCTGCGACCAGTTTCCAATCGGAAACACAGCCCTGAAGCACAATGAGTTTTTCTGATTTTTTGCGTGTGATCCAAGCGAGGTGGAAGCTCGCGGCGGCCATTGTTATCACCATGACTGCCGTGGCGCTTGTGGGCAGTTTGGTATGGCCTAAAAAGTACACCGCCAAGTCAGTGCTCATGATCGACTTGAAGGTAGATCCCGTTGCGGGCACGTCAGCAATCGGCGTCATGCCATCAGCGGCCTATCTCGCTACACAGGTTGACATCATTGAAAGCAACCACGTTGCACAGAAAGTCATCCAGAACCTGCAACTTGATGCCAACGAGGCCATGCGCGCCGAGTGGGAAAAAGCCGGGGCGAAAGGCGACTACCAGGCTTGGCTGGCGCAACGATTGCTGAAAAACCTCAAGGTCGAAGCTGCACGTGAATCCAACGTGGTCGAGATCAGTTACGAGTCGATCGATCCCAAGTTCGCTGCGGCCTTGGCCAACAATTTTGCCAAGTCCTACATCGACGCCACGGTGCAATTTAAGACGACGCCCGCCAAGCAATATTCTGACTTCTTCGAGGCACGCGCCAATTTGGCTCGCCAAAAACTTGAAGCTGCGCAGAACAGGTTAGCTGAGGCGCAACGCCTGAAAGGGATTGTTGTCACAGATGAAAAGCTGGATGCAGAAACAGCCAAACTCAACGATCTCTCATCTCAACTGACCGCATCGAGAGGTGCTGTTGCCGATGCCAGCAGCCGCAAGGCTCAGGCCTTGCAGAACAGCGATGCATCACCAGACGCCATGAGCAATTCATTGCTCCTGTCCTTGCGAGGTGACCTGAGCCGAGCAGAAGCCAAACTGGATGAATCGTTGGAACGCTACGGCGACAATCATCCCAGCATCATCGAACTGCGTGCAACGATTTCGTCTATCAAAGAAAAAATCCGCCGTGAAACCGGTCGCGTTGGCAGTAGCTTGAGCGCCAATAGCCAAATCAGCCAGTCCAAGGAAGCCGCCCTTCAGTCCGCTTACAACGAACAACGCGACAAGCTTCTGAAGCTTAAGCAAGATCGAAACGAGCTTCTGGTCATTGAGCGAGAGGTGTCAGCTGCACAGCGTGTGTTCGATGCCATCCAAGCGCGTCAAAGTCAGATGAATCTGGAGGGCAGCAACAACCAGAACAATGTTGTGATCCTCAACTCCGCCTCGGAACCAACCAGTCCATCGTCACCACGCATCGGCATCAATACTTTGCTTGGCGCAGTTCTCGGCCTCATCGTTGCTGCATTCACGACCATGGCCATTGAGTTGTCCGACCGTCGCATTCGCAGCACGTCAGACGTCGTCAATCTTCTGCAAATCCCAGTGATTGGCTACTTATCCAGCCACACCGACAACTCACAACGCCCCTGGCTCAAAAAGCCAGCTGCTTTGCTTTATCCGATGGACCAAATTGGGCACAGTGGCCGTGATCTGCCCACCCAAGGTACCGCAGGTCGCTTGCACTAAGTCATGGATACATCCAAGAAGTTTGCCAATTCCGGATTTGTTGCTGCTGATTCAGTCTTTCCTGAAACAGCACAAATGCATTTCCAAGAGCCCACCATTGGCGAGATCATCCAGAAGGCAAACAATCTGACACCTGATCAGATCGAGTCGATCCTGGGTTACCAACGGGAGCACAAAGTCAGGTTTGGGGAAGCTGCGGTCGCGCTCGGATTGGCCAACTCTGACGACGTCATGTGGGCGTTGGCCCAACAATTCCACTACCCATACAGTGGCGAACGTGATGGCATGTTCAGCAAAGAGCTGGTCATTGCAAAGAATCCGTTTTCTCCCCAGGCTGAGGCAATTCGCACCACTCGAAGCCACCTCATCATGAAGATGTACAGCGGCTCAGAGCCTCGTAAGGCTTTGACCATCTTGAGTGCCAACAGTGGTGATGGTCGAAGCTATTTTGCTGCCAACATGGCCGCAGCATTCTCACAGCTATCGGGCAGAACCTTGTTGATTGACGCAAACATGCGCAGCCCACGTCAGCACGAGATTTTCAATCTGGCCAACGCAGGCACAGGCTTGAGCAGCATCTTGACGGGACGTGCTGTGACCAACGTCATCCAGCCCGTGAAGACGCTGCCCAATCTGTTCGTACTGCCCGTTGGAACCACGCCGCCTAATCCACTGGAGTTGGCCGAGCGTCCGGCATTTGGACTGATGATCCGAGAGTTGCTCAGTAAGTTCGATCACATCTTGGTTGACACGCCCGCCTTGTCGCAAGGGATGGATGGTGCCGTGATTGCAGCCAAATGCGGTGCAGCTGTTTTGCTCGCCCGCCAGAATCACACACGCGTTGACAGTCTGCAATCACTCGTAGGGGCCTTGCGTATGTCTGACACCACCATCGTGGGCAGCATCGTCGTGGATCATTGAAGCCGAATTGAGGCCGCATGCCCACTCGAGCTCTCTGGACGGCACTGGCACTGCTGCTATGCGTGGCTTGTGATGGCGCGCATGCTCAAGACACATCAGGTCGCACCCAGTGCACGGGCAGCAAGTTGGTCAAAGCCACAGGACAAGATGGTGCCGATATCCAGCGGGCCATCCACTCCGCAGGTTCTGATTCGGTCATCTTGTTGGCCGGCGAATACTCGGTCGAGCGAACCATTCAATTGGTTGATCGCGTCACTTTGTGCAGCCAGACTGGCGCCACCCTGACATGGCGATCGGCAGATCGCCCCGGCATGATGCTGGACGCTTCTCGAGCCACCGGCACAACCATCAAAAATCTGGTGCTTGAAGCGCCCCGGGTTTCGCGGAGGCTCCAACACTGGAGAATGGAGCCATGAAGAAGTCCCCGAAGTTTTCCCCTGAGGTTCGTGAGCGAGCGGTGCGCATGGTGCAAGAGCACCGGGCTGAGTACCCGTCGCAATGGGC
>NZ_JBLIZW010000058.1:0-18206 GCF_048860245.1 Aquabacterium sp. | reverse complement strand
CACCAGTAGCCCGGGGCGCGCGACCTTGCGCACGAGGCTGACGAAGTTCTCTGCGTTCGGCAGGATGTTTGCGCCCTCATCGGATCGATGCTCACGCGCACGTTTTGCCGCAGGCTGGCTCGTCGCCAACTTGGTGCTTTTCTTTGTTGTTGAGGCTTGGTCAGCTGGCATAGGCAAGTTCCTTTGACAAAGTGCGCGATTGCGCGAAAGGTTAATCTGATGGTTCAAAAAACGCCGACGCGAGGTCGGCTCCACAGGCGGTAGATCCTGGTCAGCGCATCGTGGCCTCCTGAGTGGTCAGGCCATATCGGTTCAGACGTACTTGGATGAACCGTGGATTGACACCGAAGCGCGTCGCCAAGGCTTTCTCGAAGCGATCCATCTCCAAGACTCCCAGGTCGCCGTTCGCCTTGATGCGCAGGGCCGTGCCGGGGTGGTCGGGATCGGTTGAAGGATGGCGATGGATGGTGATGTCATGCTGGGGCGCAAGCTCCTCGACGGCGGCGATGATGCGTTGGCGAGGCACCAGCAAGGAGCCCATGAACTCGTTGGCGCGCAGCTCGGCGATCAGTTGTTCCCGGTGGAGCGTCACCGCATCGCCAACCTGATGATCGAGCGCATCGACCTCGTCCACGTCGGCGAGGTGCAGGGCATCAAGGTGAAGTGGCGGGAACTGGGCTGGGACGCCCTGATCGGTGAGTTCGCCCCGAGGGGCATCGGCGCGGAACTGGTGGAGGTCGAAGCCTGATGATTGATCCGATGGAAACCTTCGTGCCCCTGACATTTCGTCGCCGGGGCGCGCGGCGGGTGGCCGCCGACGACCGCCAAGTCCACGATGTGACGCTGCTGGAGGGGGTGGCACGCGGTTTCTACTGGCAGCACCTCGTGGACACCGGTGTGATGAAGAGTGGATCAGACATTGCCCGAGCCGAAGGACTGCACCCCTCGGTGCCCAACGAGCTGATGCGCCTGACCCTGCTCGCGCCTGACATCCTCGAACTGCTGATGGCCGGGCGGCAGCCTCGCCGGATGAACCTGATCTGGTTCCAGCGCAACCCGCTGCCGGTGGATTGGGAGGCGCAACGCCAGATCGTGAAGCGCTTTGAGGAGGACGCATGAGCAAGAAGCACCGGGGCCGGTTCAAGGGTGATCCGGTCACCTATCAACTGCCGAACCCGGCAGGCGGCGTGCAACTGGAAACCTTCGTGCCCTGGACGCTGGTGAAGCGGGGGCTGAAGAAGCAGGTCATCACGCCCTTGGACGCGCCGCAGGAATTTCTGTCCGAGGCCACCCGGGAGCGGGAAGCCCGGTCGGCCGTGCAGGACACCGCGTTGATGCGGGCGCTCGGAATGGCGCACCACTGGCAACGCCTTCTGGATGAGCAGCGGGCGGCATCAGTAGCCGAGATCGCCGAGGCCGAAGGCATGGACGTGACACAGGTGCGCCGGGTCATCCGGCTGACGCTCCTGGCCCCGGAGGTCGTGGAACGGCTGGTGGGCTCGCCCGATGCCGTGCTGGAGAAGGTGATGCGCCGCCCCTGGCCCAGCAGTTGGAATGCCCAGACACAGGTACTGCCCGGTACTTTCCAGGGTTGAACTACCGGCACCCGAAGAGGACATCGGGGCGGACGACGCACTCAGTCAGCGGCCAAGAGCGTCCGCTAACACACTGCCCAACCTCGCGATTGCGGCATTGCTGTCTGCCATCGGTGCAGATGTCTGCGTGATGTATATGCCTACAACGACGGGGTCGCGGTCTTTAGGCCAGATGACAGCGACGATTGATCGTGAGCCATGGCCGCCAGCACCAGACTTGTCAGCTATAGACCAAGTGCGCGGGAGGGTCGCACGTAACAGCGCGTCAGCGACCTTATCGTTAATCATCCAGTCTGTCAGCAACGCGCGCGAGTCCTCCCGCAGCACGTCGCCAAGAATGATGCGGCGCAGGCTTTCAACGATGGCGTTCGGTGTGGTCGTATCGCGCAAGTCGTTTGGGGTGGCTTCATTCATCTCCGGTTCTTTGCGGTCGAGCCGGGTATGCGGGTCACCGATGTCGCGCATAAAGACCGTGAAGGCCTGGGGCCCACCGATCGCATCTGTAACGATGTTGGCGGCCGTGTTGTCACTCCAACTGACGGAGGCTGCGCAAGCTTCGCGCAAAGTCACTTGTCCACCCGTCTTTTCCATCACCGGCGAGTAGGTGACGAGAGAGGCGCGTTCAATGGAAATGACGTTCTCCAGCGCCAGCACGCGCCGATCAACTTGCTTCAGAAGCGCGGCACACGAAAACGACTTATGCGTGCTGTTCAGAGGAAACCGCTCATCGCCCCTGTGGGCCCAATGGGTCCTGTCCTTTGCATCGAATACCGCCATGCCGATACGCGCGCCCAACCGCGCTTCTTCAGCCTGAACAGCTTTTGACAGAGTGCCAACCTCTAGGGCGTTAGCAGATGGCGAAAAGGTTGTGAAGGTGGCGACGGCGATGGCCACAGTCCGGAGCAGGTAGGAAAAGTTCATCAGGGAATGTTAGTAGGGCTTTTTCTCGCGACAGAATAATGCGTAGCAAAGCATATTGTCACCCTGAGTCGCCACCGCTACAGGAGTTGCCAACCACAACCGACCGCCTCTAAACCCGCGCCAGCAAAGGAAATGGCCTCGAGAACGCTCGCGTGGCCACCAGAGAAAACGGAGAACAGAGAGGCGTCGGTGGGGGCAAAAAAGACGACTTCGCAGGGGTGGCGCTCGCGAGGCCAGGCCCGAAAACCGCGCCAACACTGGGGGAACGGGCAAAAAAAATCCCAACCGATGAGGGTTGGGATTTTGGGTATTGGTGGAGCCGGGGGGAATTGAACCCCCGTCCGTAAGCCATCATCGAGCAGTTCTACATGTGTAGTCGTCTGATTTGATTCTCACCAGCCTGATCGCGCAGCGACACGCTACCAAGCTAGCCAGTCACTTGAATCTCGACCTGAACCGAGTGACCCGGTTCAAGCCCAGCCTATGTGAATGACCTCTCAGCCCTTGTCTTGCGACTCAAGCCCAGCCCATAGGCCAACTGTTGAGAGGCTCACCGGTATTAAGCGGCGAGTGCGAACGATTCGTCGTTTGCAGTTAGTTTTTTTCCAGTGGATTTACGAGCTGACTGGTGCTCGACATGCCCTGTCCCGAATCCGCACCCACGTCGAAACCAGGTCGGCCCCAGGAAGAAAGGTCATTGTAGGCCGGATCGCTCCGGCCGTGTGACCTCGGTTCAAGATATTGTGCTGCCTGGCCAGATTTCAAGAGACGTCGACCAAGCCCTTGCACATCTGGTTCAGCACCTCTTCTTCGTCGCCGCCCAACTTGCCCGCCGCCAGACGTGCGGCACGCTCGATTTCTCGCAAGCGCAGGCGCAAGGCGTCTTGAACCGCTTCGGCTTCCGCCATGTCTTCAGGGGTGATGGTGCCCAAGCTCCAGAGACCGCTTTCGTTCCAGCCCTGACGCAGCTTGTGCAGCAGATAGCGGCTCAGTTCAGCCGCACGTTGCAGACCTTCGCTCGACTCGGCGGGCAGGGTGCCGTCGATGTGGTTCATGGCTTCTTGCAAGATCACGTCCAGCCTCGACAGTGACACCTGCAGGTCAGACATGGTGCCCTTGGCCTCCATCGGCTTGACAGAGCGCGCTGCGGCAGCCAAGGGGCCCGACAGATGGATGTCAAACTCGCCGGGCACCACACGCAGCGCCACACTGGCGTGATGCAGATTGGCATGTGGGCTGCGCAGTGCGGCCAAGCCCGCATCGGTGACCGACAGCAGTCGTCCCAGCGTGGACATCTTGTCACCCGTCAAACGGTGGGGGTAGCCAGATCCATCGAGGCGCTCATGGTGCTCGCCCACCGCGCGCGCAATGTCCTTCGGATAGTCCGTGAGCTGTGTCAGCAGCAACTGACCGATGTGGGGGTGAACCACCAACTGTCGGTAGCTCTCTATGTCCAGCGTGGCCATGGCGTCGGCTTCACCGTATTCGGGGGCGACATACATTTCCCCCACGTCGTGAAGCAAACCGGCCGTCATGGCCATCGACACCAGCTTGTCGTCGCCGCCTCGGCCTCTGGCCAGCGCGCCAGCCACCGCCATGGCCTCGACCGCATGCGCAAAGGCCTGAGGGCGCGCCGTCTGCACCGTGCTCAACAGCAGTTGCACCACCGAGTGCAGGTGGATGCTGGCCGCACCTTTGATCAGGGCTTCCGCATAAGGCATCAGCAGCGGGCGCAGCGGGCCATCATCCTTCAGCAGGCGGGCCACCTCTTGGGCCAAGGTGGCCGAGGTCACGCCATCTTCCACCATCAAACTGGTTTCAAGCGGCTTGCTCAGTGCCCGGTCCATCAGCTTGCGCTGCAGGTCGCGCGAAACAGGCTGATCACGTGCCCACAGCTTGATGCCACTGATGTCGAAGATGTCGCTGGATGCGATGATCGACTTGGTCTCGCTGGCTTCCAGGATGGTGGCCAGCGCATGGGGATTGGCCGTTTTGAAATCGGCCTGAACAGCGGGAAGACTCATGACGTGCTCCTCTGCGGCGCCCATCATGCAAGCCTTTGCCTACTGAGGCGCCTCAGTGCATTATGGCGCCGGGGGCAAGGGCCGTCACCTAGCAAAACGCCGGGCAAAACCCGGCGTTTCAGATGTTTCATGAGCCAGCTCAAAAAGCCGGACTGAAGCGTCAGCTGCGGTAATCAGCGTTGATCGTCACGTAATCGTGCGACAGGTCGCATGTCCACACGGTGGTCTTGGCCTCGCCACGGTTCAGGCCCACGCGGATCGTGATTTCGCTTTGCTTCATCACGCGCTGACCGTCTTCTTCCTTGTACTCGGGGCGGCGGCCACCCTTGGTGACCACGTGCACGTCGTCCAGGTGCAAGTCGATGAGGCTCTGGTCCAGATCGTCGATGCCGGCGTAACCCACGGCCGCCAAGATGCGGCCCAGGTTGGGGTCGCTGGCGAAGAAGGCGGTCTTGACCAAGGGCGAATGGGCAATGGCGTAAGCGGCTTGCGCGCACTCGGCTTCATTGCGGCCACCTTCCACGGTGATGGAGATGAACTTGGTTGCGCCTTCGCCATCCCGCACGATGGCTTGCGCCAGCTTTTGCGAGACTTCGATGATGGCGGCGCGCAGGGCCTGGCCTTCGGCGCTGACCAGATCGGTGATCTCGGCGTGTTGGGCCTTTCGGCTGGACATCAGCACGAACGAGTCGTTGGTCGAAGTGTCGCCGTCGATGGTGATGCGGTTGAACGAGGCATTGGCCGCATCGGTCACCAGGCTTTGCAGCAAGCCGGGGGCCACGTTGGCGTCGGTGGCCACATAGCCCAGCATGGTCGCCATATTGGGCTTGATCATGCCGGCACCCTTGCTGATGCCGGTGATGGTCACGGTCTGACCACCCAGCGTGATCTGCTTGGAATAGCCCTTAGGCAGGGTGTCCGTGGTCATGATGCCTTCGGCGGCCACGGCCCAGTTGTCTTCCTTCAGGTCGGCAATGGCGCCAGGCAGACCGGCTTCAATGCGGTCAACCGGCAGCGTTTCCATGATCACACCGGTGGAAAACGGCAGGATCTGTTCGGGCGACACGCTCAGCAGGCGGGCCAGGGCAATGGTGGTGGCGCGGGCGCGCACCAAACCATCTTCGCCCGTGCCGGCATTGGCGTTGCCGGTGTTGATGACCAGCGCACGGATTTCGTTGCCAGCGCTCAGGCGCTCGCGGCACAACTGCACGGGGGCGGCGCAAAAGCGGTTCTTGGTGAACACGCCAGCGACAGCCGAACCTTCAGCCAGGGTGATGACGGTCAGGTCGCGGCGATTGGCCTTGCGCACACCGGCCATGGTGATGCCGAGCTGGACGCCCGGAACGGGATGCAGGTCGGCGGGGTTGGGGGCAGTCAGATTGACGGGCATGGTTTCAAACTCCAAAGACGGTCAGGCCAGCTTGCCGTGGCAGTTCTTGTACTTCTCACCGCTGCCGCATGGGCAGGGGTCGTTGCGGCCCACGCGGGGCACTTCGGCGGCCAGGGTGGCCGGGTCGGTTTCCGACACGGCTTCACCGTCTTCGTTGGGGTGGGTGTACGTGACGTTCGAGAAGCTTTCGCCTTGATGCTCAATGGCTTGGGCGGCGGCCTCGGCCTCTTCACGGGTCTGGATGCGCACGGTCAGCAGCACACGGCTGACGTCCATCTTGACCGTGTCGAGCAACTGACCGAACAGTTCGAACGCTTCACGCTTGTACTCTTGCTTGGGATTCTTCTGGGCGTAGCCGCGCAGGTGGATGCCCTGGCGCAGGTAGTCCAGCGCAGCCAAGTGCTCACGCCAGTGGCTGTCGATGTGCTGCAGCAGCACCATGCGCTCAAAGCCGGCGAACTGCTCGGGGCCCACGATCTCGACCTTGGCAGCGTAAGCGGCTTCACCGGCTTGCAGCACGCGTTGCAGCACGTCTTCATCGTCTGCCGAGGTGGCGGTGCTGATCCAGCTCACCAGGTCCACGTTCACTTGCCATTCGTCGCGCAGCACCTTTTCGAGCGTGGGCAGGTCCCATTGCTCTTCCAGGCTTTCGGCGGGCACGAAGGTACGCACGACATCGGTCAGGGCACCCTTGCGCAGGTTGGCGATGGCCTCGGCCACATCTGCGCTGTCCAGAATCTCGTTGCGCTGTTGGTAGATGACCTTGCGCTGGTCGTTCGACACGTCGTCGTACTCCAGCAGTTGCTTACGCATGTCGAAGTTGTGGCCTTCCACCTTGCGCTGCGCCGATTCGATCGAGCGGGTCACGATGCCGGCCTCGATGGCTTCGCCCTCGGGCATCTTCAGGCGGTCCATGATGGCGCGCACGCGGTCGCCCGCGAAGATGCGCATCAGCGGATCATCCAGCGACAGGTAGAAGCGCGAAGAACCGGGGTCACCTTGACGACCCGCACGACCGCGCAACTGGTTGTCGATGCGGCGGGATTCGTGACGCTCGGTGGCGATGATGCGCAGGCCACCCAGCTCCTTCACCTTGGCGTTCAGCTCGGCCTGCTCTTTGCGCAGCGCGTCGATCTTGGCGGCCTTGGCGGCTTCGTCCAGCGACTCGTCGGCTTCGATCAGCGCAATGTCTTTCTCGACGTTGCCACCCAGCACGATGTCGGTACCACGGCCGGCCATGTTGGTCGCAATGGTGATCATGCCGGGGCGGCCAGCCTGCGCCACGATGTCGGCTTCGCGGGCGTGTTGCTTGGCGTTCAGCACCTGATGCGGCAGGCCCTCGCGGGTCAGCATCTGGGCGATCAGCTCGGAGTTTTCAATCGAGGTGGTGCCCACCAGTGTGGGTTGACCGCGCTCGTGGCACTCGCGGATGTCGGCCACGATGGCGGCAAACTTTTCCTTCGAGGTCTTGTAGACCAGATCCAGTTGGTCCTTGCGAGCCAGGATGCGGTTGGGGGGGATCACCACGGTTTCCAGGCCATAGATTTCCTGGAATTCGTAGGCTTCCGTGTCAGCCGTACCGGTCATGCCGGACAGCTTGTTGTACATGCGGAAGTAGTTCTGGAAGGTGATCGAGGCCAGGGTCTGGTTCTCAGCCTGGATGTGCACGCCTTCCTTGGCTTCCACAGCCTGGTGCAGGCCGTCCGACCAGCGGCGACCCGACATCAGGCGGCCCGTGAACTCGTCCACGATGACCACTTCACCGTTCTGAACCACATAGTGCTGGTCCTTGTTGAACAGGTGGTGCGCGCGCAGGGCAGCGTACAGGTGGTGCATCAGCGAGATGTTGCCCGCGTCGTACAGCGAGGCGCCTTCTGGCAGCAGGCCCGCCGCGGTCAACAGTTGCTCGGCCTTTTCGTGGCCGGCTTCGGTCAGGAAGACCTGGCGCGACTTTTCGTCAGCCGTGAAGTCACCGGGTTCGATGATGCCTTCGCCGGTCTTGGGGTCTTCTTCACCGATCTGCTTCTTCAGGTGTGGCACCACGGTGTTGATGCGGATGTACATCTCCGTGTGGTCTTCGGCCTGGCCCGAGATGATCAGCGGTGTACGGGCTTCGTCGATCAGGATCGAGTCCACTTCGTCCACGATGGCGTAGTTCAGGCCACGCTGCACGCGGTCTTCGACTTCGTAGACCATGTTGTCACGCAGGTAGTCGAAGCCGTATTCGTTGTTCGTGCCGTAGGTGATGTCGGCGGCGTAAGCGGCTTGCTTCTGTTCACGGGGCATCTGGGGCAGGTTGATGCCCACGCTCAGACCCAGGAAGTTGTAGAGCTTGCCCATCCACTCCGCATCACGGCGAGCGAGGTAGTCGTTCACCGTCACCAGGTGCACGCCCTTGCCAGTCAGTGCATTGAGGTACACCGGCAGGGTGGCGGTCAGGGTCTTGCCTTCGCCGGTACGCATTTCGGCGATCTTGCCGTTGTGCAGGGACATGCCGCCCAGCATCTGCACGTCGAAGTGGCGCATCTTGAAGACGCGCTTCGACCCTTCGCGCACCACGGCAAATGCTTCTGGCAACAGGCTGTCGAGCGATTCGCCCTTGGCGACGCGCTGTTTGAATTCTTCGGTCTTGGCGCGCAGTTGGTCGTCGCTCAGGGACTCGAAAGTGGGCTCCAGCGCGTTGATCTTGGCCACCGTCCGACGGTATTCCTTCAGCAGGCGTTCGTTACGGCTACCAAAAATCGAAGTAAGAAGCTTGGGCAACATGGAGCAATCAATCCAATCGGTCGTTTGTGTCAGCCCCTTGGCTGACCCTGGTTGTCAGGGACTAACCCCCATTCAACCTGAACAGAAAAGTGTAGCACCCAGGGGTGTCGCTTCTGCGACGCGTGCACACCGCAGGGCAGGGGGCTTTCCCCTGCACAAGACGGTCTATCGCTTCAATGTGAGGGCTGTTTGGTTGGGATCAAGGTGCTCAGTGCGCAGCACAAGCCGCCCATCACCACCACGACCACGGCGCCAGAGGGCCAATCCAACATGGCCGACAGGCTCAGCCCCAGCGCATAACTCAGTGCCCCGACGCCCCATGCCAGTGGCAATTGCCACCGTGCGGGTGCATGACGCACGGCCAAGGTGGGCATGATCAGGCTGCTGAACACCAGGTAGACCCCGACCAGTTGCACGGATGCCGTCACGGCCACGGCAAACAGCATGTAGAACCCGGCTTGGCCCAGCCAGCGCCGCGCACCAAACCACAGGGCCAGCACGATGGCTGCCAGCAAAGCCTGGGGTTGCAGTTGCTCGGGCGTGACCCAAAGGATTTGCCCCACCAGCAAGTCCTTCAGGTGCTCGCCTCCGTGTGGGTTGCCTGCGAGCAGCAAGATCCCGGCGCTGGACGCCACCACAAACAGGGCGCCAATCAAGGCTTCCTGAATGTCGGGCCAGCGACGTTCCATCCAGGTCAGGATGCCCGCCCCTAGCAGCGCGGCTGACACGGCGGCAGCCTGTACGGCCCAGCCTTGAGGTTCCCACCCCAGCACGTCTGCCAGGATGACGCCCAGTCCGGCCATCTGTGCCACCGCCAGGTCAATGAACACAATGCCTTTTTGCAGCACCCGTTGCCCCAAAGGGACATGGGTGCTCAAAACCAGCAAGCCAGCGATCAGAGCGGGGCCGACGATGGACCAGTCCACGGTATGTGTCATCCTGATGCTCCTTAGTGCGCGACCTTCAGCAGTTGATCGATGGTGTCGTCAAACAGGCCAAACAGGTCTTTGGCGCGTTCGCTGCCGCCCACTGTGAAGGGCAGGACCACCACCGGGACGTGGCTGCGTTCTGCCAGCCATTGCGAGCTGCGTCCGTCGTTGTAGGCCGCGCGGATCACAGCCTTGGCGGGTTGCTGCTGCAACAACTGGATCACACCAGACAGGTGCGCGCTGCTGGGCTCCACACCGGGTAGGGGTTCCAGTGCGGTGACTTCTTTCAGTCCCAGCCAGTTTTCGAGGTAAGGGAAGCCTTTGTGCTGGACCACGATGGGCATGCCCTTCAGCGGAGCCGCCTTTGCGTGCCATTGCTGCATGGCTTGTGTCCAGCGAGCGTTGAAGTCACTCAGGCGTTTTTGATAGACCGGTGCCTGGGCTGCGTCGACCTCAGCCAGGCGTTTGCCCAGCGCTTGTGCCACGGCGGCAATGTTGCGCGGGTCGGTCTGGATGTGCGGGTTGCCGGCCGCGTGCACATCGCCATCGGCGCGATCCAGGCGCGTTGGGACGTCCAGCATCTTCACCGAGCGCGCCGCCTCAAAGAAGCCCGGCTTGCCCGGTTGCACGTTCGGGTTGCCGGACTGCCGCAGCAGCACGGGCAGCCACCCGGCCTCCAGCTCGGCGCCGGTGCACACCAACAAGTCTGCATTGCGCACCGCGGCCATCAGGCTGGGGCGTGCCTGGACCATGTGGGGGTCTTGCAAGGCGTTGGTGGCGGTGTAGATCGTGGCTTGTTCGCCAGCCAATTCGCGGGTCAGCGCGGCCCATTCGGGCTCGCACGCAAAAACCTTCAGAGCCCAACCGGGGCCGGCACAAGCCAGCAGGGCGCAGCCGGCCACGAGCGTGCGGCCCAGGGTGCCATTTGAAGTGCGATGGTTCATTGCCAAACTCCTCAGAAGGCGTGCGCACCGTGTGCGCCCAGGTTCATCTGGTACTGCAGGAACACTTGGGTGTCCTTGCCATCTTGGCGAACACGGTCGTCGTTGACCTGAATGCGCCAGCGATGGAATTCACTGGGGGACCAGTCCAGCATCAGGCTGTTGCGACGTGGGCGCGCGTCCAGGCTGCTCAAGCGATCGGCCAGCGCGCCGAAGCTCACCGAGCCGGTGTCCAGTTGCTCCGTACGCAGCCCGACACACCAGCGCGGCATGAACTGGTAGACGCCCTGCACATACCAGCCCGACTGAGTGGACTGATAGACGCCGTTGCTGCTGTCGGCCACATCGGTCAGATCGCCGGATTCGACACGGCGGAAGTACTCGCCTTGCAGCTTGAAGTTGGTGGACTGGGCATTGCCGTTCGGTGCCCATTTCCACACACCGTCCAGCACCCAAAGCCGGCTGTTGCCGTGGAAGGTGCGCGCAGCCTCGCCGGTGTCCGTCAGATCCCACGTGCGGTCCTTGGCGCGGGTCTGCATCCACGATGCGCCTGCACGCCAACTGTTGCTCAGCCCCACGTCACCACCGGTATGGGCGCTGACCAGCAGCGCCCCCAACCCGTTTTGCCCGGCATGGGCACCCGGGAAGTTGCCTCCCTGGCCTACTTCCATGCCCAATTCAATGAACTGCTCAGTCGGCAGCAGCCACTTGGCTTGCAGACCTTCTTGCTTGAACTGCCCGCCCAAAAAGGCCTGATGGGTCAGCGGCGCATCGACAAAGTCCCAGGTGTGGGTGTGCTGTTCGTTCAAGTAGCCCAGACCGGCATAAAACCGGCCACCTTTGAGCGTCAAGCCCGCCGGCAAGGCTGTGCTTTGGATGTACGCCTCTTCCACCTCGACTTCGTTGTCGCCGGTCACGGCCAGGGTCAAGGCGCCAAATGCCAGGTTGTCGATGTTGGCGCTGAAAGTCAGCTCCGACTCACCCAGCGTGAAACCTCGCTCTCCAGGGCCCACTTCACCGCCGCTGGGGGCAAAGCCCGGGATCGTCCAAGTGCCGGGGTCTTTGGATAAATTGGCATAGGTGCCACTCAGCACCAGGCCAATGGCCGGGTTGAACGCATTGTTGCCTTGGCGGCTGACTGTCGGTTCGGGTGCGGGTTCTGGTGACGGGGCGGGCGTAGAAGCCACCGTTTGAGACTGGCTCTGTGCTTGTGCCAGCTTGTCTTCGAGTGCTTTGATGCGGGTTTCGTAGTCTTGGCGCAGCGCGTCGATTTGCTGACGGAGTTGCGCCAGTGTGGGGTCGGTGGCCGACCACGCGGGCAGGCTGACGCCCACGGCCAAAGCCAGTGCAGAGAGTTTTTTCATGATGAGACAAATCATTCCCCGGCCGGGCACACAGTCAAGGTGCCAGCCGGTCGTTGCGGGAAAAGCGAACGGAAATCAGATTTGTCGAAGGGGTGGGGCGCGGGCCCAATAGGCAGTTTGGACCTCGCCATCGGCCAGCACCATGCGGGGTGCATCTGGCGCGGCATGGGTGGTCGCCAACATGCGCAGCACCGGCACATGAGGCGTGCTCAGGTGGTCGGCGGCATGGTGGGCCACGCATTCGCAGCAGATCGTGTGCGCGGCGTGCGCATCGTCGTTGGCTGCGTGTTGCAAGGCATGGCGCAGCCCGGCCTGTTGCATGAGCAACAGCACCAACGCCAGCACCAAAGTCTGGCCCATCTGCAACCACGAACGACCTTGCATGGTGCTAGTCTACTGTGGTGACAATATGCCCTTGCAACTCTCGGTAATTACGCAGTGACCCGTCCCCGCATCACAACCAGCATTTCCTTCAAGCCCATGGTGCCGGATGTGCCCCAGGTGGCCAAGGTCATGACGCGTTCGAATGCACTGTCGGGATTGATGCAGCGCTTGCGTTTGTCGCAAGACTGCCTGGCTGCCATCCGCGTGGTGCTGCCCCCGGCCATGGCACCCTATGTCAGCGCTGGGCCAGTGGATGACGAGGGGTGGACCTTGCTGGCCGCCAATTCGGCCGTGTCTGCCAAGCTGCGGCAATTGCAGCCTCGGCTGATGGAGGCTTTGGTGCGCAAGGGGATCAAGGTCAACACGATCCGCGTGCGCATTCAAAATCAGTGACGGCCAGGCGTTGGCCGTCTCCGGATCAAGCCAACAAGGGCGGCACCAAGGCAGCCAGTGCCTGGCGCTGCGTGACGGCCTTGCCTTGCAATGCAAAGCCCAGCAGGGGTTCTGACTGGCCCTCAGGTGCAAAGCGTGCTTCCAAAGCCTCGTCGGTGCTGGTGACGGTCCAGGTGCCTTCGGCCCCCGCAGGCGGTGGGCACACCACCGTGGGCCACGCGGGGGTCTTCACCACCACGGGCATGGCTGGGTAGCTCACCGCGGTCTGTTTGCCTGACAGGGTTGCAGCCAAGGCACGGGCCTGCTGCATCAGCGGCATCACATAAGGCAGCAGCGTGCCATCGACCTCGGCGCAGTCGCCCAGAGCGTAAACGTGCGGGGCACTGGTGGCCAAGTGCCGGTTCACGGTCACGCCACGTCCAGTTTGAATGCCTGCAGCGGCCGCCAGTGCCGTGCGGGGCTTGAGGCCGATGGCAGACAAGACCAGATCGGTGTCCACCGTGCTGCCATCGCTCAGGCTCACACGCAGACCTTGGGCGCCATGTGCAATCGAAGCGACGCTCACCCCAAAGCGGAAGCTGACGCCGCCCGCCACCAGCTTGTCTTGCAAGCGGGCGCTGCCTTCGGGCGGCAGCAGACGTGCCAGCGCGCGCTCGGCCAGGTCAATCACCGTGGGTTGAACTTCGCGTGCCAACAAATCGTTGGCAAACTCACACCCAATCAGGCCTGCGCCCAAAATGGCCACGCGCTTGACCGGTGTACCTGCTGGGCCTGCATCCAGCGCCTGCGCAAAACGCGCAAAGTCATCCAGATCGTTCACCGACAGCGCGGTGTCAGCGGCATCGCCGGCCAGCGGCAAGCGAATCGGGTCGGCCCCCAAAGCCAGCACCAAGTCACGGTAAGGCAGCACTTCACCGGTCGACAAGGTCAACGTTTGCGCGGCTGTGTCCAGCGCGTCCACCGACACCTGGGCCACGATCCGGGCCTTGATCTCATCGGCCATCTTCTCGGCTGATTTCATGACCAGCGAGGCGGCGGTCTTCTTGCCCGCCAGGGCGTTGGACAGCATGGGCTTGGAATAAAAGCCCGCCTCGTCACGGCTGATGAGCACGATGGGCACTTCGGCGTCTGCTTTGCGCAGCTCGCGTGCCACGTTGTAGCCCCCCAGCCCCGAGCCGATGATGACGACAGCTTCGGTCATGGCGTTCAAATCTCCACCATTTCGAAGTCGGCCTTGCCAACGCCACAGTCGGGGCAGACCCAGTCAGCCGGCACGTCTTCCCACTTGGTGCCAGCCGGGATGCCATCTTGCGGCCAACCTTGAGATTCGTCGTAGATGAAGCCGCAAACGATGCACTGATAGGTTTTCATAGGTTCTCTGAGCGCCGCAAAAGGCGCGATTGTCAAACAAACGCCCCGGTCCGGACAGGATACGGGGCGTCAAAAAGGGAAGTCCGAGCGTCAATTATTCAAACACCGCAGCACCTGTGCGGGGCTCGACAGGCTGGACGGACCGGAAGACCATGGCTTTGGGGTCTCGCAAGGAGGTCAGTTCATACAACTGAACCTGACGATCCAGGCGCGCACCACCGTCGCGTGTCAGGGGCGTCCAACGCAGGCTGGCGGTCTCTTTGCTGGACGTGGCCAACATGGCATCAAATGGGATGTTCACATACACCCCCTTGTCAAAGCTGCCCTCACCAAAGTCCTTGGCCTTCACATTGGTCTTGGTGCCATACGCGCCCACCGAAACGCCGTTACTGAAGCGCCTGCTGAAGTCCAGCGTCGCCCCCTTGTCTCCCGCCAGGTATTGGCCTGCCGAGAGCTTGACGTTGACATCCTGCCAACCCGTATCCCAGTAAACCGTAGCGTGTCCTGTCGTTACGCCGTAGTCACGCAGTTGGAGGTTCTGGTGGAAGTCACGTTGGCGCACACGGTTCACATCCACACCCACAGCCAATGGGCTGCGCCATGGCCGATACAGCCACTCTGCGCCCACGCCGGCATACATCCATTCCAAGGCGCCGCCATACAGGCTCACAAAATGATCGGCTCCCAGCTTCTCCACATGCGTCAGCTGCAAATTGGGTAGCGTCAAGCGTGATGCGGTAGTGAACTCGCGCTGGTACGTGCGTACGCGAGGCAAGTCGCTCGGCGCTGTGTACTTGAAGTTGTCGTAGTTATCGGCCACGCGCAGATTCAGCGTGCCGCTCAGCCAAGTGCTGGCGCTGAAACGGTACTCCGCTGTTGCACTGACGCCAAGCTGGTAAAGCAAGAATGCATCAGGGCCACCCAAGATCTGTGTGTAAGACGGAGCAATCGTGTACCGCACACGCACAAACACCTGCGTTGTCCTTGAGCACCATGCTGAGTTCGCCGGTTAAGCAGTTCGAAGCGGGTGCGACAGGGTCATCGATGAGTCCAGTGGTCATGCCATCTGCCGCTGACACAGTCGCGCGAGAAGCCGCTCCAGCCTCGCCACCGGAAGTCGTACCAGAGGTCGATGCCAACGCGACCGAGTTTCAGCGGTTTGTGCGAGACACAACGGGCCGGTCCTTGCCACTCTTCGGCTACAACTTGTTTGCGGGGCGAACGTTTCCGACCCTGCAAAACGTGCCGGTTCCAGCCGATTACGTCGTTGGTCCCGGTGACGAAATTGTGCTGAAGATGTGGGGCATGGTCGATGCCGACGCCCGCTTGACCGTCGATCGCAATGGTCAGGTCGCGATCCCGCGTGTGGGGGTCGTCACGGTGGCCGGGCTCAAGTCGTCTCAGCTTGAGTCCGCACTGAAAAGTCAGGTCGGGCAGTACCTGAAAAACTTTCAATTGAATGCCACGATGGGGCGCTTGCGCTCCATGCAAGTGTTTGTTGTCGGGCAGGCTCGCAAGCCCGGGGCTTACACGGTGTCGAGTCTTTCCAGCTTGATCAGCGTGTTGTTTGAGAGCGGCGGCCCAGCCGCCAGTGGCAGCATGCGCAAGATTCAGCTCAAGCGAGATGGCAGAGTTGTCTCAACCATCGACCTGTACAAGTTTCTGGCGGAAGGCGACAAATCAGCCGATGTGTTCCTTCACCCCGGTGATGTGATCGTGATTCCGCCTGCAGGTCCACGGGTGGCCATGATCGGTGCGCTGGGGGCGCCTGCAATTTATGAACTGAGCCGTGCCGAAGAGCCTGTCGCTCACGTTTTGAGCTACGGTGGTGGGGCGTTGTCGTTGACCACGCCACACAAGATCTTGATTGAGCGGATTGAGCCGAGCGTCGTGAAGGCGCCGCGTGTCGTGATCGAGCGCGCATTGGACGCCGCAGGTTTGAAGAGCACTGTCCAAGATGGCGACGTCGTCACGTTGTTCAAAATCAGCCCGGCCTTCTCTAACGCGGTGACATTGCGCGGCAACGTGGCAACGCCATTGCGTTACAGCTATCGCCCCGGCATGCGCGTGGCCGATCTGATCCCCGAGCGTGAGGCCCTCATTCAGCCGGACTACTACACCCGCAAAAACATCCTTGTCCAGTTTGAGAAGGATGAAAAGGCGGGGCGCGAACGAGTCTCAGCGGAGCGGCAGCTCAGTGAGGTCAAGAACCTGCTTGAGGAAATCAACTGGGACTATGCAGCGATTGAGCGCGTGGATCCCAATGACCTTCGCACACAGTTGATACCCTTCAATCTGAGCAAGGCCATTCGTGAGCGGGACCCAGCGCAGAACATGGAACTGCAGCCGGGCGATGTGATCACGGTATTTGGCGTCAAGGATCTGCCAGTGCCGGTCGCCAAGCGCACGCAGTTTGTGCGTATCAGTGGCGAAGTCCGGGTGCCAGGGTTCTATCAAATTCAACCTGGCGAAACCTTGCGCCAGGTGGTGGAGCGTGCGGGTGGCATGACCGAGCAGGCCTACCCTTACGCGACGGAGTTGACACGCGAGAAGACGCGCTCTCAGCAGCAGGCCAACCTCGACCGTGCCATTCGACGACTAGAGGCAGACATTGCTGGGCAAGCCTTGACGACAGTACAGAACGCGACGAATCAAGATTCGGCTGCAGCAGTGCAAGCTCAGATGGCGGCGCAACGGCAACTGCTGGCGCGGATGCAAAGCCTGAAAGCATCGGGGCGCATTGCTTTGGAGCTCAAACCCGAACGCCCGGAGTACCCGGACTTGCCATTGGAAGACGGGGACAGCGTCACCATTCCGTCTAAGCCAGGTTTCGTGAGTGTGTTTGGCGCCGTGTTGGCGGAAAACGCGTTCATCTATCGTCCAGAAGGGACGGTGGAAGATTACTTAAACCGCGCAGGTTTGTTACGTGAGGCAGACGTCGAGGCCGCGCTGATCATTCGTGCGGATGGCTCCGTAGAAGGTAACGCGGCGCATCGCAGCTGGTTTGGTGGTGGTGGTTTCATGGGCAAGGAGTTGCAGCCAGGCGATGCGGTGTTTGTCCCTGAAAAGTTTGATCGCAGGTCGGCATACACCCAGTTCATTCAAGGTGCAAAGGACTGGACGGCCATCTTCTATCAATTCGGCCTGGGTGCCGCGGCGATCAAGACCATTCGCAATTAAGGCTGCAAATGAGCGATACACGCGACGAGGCCATGGACGACGAGATCAGTCTGTTGGACATTGCCATCACCATCAAGCAAAACATCAAGTTGCTGACCTTGACGCCACTGGCAGCGGGTGTCCTGGCTCTGGGCGGCAGTTTCTTGATCCCACCGACTTTTACGGCAACAACGACTTTTTTGCAGCCCCAGCAGCAGCAAAGTGCGGCCGCTGCCATGCTGCAAGGCTTGGGTGCCTTGGGGGGCTTGGCGGGCGCTGCGACCGGGTTGAAAAATCCGGCGGATCAATATGTGGCATTCGTCAAAAGTCGAAGTGTTCAGGATGCACTCGTCAAACGCTTTGAGCTTCAAAAGCGGTACGAAGCCGATTTGCACGAAGACGCATTGCGGGCGCTAGAGTCTGCTGCCCGCGTCAGTGCGGGCAAAGATGGCCTCATCAAGATTGAGGTGGACGACCGTGACCCAGCATTTGCTGCTCGTTTGGCAAACGCACATATTGAAGAATTGAGCCACTTGTTGGACCGTTTGGCGATCACCGAGGCTCAGCAGCGGCGCGTTTTTTACGAAAAGCAATTGGAGCAAACAAAGGCCAAGCTGGCCGTGGCGCAAGCAGCCCTGCAGGGCAGCGGCATCAATGAAGGCGCACTTCGTGCGGAGCCCAGAATGGCCGCTGAGGCCTATGCCAGCTTGAAGGCCGCAGTGACCGCTGCACAGGTGAAATTGCAGTCCTTGCGTACGTATGTCACCGAGCAGGCACCAGAGTTCAAGTTGGCGCAGTCGGAGCTGGCTGCGTTGCAGGCGCAACTGGGTAAGCGTCCGACGACCACCCTCTAGCCAAGGCTGTATGGCGGCGTGAAGATCGCGTCCACTATGGAGAAGATGTTGGACGCGATCGCAAAACAAGAGTCTGACGCCAAGACCGGCGTTGTTGGTGTACGCAAGCGGCGCA
>NZ_JBLIZW010000057.1:0-4309 GCF_048860245.1 Aquabacterium sp. | reverse complement strand
CCAGCATCAACGGGATGCCACCTCGGATTGGGAACGCGAGTCGATCAGCGCGGCAGATCAGGTGTTGACCCTGTGGCTGTCGATGCAAAGGGCCCTTGCAAACGGGGCAAACCAGGAGTTCTGCGAGGCGGGTGTCCATGTGAAGTCTCTGTCTAATGTTGGCGGCGCACACGTTGCGCGCGGTCCAATGCCGCGTCCAGCTCGTGCCAGAAACGGGTTTCAGGGGTGAAGTCTAGTGCGGCCACCCACACCGTGGTGTGGGGCCGTGCTTGCGCCACATGCCGCGGGTCGAGCTTGACGGCGTCTTTTTCGGTGACGACCAAGTGACGGCATGCCAGTGGCCACGGCAAATCGCGGAGGTCTGCATGGTCATCCAGAGGGATGCCTTGAACACGGTAGCCCATTTGGGTGAGCGCATCAAAAAAACGCTGGGGCTGCGCAATGCCAGCCAATGCATGCACCTCGGGCGTGTGCTGCGGATCGAGTGATTCAGACGACGCTGCGCCTGACCACCAGGAGGGAAGTGTCTGCAACGGCTTGGTGTGTGTGCGGGAGACAAAACCTGGGAGTGCCGTGCTTGGCTGAGCGGCGTTGTAAAGCACGATGGGGGGGGCGCTGAGGTTGCATGTGGGCGTCACCGAGATGGGCTCGCGCAGCGGACCTGCAGGGAGAAGCCATCCGTTGCCTTGGCCGCGGGCATCGAACACCACGATCTCAATGTCACGCTGTAGCTGCAAATGCTGTAGCCCGTCATCGCACACCAGAACGTCGATTTCCGGGTGAGCCTGCAGGAGCTTGTCGCCCCCTTTGGCGCGATCACGATCAATCAGGGTCGGCGCACCTGTGCGTCTCCAGATCAGCATCGGTTCATCGCCCGTGGTGAGCGCATCCAGCTTGTGGGCAGATAACTCGTCCAGCAGCACGCCGCCGAACTCCGACGAGTTTTGCGCTTTGTAGCCGCGCGTCAGAACCCCGGGACGAAGGCCTCTGGCCTGAAGGTGCTGCAAGAGTGCGATGGTGGTGGGCGTCTTGCCCGCTCCGCCCGCAATCCGATTGCCTACCACGATGACCGGGCGTGGGAGCCGGTGAGACCGTATCCAGCCTTTTGCGTATGCCCAGCGCCTGACACTGACGAGTAGCCACAGGAGCAGGGCAATGGGGCTCAGCGCCCAAGCAATGGGTCCCCGAGTCAGCCAGGCTTGAGTCAAGCGCTGCGCCAAACCACTCATGGTGCCGAGTCTGCCTGTCCTTGCGTGGCAAAGGTCAGCTGAGTCAGGCCTACCCGGCGTGCCGCATCCATGACGTTGATGACACTTTGGTGCGTGGCCGCAGCGTCTGCCGAAATGACCACAATCGTTTTGTCAGCCCCGGCTGAGCGAGACAGTGCTGCAGCCAGCACATCGACGCTACGCCCCTCCAGTAACCGCTGATTGACCACGTAGCGACCATCAGCCGTGACCAGAACGAGCAGCTCTCGGGGGCGCGAATCAGCTGATTTGGCGTTGGCGGTCGGGAGATTGATCTTCAGTTCAGTCAAACGAGAGTACGTGGTCGTCAGCATCAGAAAGATGAGGATGACCAGCAACACGTCGATGAACGGAATCAGATTGATCTCCGGCTCTTCGGGCTGATTGCGCTTGCGGAAGTTCATCGCCATGGCTGCGTGCTCCAGCCGAGTTCAGCGGCGAGTGGATGTCAATCGCAGCAGATGCTGGACCAGACGCTCGGATGCCTGCTCCATGGCCAAGGTGTAGCTTTCAACCTTGGCGCGGAAATGGCGGTAGAACATCAGCGATGGAATGGCGACAATCAGGCCGAACGCCGTGTTGTACAGCGCGACCGAAATGCCATGCGCCAGATCTGCCGGGTTGGCGCCGGTGGCACCACCACCGGTCGACGTGGAGCCGAAGATCTCGATCATGCCGATCACGGTGCCAAGCAGGCCCATCAGTGGGGCTGCGCTGGCGATGGTGCCGAGTGCGTTCAGATAGGCCTCCATGCGGTGCACGGCATCGCGCCCGGCAGCTTCGACAGCGGTCCGCAGGTTGGCTTCCGAGATGCGGTTGTCGGCGGCCACGGCGCGCAAGCCTTGCGCCAGCACCAAGCCAAGAATCGAGTTCGCAGCGAGCTTGTCGATGGTGTCGGCAGGCGGGACGCTGGTGCGGGCAACCGTCAGCACCTCGTCGACCAAGGTGATGGGTGCGACGCGGGCTTGACGCAGGCTCAAAAAACGTTCGACAACCAGCGCGAGCGCGACGATGGAGCACAAGACCAGCGGAATGATGGGCCAGCCAGCAGCTTGTAAGATCGACAGCAAAGAAGGACTCCCTGTGGGCGAGATCTGAACGGCACAGCCGGTACGTCAACACGAGTCCGGCCTGTAGGACCAAGCCTCAGATTATGGGCCTGAATTTCGGGCGCTGTGGGATTTGTCACGGCTTGTCGCAAAACCGGTGTTTTCCCGGGGGCTTGTTCTGAAGTCATCCACTTTTTCTGTGGATAACTTTGTGGGTAATGCGGTTTTGTGGGGCGCTCGCCTAGGTGAAATCTGGCTTTTGCTTTGTTTGCCTCATTTTTGAGCATTTGTTTTTCTATATAAATCAAACACTTACGACGATTGGCGAGCCATTTGGTGTATCGATTCGCTGTGTGGTGACTGTCCTGAAATCTGTGGACTTGTTTGCTTGCGTTTGAGTGGTGGTAAGGGGTAATTCGCTGTGTGGCAACAAGATCGTGAAGACCATTCGCCGCGTGTCTGGGGTGTCCAGGCGCTGGTTCAGGCTGTGGGTGACAGCTTGAGTGCGCGTTTTGGTGGATGTGTGGTGCGCGGTGAAATCAGTGGGTTCACCCGTGCCGCGAGCGGGCATGGCTACTTCACCCTGAAAGATGAGCACGGGCAGGCGGCATTGAGATGTGCCATGTTTCGGCGGGCGCTGTCTCAAGTCGATTTCACACCATCGGAGGGCATGCTGGTCGAGGTGCGGGGTAACCTGGCGGTGTATGAGGCACGCGGCGAGTTGCAAATGGTGATTGAGTCCATGCGGCGTGCCGGTGCCGGGGCTTTGTATGAGCAGTTCCTTCGTTTGAAGGCCAAGCTGGAAGCCGAAGGCCTGTTTGCGTCCGAGCGCAAACGTGCGATGCCTGCGTACCCCAAGCGTGTGGCAGTGGTGACATCGCTTGCCGCGGCCGCTTTGCGTGATGTGTTGACCGCTTTGGCGCGCCGAGCACCTCATGTCGAGGTATGGATCGCACCAACGTCGGTGCAGGGGGCTGAGGCGCCTGCGCAGATCGTGTCAGCGTTGGCCGAAGTCGCCATGGCGCACCATGCCGGGCAATCGATCGATGCGGTACTGCTTGTTCGTGGCGGGGGCTCTCTGGAGGATTTGTGGGCCTTCAATGATGAGCGTGTGGTGCGTGCCGTGGCGGCCTGTGCGGTCCCGGTGATTTGTGGCGTTGGGCATGAGACCGACGTGACGCTGGCTGACTTTGCCGCAGATTTGCGTGCGCCCACGCCGACTGCTGCGGCAGAGTTGGTGGCCAAAGATCGTGTGGAGCTGTTGAACCAGCTGGATGGGGTGCAGCGGCACATGACCCTTCGTGCTCAGCAGCGGCTGGATGCTGCCGCGCAGCGCCTGGACCAGGCTGCATTTCGCTTGAGTCGGCCTGCGCAAGTGCTGGGCAGGCAGCGGCAGCAATTGGCATTGCTGGAGCACCGCCTGTTGGCGGCATGTCGTGATCGCGCGCGTTGGGCTGGACAGAATCTTCCCGCACTCGACGCGCGGATGAAGCGATCGGTGGCCTTGACGCTGGAGCGTGCAGCGCGACAACTGCAGTCCAGTCATGAGCGCTTGGAGTCACTGAGCCCTGCGCGTGTGCTGGAGCGAGGTTATGCGTGGCTGCAAAACGAGCAGGGGCATCCTGTGGTCAGCGCCGCGGAGGTGGCGGTGGGGCAGCCTTTGCAAGGTGTTTTGCGCGATGGTGTGTTGCAGTTGAACGTCACCGGTGTGGATCGGTCCGGTTCTCGATAAGCCCCAGATCTGATCCGGATATGTCGAGCGCGATGGGGGCGTGTAAATTCCACATGCCTACAATCGGCCGTCGATTCTTAACACCTATCAGGAACACTGCACCATGGCTCACACGCTTCCTCCTCTGCCGTACGCTCAAGACGCCCTGGCTCCTCACATCAGCAAGGAGACCTTTGAGTACCACTACGGTAAGCATCACCAAGCCTACGTCACCAACCTGAACAACCTGATCCCCGGTACGGAGTTCGAAGCCCTGTCGCTGGAAGAGATCGTCAAGAAGT
>NZ_JBLIZW010000056.1:0-11209 GCF_048860245.1 Aquabacterium sp. | reverse complement strand
GGCGAGCGCTACAACAAGGTGGTGGACATCTGGGGCAAGACCGGCGACGAAGTCGGCAAGGTCATGATGTCGCAGCTGTCCAAGCAAAAGACCATCGACCGCCACGGCAACGAAGTCGATCAGGAATCGTTCAACTCGATTTACATGATGGCCGACTCCGGCGCCCGTGGTTCGGCAGCGCAGATCCGCCAGCTGGCCGGTATGCGCGGTCTGATGGCCAAGCCTGACGGCTCCATCATCGAGACACCGATTACCGCGAACTTCCGTGAAGGTCTGAACGTTCTGCAGTACTTCATCTCCACCCACGGTGCCCGTAAGGGTCTGGCGGATACGGCGTTGAAGACCGCGAACTCGGGTTACCTGACTCGTCGTCTGGTCGACGTGACGCAAGACTTGGTGGTGACCACCGACGATTGCGGCACCGATCAAGGTATCGCTACCCGCGCCCTGGTGGAAGGTGGTGAAGTCATTGAATCGCTGCGCGACCGTATCCTCGGCCGCGTGCCTGCGACCGATGTGCTGCACCCTGAGACCCAGGCCGTTCTGCTGCCCGCCGGCACCATGCTGGACGAGGACGCCATGGATCTGCTGGAAGCCGCCGGCGTGGACGAAGTCAAGGTCCGCACCCCACTGACCTGCGCGACCCGTTTCGGTCTGTGCGCCAAGTGCTATGGCCGCGATCTGGGCCGTGGTGGTCTGGTGAACTCCGGTGAAGCCGTGGGCGTGATCGCTGCGCAGTCCATCGGTGAACCCGGTACCCAGCTGACCATGCGTACCTTCCACATCGGTGGTGCCGCTTCGCGTGCTGCCATCGCTTCGAGTGTGGAAGCCAAGTCCGACGGTATCATCGGCTTCAACGCCACGATGCGTTACGTGACCAACGGCAAGGGTGAGCTGGTCGTGATTTCCCGTTCCGGCGAAATCGTGATCACCGACCCGCACGGCCGTGAGCGTGAGCGTCACAAGGTGCCGTACGGTGCGACCCTGACGGTCAAGGCCGACCAGACCATCAAGGCTGGTACGAACCTGGCGAACTGGGATCCGCTGACCCGTCCGATCATCACCGAATTCGGTGGTACCGCTCGCTTCGAAAACGTCGAAGAAGGCGTGACCGTGGCCAAGCAGGTGGACGAAGTGACCGGTCTGTCGACCCTGGTCGTGATCGATCCGAAGCGTCGTGGCGCGGCCAAGATCGTGCGTCCTCAGGTCAAGCTGCTCGACGGCAACGGCCAGGAAGTCAAGATCCCTGGTACCGATCACCCCGTGACGATCGGCTTCCAGGTCGGCGCGCTGATCCAGGTCCGTGACGGTCAAGAGCTGTCGCCTGGTGAAGTGCTGGCCCGTATCCCAATCGAAGGTCAGAAGACCCGCGACATTACCGGCGGTCTGCCACGTGTGGCCGAACTGTTCGAAGCCCGCTCGCCCAAGGACAAGGGTACGCTGGCTGAAATCACCGGTACCGTGTCCTTCGGTAAGGAAACGAAGGGCAAGGTTCGCCTGCAGATCACCAGCCCTGAAGGTCAGGTTTGGGAAGATCTGGTGCCGAAGGAAAAGAACATCCTGGTGCACGAAGGCCAAGTCGTGAACAAGGGCGAATCCATCGTCGACGGTCCGGCCGATCCTCAAGACATCCTGCGTCTGCTGGGTATCGAAGAGCTGGCTCGCTACATCGTTGACGAAGTGCAGGACGTGTACCGTCTGCAGGGCGTGAAGATCAATGACAAGCACATTGAAGTGATCGTCCGTCAGATGCTGCGTCGCGTGCAGATCGTCAACCCAGGCGACACGCATTACATCGCTGGTGAACAAGTCGAGCGCTCCGAGCTGCTGGACACCAACGACAAGATGCGCGCCGAAGGCAAGATGATCGCCACGCACTCCGACGTGCTGCTGGGTATCACCAAGGCTTCGCTGTCGACCGACTCCTTCATCTCGGCCGCTTCCTTCCAGGAAACGACCCGCGTGCTGACCGAGGCTGCCATCATGGGCAAGCGCGACGAACTGCGCGGCTTGAAGGAAAACGTCATCGTGGGTCGCTTGATCCCCGCTGGTACCGGTATGGCGTATCACCAGGCTCGCAAGGCCAAGGAAGAGATGGACGACAGCGAACGTCGCGCCATCGCCATGCAGGAAGCCCAGGAGCGTGCCGCGCTCGAACTGGCTGCCCTGGACGGTGACGATGCTGCCGCACCTGCCGAAGGCGGTGCTGCCGAGTAAGACGTGATGGGGGTGAGAGCCCCCTCATGAACAAAGCGCCAGGCCCGTGAGGGTGCTGGCGCTTTGTCTTTGGTGCGTCGGAATTCGATCAGTGATCAGGCTGTGCCAGCGTCGTGAGGATGGCGCGCAGCAGTTGCCAGCATCGGTCGACGGAGGCGATGTCTACGCCTTCTCCCGGCGCATGGGCGCCACGGATGGTGGGGCCGAATGACACCATGTCCATCTCGGGGTACTTGGCCCCGATCAGTCCGCACTCCAGCCCGGCATGGATGACCTGCACATGCGAGGTCGCGCCAAACTCGCGGGCATAGACGTCTTGGCAGACCTTCAGTAAGCGCGAGCCGGGGTTGGGGGCCCAGCCAGGGTAGTGTCCGTGCTGTCGGGCTTGGGTACCGGACAGTCGCCACAGGCTGCAGATTTGATCCGCCAAGGCCTGGGCTCCGCTGTCTCGCAGTGAGCGAACCATGAAGTTCACGTCACCGCCTTGTGGTGTCAGGTGCAACATCCCCACGTTGTTGGAGGTCTCCACCACGCCCGCGACATCCTGGCTCATCCGGAACACGCCGTGGGGCGCCGCATGGAGGGTGTCCAGCCAGATGGCCTGCTCCGTGCGCGGCAGCACCTTCAGCGGCCCCGGCGGGCAAGGCGTCACCACGCCGTGCAATTGAAGATGGTCGTCGACGCCTCTGAGCTCGTCTTGGAGTTGCTGCTCCCAGCGCTTCAAGCTGGCGCTCACCTGGGCCATGCAGTCTTGCGGGTTGGCGCCTGTGCATACCAGTTGGGCGGTGGCCTCACGCGGCAGGGCATTGCGGGCGGTGCCCCCGCGGCAACTCACCAGGCGCAACTGAGGATGCTCGCGGCAGGCGTGCACGAGCACGCGGCTCAACAACTTGATGGCATTGCCGCGTTCCTCGTGGATGTTGACGCCGGAATGCCCCCCTCTGAGGCCTGACAGCCGCACCTCCAAATGGCGTGCGCCATGTTCGGTCAGCACCTCCGGCGAGCAGGTGCGCGAGATGTCCACATCCAGCCCGCCCGCACAGCCCATGTAGAACTCGCCCCACTCCTCCGTATCGAGGTTGAGCATCAACTGCCCCCGCAGCCAGTCGGCCTGCAGGCCATGGGCACCCCCCATGCCAGCTTCCTCGTCTACCGTCAGCAGGACCTCCAGCGGGCCGTGTTGCAAATGGCGGTCTTCCAGCGCGGCCAATGCCAGCGCCACGCCGATGCCGTTGTCCGCGCCCAGTGTGGTCCCGGGCGAACGGAGCCAGCCATCCTGAATCACCGCCTGAATCGGGTCGCGAGAGAAGTCGTGGTCGACCCCTTCGTTCTTCTGGCAAACCATGTCCAAATGCCCCTGGAGCACCACGCCAGGGGCCGACTCGCAACCGGGGCTCGCAGGCTTGCGCAGCAGCAGGTTGCCGACGGCGTCGACTTCGTAGGTCAGGCCTTGTTGTTGAGCCCAGTCGATCAAATGATCGCGAAGTTCTGCTTCCTGTTTGGATGGGCGGGGAATGTGGCACAGCGTGGCGAAATGGCGCCAAACGATCGGGGGATGCAGCGTGCTCAGCATGGCGAGAGTCATCAAGGGTGAGGGTTTGACGGTGAAGACAAACCGGGATGCGGCCAGCCCAACAACTCCGCCAGCCGCGTCACGATCCACTCGGCTTCGTCGTGGGCGACACCGCTGTCAGGCGTGAGCAGGCCTTGCTGGCATCGCGCCAGTACATCCTGCTCGTCCACGCCAATGTCCACGTGAATGTTTCGACAATGCTCGGTCAAGTGATGGGCCAAGTCTTCGCACAACTCATACCGGGCGCGCAGCGTCGGCAGCGGGATGGTCAAGCGATGCCTTGCGTCGCTGTACAGCGCAAGGAAGGACGGTGGGATTTCGATCTGGTACGCATCGGACATCCCATGTTTGTACCTCAAATGGGGGAGGGCCTTCGCCGTGCTTCACAATTCCGTGTGATCCATGCTTGACCCATTCTTCCTGTCGATTTTGTGACTGAGCCACGCACCGTCCATCCTCGTTTTCGTCCCAGGCTGACCTTGCAGACCTTGCACCGTGGCGATGGCTTGTTGGGCATGGCGCCGCACGACGCTTTGGGGCCGCGGGGCGGGCAGGTCACGGTGGCCATGGTCGAGTGGATCTACTCCGACGGGGCGAGCCTGTTCTGGGCCACGCCCGCGCCCATCTCGGTGCTGGGTGGGCGCCGCGCCACATGGACCGAAGCGGAAGATGCGCAAGGTGTTCGGGTGCAGTGGCAGCGGGATCACTTGGCCGAGTCCGATGCCTTGGATGAACTCTTCAGTGCCGGGTTCAGACCCTTGCCTGCCGATTGCCTGCAGTGGCGCACGCCGCAGTTGGCGCGTCAATTTGGTGGGCATGACAGTCCCTTGTGGACCCTGCGCCAGGAAGACGACTTTGCCGACTTCTGGTCGGACGAGGTTCCGCGCCTTCAGTCGATGGGCTGGCATGTGGTGGTTCGACCGGGCTTCGCCCATGAAAGCGTGCCGGTGACCGCGTGGCGCCTGGTTGTTCAGGGGCTGGATGGTGAGGTGGCGGCGCACGAGCCCCTTCAGTTCGAGTCGGCAAGCGGCCCGGCCCTGGCACCGCTGTCCGCGCCGAGACGAGAAGGATCCTGGCTGCTGAGCCTGGGCGTGGAGGTCGAGGGCGAAACGCTGGATCTGGCCCCCATCATCGCGGACCTGCTTCGACGTGACAAACGGTGGCTGTCCGTCCGTGACATCTCCATGATGGACGATGCGGCCGTCATTCGCTTGCGTGTGCCCGGCGGTCGTCGCATTGACGCGCTGGCCGCGCCTTTGAAGGCCATCGTGCGGACCATGCTGGATCTCTTGCTGGACCCTCGGCGTCAGGCGGGACCGATCTCGCTCAGTCATTGGGACGCCGTGCGGTTGCGCGACCTGAGTGAGCAGCTGGCCCATGGGGGCGCGGGGGCTTGCAGGCTGGATGGCCATGCGGGCTGGATGGACCTCGCCGCGACGCTCCAGCAGGCCGGACAACCTGCGCCGGTGCCTGTGCCGCAGTCCTTGCAGATCACCTTGCGCCCCTATCAGCAGCATGGCGTGGCGTGGTTGCAGTACCTGCGCAGGCACGGCTTGGGCGGCATCTTGGCGGACGACATGGGCTTGGGCAAGACTGCGCAGGCTTTGACGCACGTCTTGCTGGAAAAAGAGTCGGGGCGCCTGGACCGCCCGGCGCTGGTGGTGGTGCCAACCTCCTTGTTGTCCAACTGGCAAAGCGAAGCGCTACGCATGACGCCAAGCTTGCGTGTGGGGATTCACCACGGCGCAGACCGGGGCCCGTTGCTCGATCAATTGACGTCCCTGGATGTTGTCCTGATCAGCTATCCCCTGGTCTGGCGCGACATGGAGGCCCTGGCGTCCCATCGCTTTCACCTGCTGATCTTGGACGAGGCGCAGTCTGTCAAAAATGCAGCCAGTAAAACTGCGGCGGCCATTCGCCGCATCCAGTCTCGCCATCGCTTGTGCCTGACGGGCACACCCCTCGAAAACCACTTGGGCGAGTTGTGGGCGCAGTTCGACTTTCTGATGCCTGGCTATCTGGGGGATCTGCGCAGCTTCCAGCGCCTGTGGCGTGAACCCATCGAAAAAGGCGGGGAGACGCTTCGGGCCGAGTTGCTGGCGCGACGGGTTCGCCCGTTCATCTTGCGCCGCAAAAAGGCGGACGTTGCCACCGAGCTGCCCCCCAAGCAAGAAGTCATCGAGCGCCTTTCGCTGGAGGCGCCCCAAAAGGCGCTGTACGAAAGCGTGCGCGTCGCAGCGGACCGCCAGGTGCGCCGGATCCTCCAGAAGTCTGACTTTGCGGGGGCTCAAATCTCGGTGCTGGATGCGTTGCTCAAGCTGAGGCAGGCGTGCTGTGATCCTCTCCTGTTGAAGGTGCCTGGCACGCGCCGCAACGTGGGCAGCGCCAAGCTCGCCTGGTTGGCCGACACCATTCCAGCATTGGTGGATGAGGGGCGGCGCCTGCTGGTGTTCTCGCAATTCACGGCGATGCTGGATCTCATCGCGCAAACGTTGACCAGTCAGGGCGTGCCGCATCTGATCCTCACTGGGCAGACGCCTGTGCCCGATCGGGCGGATCGGGTGCAGGCTTTCCAGTCCGGCGCGGCCCCTGTGTTCCTCATCAGCCTGAAAGCCGGCGGCGTCGGCTTGAATCTCACAGCGGCTGACACCGTCATCCATGTGGATCCGTGGTGGAACCCGGCCGTGGAACAGCAGGCGACGGACCGAGCGCATCGCATCGGCCAAACGCAACCCGTCCATGTTTACAAGCTGGTGGTGGCCGGCAGCATCGAAGAGCGGATGTTGGCTTTACAGGCGCGCAAAGCCCTGCTGGCAGAGGGCGTGTTGGGTCAAGATGGGGCGTTCGGGCCGAAGTTCTCTCAGGACGACCTGGACGCCTTGCTGGCGCCTTTGCCCAACTAGCCCGCCAGAAAAGAAAAAGGCCCGGTGCAGCGAAACGCCGACCGAGCCGAAAGGAGCGAAAACAAATCAGGCTTGTGGCTTACGCAGGCGCCGAGCAGCCGCCAGACCTGCCAAACCCAAGCCCATCAGCGCGTAGGTAGCGGGTTCGGGGACGGCGGGTGTCGCAGTCAAGCCATTCAACTTGAACGTGGTCAGCAAAGTGGTGCCCGTCAGCGTGAAAGACGTACCGGTGACCCCGCTCAACGACAAGGTCTGTGTGCTGATCACGCCGCTACCGGTCAGGTTCAGCGTGTTGCTGCCCCATGTCAGGGTGGCATGATCGGCGAGGTCCCACTCCGCCAGCTTCAGGTTGAGCAGGTTCACAGCCTGGCTGAACGTGAAGGTCAGGGATTCACCGTTGCCGATGCCCGTTGCATCGAGAAAACCGGTGGACACACCCAGGCCATTGCTGTTGTATGTGACATCTTGCGTGCCGCCATGGCTGGGGCCTTGAACGTTCACGGCCAGACCACTGCTGCCAAACGAGGCCGTGGCAGTGGTGCCACTGCCGCCAGCGAAGGTGAAGTCTGCCGCCTGTACAACCGTGGGCAGCGTTGCGGCCAGAGCCAGTGCTGCGATAGAGAGCAATCGGGACACGGTGTCTCCTTGAAGAAGTTTTATGTTCCCAGCGCAAGCCGGGAGGTGTTGAACGCACTGTATCCGAGCTTGGCGGCGGATGCCATCACCCAGAGTGAGTGCCGGGAACTCCCTATCAGGGTCAAACGGGGCGCCAAGCGCGACAGCATCGCCGCTTGCTTCTTGCGTTCTCGCTGGTAATTCACCTACAATGGAAGGCTTTTCGGCTTTTCGCGCGCTCAGAAATGGGTGGCGAGGGCCGTTTTGTGCTTGTCTGCAGGCAAGGATGGGTTCGTTCAAGCCCTTCTAAGTGCCTGATTTTCAAGTGTTTTTTCAACGGGAACCAAAAAATGCCAACGATCAACCAGCTCGTGCGCCATGGCCGTCAGGTCGAGGTCACGAAATCCAAGTCGCCTGCGATGCAAAACTGCCCGCAGCGCCGTGGTGTGTGCACCCGCGTGTACACCACGACTCCTAAGAAGCCTAACTCCGCTCTGCGTAAGGTTGCCAAGGTGCGCCTGACCAACGGTTTTGAGGTCATCTCGTACATCGGCGGTGAAGGCCACAACCTGCAAGAACACAGCGTCGTGCTGGTTCGCGGCGGTCGTGTGAAGGACTTGCCAGGTGTGCGTTACCACATCGTGCGCGGCTCCCTCGACCTGCAAGGCGTCAAGGACCGTAAGCAATCTCGCTCCAAGTACGGTGCGAAGCGTCCTAAGAAGGCCTAATCTCCTTCTGAAAGAAATAGTCGGTCGTCTTCATCTGCGTGTCACCCGCTGGGTGCAAGCTGCATGTGAAAAGGCCGAGGTGGCGGTCAGCCCGGAATGGTCCGGTTGCTAGCCGAGTAAGTGGAGTCTATTGAGACTGGACTCCAGGATGTGAGCGAAAGCCCGCATCAACTGAAGCATTGAAAGGAATCGAAATGCCTCGTCGTCGCGAAGTACCCAAGCGTGAAATCCTCCCCGATCCAAAGTTCGGATCGGTTGATCTTTCCAAGTTCATGAACGTGATCATGGAATCCGGCAAGAAGGCTGTTGCCGAGCGCATCATTTATGGCGCTCTGGAACAAGTCGAACAGAAGGCTGGCAAGGATCCGCTGGAAGTCTTCAACATCGCTCTGAACAACATCAAGCCCGTGGTGGAAGTGAAGTCCCGCCGCGTGGGTGGTGCGAACTACCAGGTTCCCGTTGAAGTTCGCCCCTCCCGTCGTATCGCTCTGGCCATGCGTTGGCTGAAAGAGTCGTCGCGCAAGCGTTCCGAGAAGTCGATGGCCCAACGTCTGGCCAACGAACTGCTGGAAGCCGCTGAAGGCCGTGGCGGCGCGATGAAGAAGCGTGACGAAGTCCACCGTATGGCTGAAGCCAACAAGGCCTTCTCGCACTTCCGCTTCTAATCCACACCCTGCGGCATTTGTCGCAGTCCAAGCGTCCGGCTCACCATCGCGTGGCCGGCGCTTTGTCAAATCTGGAGTGACCTCATGGCACGCAAGACCCCGATTGAGCGCTATCGCAATATTGGTATCTCGGCTCACATTGACGCCGGCAAGACCACCACGACTGAGCGCATCCTGTACTACACCGGCGTGAACCACAAGATTGGTGAAGTTCACGAAGGCGCTGCCACCATGGACTGGATGGAGCAGGAACAAGAGCGCGGCATCACGATTACCTCGGCTGCCACGACCTGCTTCTGGAAGGGTATGGACATGTCCTACCCCGAGCACCGTTTCAACATCATCGACACCCCCGGCCACGTGGACTTCACCATCGAGGTGGAGCGTTCCATGCGCGTGCTGGACGGCGCTTGCATGGTGTACTGCGCTGTGGGCGGCGTGCAGCCCCAGTCTGAAACCGTGTGGCGTCAGGCTAATAAGTACAAGGTGCCTCGTCTGGCCTTCGTGAACAAGATGGACCGTACCGGTGCCAACTTCTTCAAGGTCTATGACCAGATGCGCACTCGCCTGAAGGCGAACCCTGTGCCTGTGGTGATCCCAATCGGTGCTGAAGACAACTTCAAGGGCGTCGTTGACCTCCTGAAGATGAAGGCCATCATTTGGGACGAAGCCTCTCAAGGCATGAAGTTCACGTTCGAAGACATCCCTGCCGAGCTGGTGGAAGATGCCAAGAAGTGGCGTGAAAACATGATCGAGGCCGCGGCTGAAGCTTCTGAAGAGCTGATGAACAAGTACCTCGAAGAGGGCGAGCTGACTGAAGCCGAGATCAAGCAGGCGCTGCGTACCCGCACCATCAACGTTGAAATTCAACCGATGTTGTGCGGCACCGCCTTCAAGAACAAGGGCGTGCAGCGCATGCTCGACGCCGTGATCGACTACCTGCCTTCTCCAGTGGACATTCCTCCAGTGGGCGGTACCGATGAAGACGACCAGCCTGCCACCCGTAAGGCTGACGACTCCGAGAAGTTTGCCGCGCTGGCATTCAAGCTGATGACCGACCCCTATGTTGGTCAGCTGACTTTCGTGCGCGTCTACTCCGGCGTTCTGAACTCTGGCGACTCTGTCTACAACCCGATCAAGGGCAAGAAAGAGCGTATCGGCCGTATCCTGCAGATGCACGCGAACGAGCGTGAAGAAATCAAGGAAATTCTGGCCGGCGACATCGCCGCTTGCGTGGGCTTGAAGGACGTGACCACCGGCGAAACGCTGTGTGATCCCGATGCCATCATCACCCTGGAAAAGATGGTCTTCCCTGAGCCCGTGATTGCGCAGGCCGTGGAACCCAAGACCAAGGCTGACCAGGAAAAGATGGGTATCGCCCTGAACCGCCTGGCTGCAGAAGATCCTTCCTTCCGCGTGAAGACTGACGAAGAATCCGGTCAGACCATCATCGCCGGTATGGGCGAACTGCACTTGGAAATCATCGTCGACCGCATGAAGCGTGAATTCGGCGTGGAAGCCAACGTGGGTAAGCCTCAAGTGGCCTACCGCGAAACCATCCGCAAGAAGGTCACCGACATCGACGGCAAGTTCGTGCGTCAGTCCGGTGGTAAGGGTCAGTATGGTCACGTTGTGCTGACCGTGGAACCCCTGGAACCCGGTGGCAAGGGCTTCGAGTTCTGCGACGAAATCAAGGGCGGTGTGGTTCCTCGCGAATACATCCCTGCGGTGGAAAAGGGCATCATCGACACGCTGCCGAACGGCGTGTTGGTTGGCTACCCTGTCGTCGACGTTCGCGTGCGCCTGACCTTCGGTTCGTACCACGATGTGGACTCGAACGAAAACGCCTTCAAGATGGCTGCTTCGATGGGCTTCAAGGATGCGTGCCGCAAGGCTGATCCTGTGATCCTCGAGCCGATGATGGCCGTGGAAGTCGAAACGCCTGAAGACTACGCCGGTACCGTGATGGGCGATCTGTCCTCGCGTCGTGGCATGGTTCAAGGTATGGACGACATGGTCGGCGGCGGCAAGGTCATCAAGGCCGAAGTGCCTCTGTCCGAAATGTTCGGCTACTCGACCTCGCTGCGTTCCGCTACCCAAGGTCGCGCCACCTACACGATGGAATTCAAGCAATACGCTGAAGCACCTCGTAACGTGGCTGAAGCCATCATCACCGCCCGCTCCAAGTAATTGATGCGGACGCGCCTCGGGTGGTAACATCCGAGGCTTCACTCATTCGAGCCGGTCTTCGGCGCCGCCTGTGTGCGGTGAGCTTGCTGCCCATGGCAGGCTCGTGCTGGAAACCTTAAACCCACATGGGCAACTGTTCTTTGTTTGGAGAAACAAATGGCAAAAGAAAAATTCGAACGGACCAAGCCGCACGTGAACGTCGGTACCATCGGTCACGTTGACCACGGCAAGACCACTCTGACGGCTGCGATCACGACCGTTCTGGCCAAGAAGTTCGGCGGTTCCGCCAAGGCTTACGACCAGATCGACGCTGCTCCT
>NZ_JBLIZW010000055.1:0-17697 GCF_048860245.1 Aquabacterium sp. | reverse complement strand
GTTCGGCGGCGCTGCTCAGCTTGACCTTGAAGAACCAGCCGGCGCCGGTCGGGTCGGTGTTGGCCAGAGAAGGATCGTCGCGCAAGCCTTCGTTGACTTCCACGATTTCGCCGGTGACGGGCATGTACACGTCTGCAGCAGCCTTCACGGACTCGACCACACCAGCCACGTCCTTGGGGTTGAAAGTGGTGCCGACAGCAGGCAGGTCCACGAACACCACGTCGCCCAATGCATCTTGAGCGTGGTGGGTGATGCCGACGGTGGCGGTACCGTCAGCGTTGATTTGCAGCCATTCGTGGTCGGGCGTGTACTTGATGGTCATGGTGAACGTCCTGAAAACAGAAAAATTGGAGATTTGCCGAACGGGCGTGAGTATCTCAGCCCGCAAGCGTGTTTTGGCGACAGATCAACCGCGGTAGTAGCGGTTTGGCACAAAAGGCAGTGCGGTGACGGTCATGGCGACGCGCTTGTCACGCACGATGGCGAACACTTCAGTGCCCAAGGCGGCTTGACTGGTGGAGACATACGCCAGCGCAACGGGTTGTCCCAAGCTGGGGCTGGGTGAGCCACTGGTGACCACGCCGATTTCGGTGCCGTCAGCCGATACCACCTTGGCACCTTCGCGCACAGGCATGCGCTCGGTGCTGATGAGGCCCACGCGCTTGCGCGCTGCGCCGTTGGCCAATTGAGCGTCGATCACCTCGGCGCCGGGGTAGCCGCCAGCGCGGGCGCCACCGGCGCGACGCACCTTCTGGATGGCCCAGGTGATGCTGCCTTCCACGGGGGTGGTGGTGGTGTCGATGTCGTGGCCATACAGGCAGAGGCCCGCTTCCAGACGCAGGGTGTCGCGGGCACCCAGGCCAATGGGCTTGACTTCAGGTTGGGCCAGCAGGGCGCGAGCCAGTTGCACGGCTTGGTCGGCGGGCACGGAGATTTCGAAGCCGTCTTCGCCGGTGTAACCCGAGCGGGTCACGAAGCAGTCAATGCCGTCGAGCGAGAAGTGGCCGCCGGTCATGAACACCAGCTTTTGCACGTCGGCGTTCAGGCGTGCGAGCGCCGTCACGGCCTGAGGGCCTTGCAGCGCCAGCAGGGCTTGCTCGGGCAAGGGCTCGACCACGCACTGCGAGCCGATCTTGGCTTGCATGTGCGCAATGTCTTGTGTCTTGCAAGCGGCGTTCACCACCACGAACAGATCGTTCTCGCGGCGGGTGACCATCAGGTCATCCAGAATGCCGCCTTGCTCGTTGGTGAAAAGGGCGTAGCGCTGCTTGAACTTGGGCAGATCGACGATGTCGACCGGCACGATGGATTCCAGCGCGGCATCGGCACCAGCGCCCTTGAGCAGCACCTGACCCATGTGGGATACGTCAAACAGGCCTGCGGCGGTGCGGGTGTGCTTGTGCTCGGCCATGATGCCGGTGGCGTACTGCACGGGCATGTCATAGCCGCCAAACGGGACCATCTTGGCGCCCAGTTCGATGTGCAAGGCGTGGAGCGGGGTTTTGAGCAGTTCTGCGGACATGTTGTGGCGCGATGCGGGGCATCGACGGGAGGGCAATCTGGTGAGATCCGACGTCAACCATCCGGCATACCGGAATGGGACGTTCGGTGCTGCCCTCGCTGTCCGCTTTACCTGAGAGATTGACCCCTCGCTGCAACTTGGCCGCAGCGTTATGGGCTTGCCCCTTCGGTGGCTTGATTCACCGGACACGTCCAGTCACAAGCTCTCTCCAGTGAGGATCATGGTTGCCAAAGCAACCATGCCTGCCAGTCCTTTTGCCTGAGCGTTCGGGCGGGCATCTTGCGATGCGACAGTCCTGCGCCTTCGGCGGCTGCCTGCGTTGAGGCGGCTCTCTCCTGACAAGGTCGCCAGTGTATCAGCCCCTCCCCAGAAAGGGTGTGAATTTCCCAACGACCGGCCCTTGATTCCGCGCAAAGGTTTCCCCCACAAGAGGGTCATTTGTCAAAAACGGCTTGTAGCATTCCTTTACATTTGTCAGCATCAAAAACTGTGTGCCATCTGCCGTAAATGCAGACAGGGCAGTTCAGAACTTTTGCTTCTGTCAGGTTGAAGTAAAGCTGGAGTAACGGGTGTTGACACGTCATTTGAACCAAGGCCGGCGCTGGTTGTTGAGCGCGGCATGTGTGGCCTTGCTGGCCGGTTGTGGTGCGCGAGGGTTGGTTCGTCCGGATCTGGCGGGCAACAACAAAGAAGCGCCCAAGCAGGTGCTGGTGGTGCCTGCTGACTTTGTGATCACGGAAATCACCTTTGGCAAAACCGAGGAGCGTGTCGTTTCAGCGGAGCGGAAGGCGTCCAAGACGTTCACGCAACACGTTCAGGATCTGGGCGTCAGCAAAGAAAACGGCAAGGAGCGCTCCTTCGATCTGATCGATTTCGATCAGCTGACGCAGGACGAGCAGGAGATCGTGCTGCAGCATCGCGCCTTGTTTGCGACCATGGTCAGCCAGATGTTGCTGGTCAAGGAGGATGCCGTCGACGCGTGGGCGACCAAGGCCAAGTACTTTGACTACACCTTGGGGGCAGGCATGGCCGATCTGGCGAAGGCCCACCAGCTTGACCGCGCCTTGTTCGTGGTTGGCAAAGACAAGGTCCGCAGCACGTCTCGCAAGGTGTTTGATGCGGTGACCTCGGTCCTGCCCATTGGCGAGTCACTCAGCTCTCAGCCCGCTGCGGTGGTGCTGGGTGTGGTGGAGCTCCAAACCGGCAACATCCTGATGTTTGACAGCGATATGGCCAAGCGCAAAGCCTTGACCGACGACGATGACGTCAAGGCCATGGCCGAAGCGGTGCTGACGGATTTCCGTCGCACGATCAAGCCGCGTGACGGGAGCAAATGATGCGTGCGCCAAAGCTGAAGGCGGTCGTTCTGGCCGCGCTGTTGTCGCTGGGGGCGCTGCAGGCGCATGCCCTGATCTATGACCCGTTCGCAGACGGCGCGGCCATCAAGCCTGTCGATGAGTTGGAAGAGCGCCTGTGGGACGAGGCCGAGACCATGCGCGCTCAGTTTGTGCGCGGCAAACCCAGTCCCGCCGTAGAAACCATGCAGCGCATCGTGCGTGGTGTGGTGATGAAGAACTGGCCTGACCTGGCGCCCAAGCTGAAGGTATTTGTCATCGACAACGCCGATGTCTTGGCGTTTTCCAGCGCCAATGGCGACATCTTTTTGAGCACGGGCATGCTGATGCGCCTGGACTCGGAGGATGAGTTGCAGGTCATCCTGGCCCGTGAACTCGCCCACGTGACGCATCGACATGCGGTGCGCTCGGTGTACTTCGCGCGCATGGCGGCAGGCGCCAAGACGGTGTTCGAATTGGCCACGGATGCGGCAGACTTGGCATCGACGGTATCGGGTGTGGCCGGTGTGGCTGACCTGGCCAAGGTGGGCGTGCAGATGTTCAAGGTTTCGCCGGAAATGCTCTTGAGCACCGGCAAAAGCATGCTGCAGGACCAAATCAACAAGCTCAAAGAAAATTTGGCCGATTCGCTGCTTCGCAGCGTGTCGTCGACGGGCTTCAGTGCGGTGGTGAAGTCGTCGCTGTTCGGTTACTCGGAGTCATTGGAGTCCGAGGCCGATGAGTACGCCATGGGGTACATCGAAGACAAGTTCGGCTCCAGCGATCTTTATCGACAGGTCATGCAACGCTTGCTGGACGAGGCCATGTTGGACGAGAAGAAATTTTCGGCCTTCTATGCCAGTGGTGAGCGCCTCTACAGCCGACTGAAGCGAGTTTCCGCCTTTGACGAGGGGAAGGCCGCTCGGTTGGAAGCGCGTCGAGCCAGCGCGGCAACCGCATTGGCTGCCGCCGTGCCTCAGCCGCCTGTTGCCGTGCCTTCTGTGGCCGTAGCGGCCGCACCGGCCGCCCCGGAAGCGAAGGCGCCTGTGACACCCGTGGTGCAGTTGGCGCCTGATGCGGTGGTGCTTGACGCTGCGCCGATGGTCGCCGCCGTGGTGGTGGATGACGTGCCGGCAGGCGAGGGCAGCACGGCCGCTCAACCGACGGCCCAGCCTGTTGTCGCCAACGCCGAGCCAGCCACGGCCAGTGCGGCGGTGATCAAAACCGCTGCGCTCGGCGTCAAGCAGGACAGCCCACTCCAGTATTCAACGGCCTTGCAGCCGCTGGCTTTGCCTGTTCTGGAGGTCGAGTTAGAGTCAGGCCGATTGGGGCGCCTGTCCTACAACATCGAGCGCAAGCGCGAGGCCACCCAACTCCCCGAGCAGGTTAAGGAGTTGCTGGCCGAGGGCTATGCATCCATGGCTGATCCGGCCAAAGTGGCAAAGGGTGAAGCCTTGGCCAAAGAAATCTTGGCAGCCAAGCCCGATGATGCACGCATGTTGAAGCTCATGGGGTTGATGGCGCTCAAGCGTGGTCAGGCTGCCCAAGCCAAGGAATTGTTGTCCAAGGCGCGTGAGCACGTGTTGACCGACGACGAGCGCGGCTTCCTTGATCAATACATCCGCCAGGCAGACAAAAAACTCAGCGCACTATGAAGACTCGTATCCTTGGCAGCCTGCTGTTGGCTGCATTGCTGGCTGCCGGATGCTCGCCATCTTGGCAAAACGTTCGCAAGACCGAACCCTTCAAGGGCCCAGCACGGGCCTACGTGGCCATGTTGCCGGAGGGCTGGAAGCGTGCGCCGACGGACAGCGATGTCCTCCTCATCACGCGAGACGGCTTGTTCTTGCAGCAAATCAGCATCACCCGCTTCGACCTAGATGAGGCCTTCAGCGGCGTGAAGCTCGCGCCAGATGCGGCGCCATTGGATCTGGCGCAGTTGCAATTCAAGAAGTTTCGTGACGACGAACCCGACTTGGCACGTTACGACAAGAAGGAAAAAGAGGGCGTGCTGGCCCTGTTTCCTGTGAGCAATGCCAAGCCCTTGGCTGGAGCGGTTGAGCGCGTCGCGAGTCGCCCGTTCACGGTCGAGGGCAAAGATGCCTTCCGGCTCGAAACCCGCAGCTACAACGCCTGGGGGCTGGAATACAGCAGCCAGGCCGTGGGTTTCATCCACGAAAACCAATATTGGCTGGTGCGCTATCTGGCGCCCAAGTTGCACTACGCGCAGCGCGACCAAGCCACCTTCGATGGCTTCTTGAAGGACCTCAAGCTCAAGCCCAAGTGCCGCATCTTCTGCTCTGATTAAGCAGCAAAGTGCGCGGAAGGCCCCAGGATGTGGATGTTTTCGCATCCTGGCGGTGTGATTTGCCGGACAATCACGCCCCATGAGCTCCGAACAGAATTTCCCTAGCGCTGTCGCCAACGCTGTGGCGCCCAAAATTGGTTTTGTCTCCCTTGGCTGCCCCAAGGCGCTGACCGACTCCGAGTTGATCCTGACGCAACTGCGTGCCGAAGGCTACGAAACCAGCAAAACCTTTGACGGCGCCGATCTGGTGATCGTCAACACCTGCGGTTTCATCGACGACGCCGTCAAGGAAAGCCTGGACACCATCGGCGAAGCCCTGGCTGAAAACGGCAAGGTCATTGTGACGGGGTGCCTGGGTGCCAAGGCGGGTGTGGATGGTGGCAACCTCATCAAAGAGGTGCATCCCAAGGTATTGGCCGTGACCGGCCCTCATGCCACCCAGGAAGTGATGGACGCCGTGCACATCCACGTGCCCAAGCCTCACGATCCCTTCATCGACCTCGTGCCCGAAGCGCGCGGCGTGGCCGGCATCAAGCTCACGCCCAAGCATTTCGCTTACCTGAAGATCAGCGAGGGGTGTAACCACCGCTGTGCTTTCTGCATCATCCCCAGCATGCGCGGTGACCTCGTGTCGCGCCCCATTGGTGAGGTGCTGAGCGAAGCCAAAGCGCTGTTCGAGTCTGGCGTGAAGGAGTTGCTGGTCATCAGCCAAGACACCAGCGCTTATGGCGTGGACGTCAAGTACCGCACCGGTTTCTGGGATGGCAAGCCTGTCAAGACCCGCATGCTCGACATGGTTCAGCAGATGGGGGAAATGGCGCGCGAGTACGGTGCCTGGGTGCGTCTGCACTACGTCTACCCCTATCCGCACGTCGATGAGATCGTCCCCCTGATGGCCGAAGGCCTCATCTTGCCGTACTTGGATGTGCCGTTCCAGCACGCGCATCCAGACGTGCTCAAGCGCATGAAGCGTCCGGCTAGCGGCGAGAAGAACCTCGATCGTCTGCGTCGCTGGCGCGAGATCTGTCCTGAAATCGTCGTTCGCTCGACCTTCATTGCCGGCTTTCCCGGCGAGACGGAAGAAGAGTTCGAATACCTGCTCGATTTCCTGCGTGAAGCGCAGATCGACCGTGCCGGTTGCTTCGCTTACTCGCCCATCGAAGGCGCGCCTGCCAACGAACTGCCCGGCGCCTTGCCCGACGAGGTGCGCGAAGAGCGTCGTGCCCGCTTCATGGCGGTCGCTGAAGAAGTGTCGATTGCCAAGCTCGCTCGCCGCGTGGGTGCCACCATGCAGGTGCTGGTTGACAGCGCGCCCGCCATGGGCCGCAAGGGTGGGGTGGGGCGCACCTACGCCGACGCCCCTGAAATCGACGGTATCGTCCGCCTGCTGCCGCCTCAAAAGGCCAGCAAGACCCTCAAGGTCGGTGAGTTCACCAAGGCACACATCGTGGCGGTGGAAGGCCACGATCTGATCGCACAACCGATCTGATCGATCGGCCAAGCTCATGCGGGCCTTGCAGTAGCATGCCCGCATGAGCAAGCCCCAAGACATTTCGACGCTGCCAGCGCATCTGGCGCGCACAGCGACCGCACTGATCCATCACCCGTACCAGCCCCCTGGCGGGTTCGACGCTGTTCCGCCTGGTGTCTACAAGGCCTCGACGGTCATCTTCGAGAACACGGCAGCGCTGCACACGCGCCAGTGGCAGGACAAGAGCGGCTACACCTACGGTCTGCACGGCACCCCCACCACCTTCACACTGGAAGAGCGTCTGGCCACGCTGGAGGGCGGCTTGCACACCGTGTTGGCACCGTCCGGTCTCTCGGCCATTTCGCTGGTGGACATGGCTTTTTTGCGTGCTGGCGACGAGGTGCTGATTCCTGACAACGCCTATGGACCCGGCAAAGACTTTGCCCGTGTCGAATTGGCGCGATGGGGTATCACGCACCGGAGTTACGACCCGCAAAACGCCGAGGCACTGGCCGGGCTGATCACCGAGCGCACGAAACTGCTCTGGCTGGAAGCGGCGGGCTCGGTCACATTGGAATTTCCTGATTTGCTGGGCCTGCTGCGCGTGGCGCGTCAGCATCCGCATCTGCGGGTGGCGCTCGACAATACCTGGGGCGCCGGTCTGGCGTTCAACCCCTTCCAGATGCCGGATCCACAGGATGCGGCGGGGGCCATCTGGGGTGTGGATGTGTCCGTGCACGCACTCACCAAATACCCCTCCGGTGGGGCAGACGTGCTCATGGGCGCGGTCATCACACGTGACCCGCAACTGCACCATCAAGTCTTGATGACGCACATGCGTCTGGGGCTGGGTGTGGGGGCCAACGATGCGGAGCTGGTCTTGCGTGGCTTGCCCAGCTTGCCGCTACGCTATGCCGCCCACGACGCCGCCACACGCCAGATCGCACAATGGCTGCAAAGCCGTGCCGAGCCCTCACAGGTGCTGCATCCGGCCTTGCTTGACTCACCGGGCCATGCTTGGTGGGCTGAGCTGTGTCAGGCCGCCGGTGGCTTGGTGTCCATGGTGTTCGATGCCGACCGCTACAGCACCGAGCGTGTCCACGCCTTTGTTGACGCGCTGCAGGTGTTCAAAATTGGCTATTCGTGGGGTGGCCCCATGAGCTTGGTCATGCCCTACCGGCTGGATGGCATGCGCGAGCATGGGCATCTCGCCGGCCGGCGCGGCACCATCGTCCGCTTGGCCATTGGCTTGGAGTCCCCGGCTGCATTGATGGCCGATCTGGAGCAGGCCTTTCAGGTGTTGGCCTGATGTCCTGACGGCGCGACGAGCGAGGGCCGAGTGTGTACTCAGTCCTTGTTGCCGCTGGAAGACACCTTGTGGCGCATCAGGCGACCCTTTTCGCGTTCCCAGTCGCGGTCCTTGATGGTGTTGCGCTTGTCGTGCTCGGCCTTACCCTTGGCCAAAGCAATGTCAACCTTCACCCGGCCACCCTTCCAGTGCAGGTTCAGCGGCACCAGGGTGTAGCCCTTCTGCTCGGTCTTGCCAATCAGTCGGCGGATTTCCTGGCGGTGCATCAGCAACTTCTTGGTGCGGTCTGCTTCGGGCTTGATATGGGTCGAGGCCGAGCGCAGTGCATTGATCCGCAAGCCAATCAAATGCAATTCACCGTCTTTGATCAGCACATAGCCATCGGTCATCTGCACCTGTCCTTCGCGGATGGCCTTGACTTCCCAACCTTCCAGCACCAGTCCTGCTTCAAAGCGTTCCTCGATGTGGTAGTTGAAATGGGCTTTTCTATTTTCTGCGATGGACATGATTTGGCTCGGCGTGGTCGCCGGCTTCTTTAAAATACCGACATTCTATGAAGCACGTACAAAAGTCTGTCTTGCTTTGGTACTCGCCCCGTGAAATGTATGGGCTGGTGACTGGTGTTCAAGACTACCCTCAATTCTTGCCTTGGTGCGACCGTGCCGAGGTGATCGATACGCACGATGACGGTGTGACCGCCCGCGTGCACATTGCCTTTGCAGGCGTTCGGCAAGCGTTCACAACGCGCAACACCAACGACGTTGGGCGTAGCGTGACGATGAGGCTGGTGGATGGCCCGTTCTCGACACTGGAGGGAACGTGGCGATTCTTGCCGCTGAACAAGCCGGGCGTGCCGCCGCAGGACGGGGCCGATCCGGTGGACTCGCCGGCGTGCAAAGTGGAGTTCTCGCTCAAGTACGCGTTCTCCAGCAAGGCGTTGTCGCTGGTGGTCAGCCCAGTGTTTGACCGAATCGCCAACACATTTGTGGAGTCGTTCGTCAAACGGGCGGAGCAGGTCTATGGTCCACGCTGAAACGCAGGCTGCATCCACGCTGGCGGTGGAGGTCGCCGTGAGTGTGGCGCCTCGCGAGGTTCGCTGCGTACCGGTCACGCTGCCTGTTGGTGCTACCGTGCGTCAGGCGCTGGAGGCATCGGGTCTGCTGGGCCAAATCGAGGGGCTGACGTTGGATGCGATTGCGTCGGGCACATGGTCCGTCGGAGTGTGGGGGCGCAAAGAGCGGCCGGGGCACGTCTTGCGAGATCGTGATCGCATTGAGGTCGTGCGTCAGTTGAAGGTGGACCCCAAAGAGGCACGCCGGGTGCGGTACCGCGCCCACGGCGAGAAGCTCCCCAAAGGCATTCACCGGTCCCCAAAAAACATCAAGCCGGTAGACAAGGTCTGACCGGCTTGGTCGGGGAGGTGGTCCTCCCGCGCCCTGAGCGCAGTGCTCAGCGGCAGTTCGCGTTGATCGACTCTTGCGTCTTGCGGGCTTCCTCGGCGCGAGCCTTGTCGTCCAGGAACTCGCGCTCACCCTTCGCGTTGGAGCGGACGATGCGAATACCGTCGTTCAGGGTGCGCTGGTAAGACCGGGCGCGCTCGCAGTTTTCAGCCTTGGCCTTGGCGAGCTTTTCTTCCTCGGCTTTTTGTTGCAGCGCTTTCTCCTCATCGGACTTGCGCTTCTTGGCATCGAGTTCGCTGCCAGGCTTGCTGGCAGCCGTGCTGGCCGGCGCGGCGCTTGCAGCCGATGCGGCTGTTACGACGGGCTTGGCACTGATCGGGGTCGGGCGAGCCAAAATGGCCTGCTCGGGCGTGCCGACAGGTGGCGGGCGGTCGCTGTACTGGATGGCACCGTTGGCATCTCGCCACTTCCATTGCGATCCCGCCATGGATGGGGTGGAAACAAGCGCGCCAACGGCCAGCAGGCCGAGAAGCAAAGGTGAGGCAAAACGCACGTATTTCATGATGAGCAGTGTAGCCAAGCCATCTGATGTGAACTATCTGGATTGTGCGCATTTCTGCCGATGAGCCCAACATTACGTTCCGCGCGTGTCTCCGCGTATAATCCGCTTTTGCGTCCGGAGCCTGTTCATGCGCCTGCTTGGTAAAGCCCTCACGTTTGATGACGTGTTGTTGGTGCCCGCGTACTCTCAAGTGTTGCCTCGTGACACTTCGCTGGCCACCCGTCTGTCCCGCAACATTCAACTGAACTTGCCGCTGGTGTCCGCTGCGATGGACACCGTCACGGAAGCCCGTCTGGCGATTGCGATCGCTCAGGAAGGCGGCATCGGGATCATCCATAAAAACCTGACCGCCAAGCAGCAAGCTGCTGAAGTCGCACGCGTGAAGCGTTACGAGTCGGGCGTGTTGCGTGACCCCATCACGATTTCGTCCGGCGTCAAGGTCCGTGACGTGATCGAGCTGTCCAAGCAGCACGGTATCTCCGGCTTCCCCGTCGTGGACGACGGCAAGGTCGTGGGCATCGTCACCGGCCGTGACCTGCGTTTTGAAACCCGTCTGGACGTGCCTGTGCGCGAGATCATGACGCCCCGTGAGCGTCTGATCACCGTGCAGGATGGTGCTTCTCCAGCCGAAGCCAAAGCCCTGATGCACCACCACAAGCTGGAGCGTGTGGTCGTTGTCAATGATGCCAACGAGCTCAAGGGCCTGATGACCGTCAAGGACATCACCAAGCAAACCAATTTCCCCAATGCCGCACGCGATCCGCAAGGCAAGCTGCGCGTGGGCGCTGCGGTGGGCGTGGGTGAGGGTACCGAAGAGCGCGTGGAACTGCTGGTCAAGGCCGGTGTGGATGCGCTGATCGTTGACACCGCTCACGGTCACAGCCACGGCGTGATCGAGCGCGTGCGCTGGGTCAAGCAAAACTTCCCGCATGTTGACGTGATCGGCGGCAACATCGCCACCGGCGCGGCTGCACTGGCACTGGTGGAAGCCGGCGCCGATGGCGTCAAGGTCGGTATCGGCCCTGGCTCCATCTGTACCACCCGCATCATTGCCGGCGTGGGCGTGCCGCAAATCACCGCCATCGACAACGTGGCCACCGCGCTGCAAGGCACGGGCGTGCCCCTGATCGCTGACGGTGGCATCCGCTACTCCGGCGACATCGCCAAGGCCATCGCTGCTGGCGCTAGCTGCGTGATGATGGGCGGCATGTTTGCCGGTACCGAAGAAGCCCCGGGCGAAGTGATCCTGTACCAAGGCCGTAGCTACAAGAGCTACCGCGGCATGGGTTCGATCGGCGCCATGAAGGCGGGTTCGGCCGACCGTTACTTCCAGGAAAACGACGAAACCACCAATCCCAACGCCGACAAGCTGGTGCCGGAAGGCATTGAAGGTCGCGTGCCTTACAAGGGTTCGGTCCTCACCATCCTGTACCAGATGGCGGGTGGCTTGAAGGCGTCGATGGGGTACTGCGGTTGCGGCACCATTGAAGACATGCGCAACAAGGCCGAGTTCGTTGAGATCACGGCTGCCGGTATCCGTGAAAGCCACGTGCACGACGTGCAAATCACGAAGGAAGCACCCAATTACCGCATGGAGTAAGGGGTGCGGGCCCTTGTCGGCCGCCACTGAACCACTGAGAACATGACCAAGGGTTCTACAAGCGGCCGCACAGCGGCCATGCCATTCATCATGGTGACGGTCCTGCTCGACATGATGTCGATCGGGATCATTGCGCCGGTGTTGCCCAAGCTGATTGGCTCCTTCATGGGGTCAGGCGCGGACACATCGTTCGCATACGGGGCCGCGCAAGCGGCCTTTGCCATTGCGCAGTTCTTCAGTGCCTCGATTCTCGGGGCGCTGTCAGACCGCTACGGGCGCCGACCCGTGCTGCTGCTGGGCTTGCTCGGCATGTCCGTCAACTATTTCGTGACGGCACTGGCCACCGAGTTCTGGATGTTGCTGGCGGTGCGCGTCATGGGGGGGGCGGTATGCGCCAACATCGCCGTGGCCAACGCCTACGTCGCCGACATCACGCAGCCCAAAGATCGTGCCCGTAACTACGGCATGCTCGGTGCCATGTTTGGGCTGGGCTTCATTCTGGGGCCGGTCACCGGTGGCTTGCTGGGCAACATGAACGTGCACTGGCCGTTCTTCCTGGCTGGGGCGCTGTGCCTCATCAACACCGTGTACGGCTTCTTCGTGTTGCCCGAGTCCTTGCCGCAAGAACGTCGCCGTGCCGTCGACTGGGTGCGTGCCAATCCTTTCAGCGTGCTGTCCCGCCTGCGCAAACTGCAGGGTTTGGAGCAACTGTTGTGGATCTTGGGTTTGTCGATTCTGGCCCAAGGCTGCCTGCACACCAGTTGGTTCTTGTACACCGAGTTCAAATTTGGCTGGACCCCCAAAGACAACGGCATTTCGTTGTTTGTGGTCGGCCTGATGGCTGTGCTGGTACAGGGCGGTTTGCTGCGACAGATCCAAAAGCGCATGGCGCTGGACCGCATCGTGCGCATCGGCTTGGTGTCCGCGACCCTGGCGTACGCTGGTTACGGCTTGGTTCCAGTGGGTTGGCTGATGTATGTGGTCATCGTGGCCAATGTGTTTGGCTACATGGTCCAGCCTGGCCTGCAGAGCGTGGTGTCCAACTCGGTGGATCCCAGCCGGCAAGGCGAAGCCATGGGTGCCGTGTCATCGCTCAACAGCGTGGCCGCAGTTTTGGGCCCCATCCTCAGTGCACCGATGCTGGCGACCGTGTCACATTACCCGCTCGGAGACTGGCGCATTGGCGCACCGTTCTATCTGTGTGCCACCATTCAGTTGGTGGCAGCCATCATCGGTTTCCGTTATTTCAGCCGGCCTCGTCATGTGGATGACGACACGCTGGCCGGGCGTGCGAGCGCCTGAGTTGTTTGCTGCCTCAGCAGGCCTCGCATCTCGCGTCAGACTTGATATCCAGAGAATTGACCATGCATGACAAGATCCTGATCCTTGATTTCGGCTCCCAGGTGACCCAGCTGATCGCACGTCGCGTGCGCGAAGCACACGTCTACTGCGAAATCCATCCCAACGACGTGTCGGATGACTTCATCAAGTCGTTCAACCCCAAGGGCATCATCCTGTCGGGCAGCCATGCTTCCACCTACGAGGACCATCAGCTGCGTGCACCGCAGGCTGTGTGGGATCTGGGTGTTCCCGTGATGGGCATTTGCTATGGCATGCAGACCATGGCTGTGCAACTGGGCGGCGAAGTGAGCTGGTCGGACACTCGCGAGTTCGGTTACGCCGAAGTGCGCGCCCATGGTCACACCAAGCTGCTCGACGGCATCGCCGACTTCACCACCGCTGAAGGCCACGGCATGCTCAAGGTGTGGATGAGCCACGGTGACAAGGTGACCAAGCTGCCCGAGGGTTTCAAGCTGATGGCTTCGACCCCTAGCTGCCCGATCGCTGGCATGGCCAACGAAGAGAAGGGCTATTACGCGGTGCAGTTCCACCCTGAGGTCACGCACACCGTGCAGGGCCAAGCCATGCTCAACCGCTTTGTGCGTGAGATCGCTGGCTGTCAGGGCGACTGGATCATGGGCGACTACATAGAAGAAGCGGTTGCCAAGATCCGCGAGCAAGTCGGCGACGAGGAGGTCATCCTCGGCCTGTCCGGCGGTGTGGATTCGTCGGTCGCAGCCGCGCTGATTCATCGCGCCATTGGCGATCAACTGACCTGCGTGTTCGTGGACCACGGCTTGTTGCGCCTGAACGAGGGCGACATGGTCATGGACATGTTCGAAGGCAAGTTGCACGCGAAGGTCATCCGCGTGGATGCCTCCGAGCTGTTCCTGGGCCAATTGGCGGGCGTGACCGACCCCGAGCGCAAGCGCAAGATCATTGGCGGCCTGTTTGTGGACGTGTTCAAGGCCGAGGCTGAAAAGCTCAAGGCCAGCGGCCAAGGTCACAAGGGCGCAACCTTCCTGGCCCAAGGCACCATCTACCCTGACGTGGTGGAATCTGGCGGCACCAAGACCAAGAAGGCCACCACCATCAAGAGCCACCACAACGTGGGTGGCCTGCCAGAGCAACTCGGCCTGAAGCTGCTGGAGCCGCTGCGCGAACTGTTCAAGGACGAAGTGCGGGAGCTGGGCGTGGCGCTGGGCCTGCCGCCCGAGATGGTCTACCGTCACCCCTTCCCAGGTCCGGGGCTGGGCGTGCGCATTCTGGGCGAAGTGAAGAAGGAATACGCCGACCTGCTGCGTCGCGCCGATGCCATCTTCATCGAAGAGCTGCGCAACACCATCGACCCCGCCACCGGCAAGAGCTGGTACGACCTGACCTCGCAGGCCTTCACCGTGTTCCTGCCGGTCAAGAGCGTGGGCGTGATGGGGGATGGCCGTACGTACGACTACGTCGTGGCTTTGCGCGCTGTCCAAACGTCCGACTTCATGACCGCCGACTGGGCCGAACTGCCTTACAGCATGCTCAAGCGCACCTCCGGTCGCATCATCAATGAAGTGCGTGGCATCAACCGCGTGACCTACGACGTGAGCTCCAAGCCGCCTGCAACAATCGAGTGGGAGTGATGCTCCGAGGTGCCAAGGCGCCTTCGTAGAACGGGCCCACGCCAGTGCGTGGGCCTTTTTCATGGGCGATGCACCTTCTGCTACTTGCGCCGGATCTTGCCTGGCCAAACAGAGGCTTTGGCGGGCAGCCCCAGTGCCTGGCGCGCCAAGGCGTCGGCCTCGCCGTTGCGGTGGCGAGGCACCCAGGTCCACACCACGCACACGAATGTCGCCTGAAGGGCTCTGGCGGTGCCAATCAAGTCGGCAAGGCGCTGAATGGGTGCGCACGACTGCTGGCTCAACTGCTCAACCACAATGCTGTTGTCGCTGAACAGATGGAGGCTGGTCGCACCTTGGTGCTGAGCGAACCGCATGGCGTGTATCGCGGCCTGGAACTCCGCCTCGTTGTTGCAGCCGGTACCAGGCAAGGTGCACGAGCGGCGGTGTGTCTGGCCATCTGGTGCAGTGGCGACGTAGCCCAGGCCCATCTTGCCGGGGTTGGGATGGGCTCCTCCGTCGCAATGGATGACCCAGGCTTCGCTCGGTGGGGTAGGGCTGGCTGTCAATTTTCTGCGCCTTGCATGCGGGCTCGTTGCACAATCAACGCCGCCGATGGTGGCATATATTGAGACCCAATTTGGGATGCTCGCTGTGATGGTTCGCGGGCATTGTTTTCTTGTACGAAAGGTGTGCCATGCGGGCATTCGGTTTGTTGTCGATTTTGATTGCATTGGTGATCGTTGGCGTGTTGGCGAAGAAGCAATTGAGCCATGTGCAAGGTGCTGCGGATAGCAGTGGCGTGGCCTCGCCGCAATCGGCATCGGCAGCGCAATCGGTGCAGCGCCAGATCCAGAATGAGGTGAATGGTTTGATGCAGGACCGTGCATCGCAGGTAGATCGTGGCATGGCGGAGCGTCAGCAGTGATGGACGAGGCAAGCCTGCGCCAGGATGAGTTCGCCATGCGCATCGCGCTGGATCAGGCGCACAACGCGTGGTTGGCCGGGGAAGTGCCCGTTGGCGCAGTGATCATGCGCCATGGGCAGGTGATCGCCACGGGCTACAACCGTCCGATCACCACGCACGATCCAACGGCCCACGCAGAGATCGTGGCGCTTCGCCACGCATCGCAGTTGCTCGAAAACTATCGCCTGCCCGAGTGCGAGCTCTATGTGACGCTGGAGCCCTGTGCCATGTGCGCCATGGCATTGCTGCACGCTCGCTTCAAGCGTGTGGTGTTTGCGGCCATGGATCCCAAAACGGGGGTTGCTGGTTCGGTGATGGACCTGTTTGCCAATCGCCAGTTGAATCACCACACCCAGATCGTTGGGGGCGTGTTGGCAGAGCCAGCCAGTCAAGTGCTCAAGCAGTTCTTTGCAGAGCGCCGCGCTCAGATCAAGGCCGATCGGGATGCCAGAAAAGCGGCCGCAGCCCGGCAGGCGCTGCACGGCATGGAGGTCATCGAGGAAGACGAACTCTTGCCGATTGCACAAGTGATCGAGATGCCGGGTGATTGACCCGGCTGAGCAATAAAAAAAGGGAGCCGCCAGGGCTCCCTTTTTGTTGGAGGCACGAATTACATGCCAGCGTAGTTCGGGCCACCGCCGCCTTCAGGCGTCACCCAGTTGATGTTCTGAGTGGGGTCCTTGATGTCGCAGGTCTTGCAGTGCACGCAGTTCTGAGCGTTGATCTGCAGGCGGTCGGTGTTGTCTTCGTTCTTCACGAATTCATACACGCCAGCAGGGCAGTACCGCTGCTCGGGGCCTGCAAACTTGGCCAGGTTGGTTTCCACAGGCACCGAAGCGTTCTTCAGCGTCAGGTGAGCAGGCTGGTGCTCATTGTGGTTGGTGTTGGACACGAACACCGAGCTCAGGCGATCGAAGGTGATCTTGCCATCGGGCTTCGGGTAGTCGATCTTGGCGCACTGTGCGGCAGGCAGCAGGCGGGTGTGATCGGCTTCGGTGCGATGGATGGTCCAAGGTGCGACCTTGATGCCCAACTTGGGCAGCAGCCATTGCTCGATGCCGGTCATGATCATGCCGACGTACATGCCCTTCTTGAACCACTGCTTGAAGTTCTTGGACGTGTCCAGCTCTTCCTTCAGCCAGCTCTTTTCGAACGATGCGGGGTAGGCGCTCAGCTCGTCGTTCTGGCGGCCAGCATTCACAGCGTCGAAGATGGCTTCGGCGCACAGCATGCCGGTCTTCATGGCGGCGTGCGAACCCTTGATGCGGGCAGCGTTGAGGAAGCCAGCGTCACAGCCCACCAGTGCACCACCGGGGAACACAACCTTGGGCAGCGACAGGATGCCACCGGCCGTGATGGCGCGAGCACCGTAGCTCAGGCGCTTGGCACCTTCCAGCAAAGGCTTGATGCTGGGGTGAGTCTTCCAACGCTGCATTTCCTCGAAAGGAGACAGCCAGGGGTTCTGATAGTCCAGACCGGTCACGAAGCCCAGGGTGACCTTGTTGTCTTCCAGGTGATACAGGAAGCCGCCACCATAGGTTTGGGTGTCCATGGGCCAGCCAGCGGTGTGCACGACCAGACCAGGCTTGGCCTTGGCGGGGTCGATTTCCCACAGTTCCTTGATACCGATGGCGTAGCTTTGTGGATCCTTGCCTTCGTCCAGCTTGAACTTGGCGATCAGTTGCTTGCCCAGATGGCCGCGTGCACCTTCAGCGAAGATGGTGTACTTGCCGTGCAGTTCCATGCCCAGCTGGAATTCGTCCGTGGGTTCGCCGTTCTTGTCGATGCCCAGGTTACCGGTGGCCACGCCCTTGACGGAGCCGTCTTCGTTGAACAGCACTTCAGCGGCAGCGAAGCCAGGGAAGATTTCCACGCCCAGGGCTTCAGCCTGTTGACCCAGCCAGCGCACCACGTTGCCCAGGCTGATGACGTAGTTGCCTTCGTTGTGGAAGTTGTTGGGAATCAGTGCCTGAGGCGTGGCAATGGCGCCAGTCTCGGTCAGGACCAGCACTTCGTCGGCCGTGACGGGTTGGTTCAGAGGAGCGCCCAGTTCCTTCCAGTTGGGGAACAGTTCGTTCATCGAGATCGGGTCCATCACGGCGCCCGACAGGATGTGCGCGCCAGGCTCAGAGCCCTTTTCCAGCACGACAACGTTGATTTCCTTGCCGGCCTTTTCAGCCAGTTGCTTCAGACGGATGGCAGTGGACAGACCAGCGGGGCCGGCACCGACGATCACGACGTCGTATTCCATCGACTCGCGGGGGCCAAACTGCTCAAGG
>NZ_JBLIZW010000054.1:0-46717 GCF_048860245.1 Aquabacterium sp. | reverse complement strand
ACGACGCTCTTCCGATCTCGGTGCCCACATACTGTGCTTCGAAGCCCAGAACTTCCTGGGTGCTCGGGTCACGCAGCGGCTTGGTGGTCCGGAACAGACGCCACTCGCGGCGGCCGCCCAACTCGCCACGCACATAAGCGGTCTCACCACGCGACAGCAACACGCGACCTTCCTGTGTGGCCACAACGCGGGGGGCCTGCAGCAACTCTTCGCTGTTGTCGAAGATCACGGCCTCGTTGAAGTAAGGCTCCAGCAGGTGCAAGGGCACCGTGGCAATGGCATCGTAGAGGCTGCCCTCACGGACGCGTGGCGACAGCTTGGTGGTGCCATTGACGCCACCGCCCACCGGCTCGCCCACGCGCAGACGGGCGCGGCCATTGCTCTTGTCCAGGTAAAGGTATTGCCCGGGGAAAATCAGGTGGGGGTTGCGGATCTGTTGCAGGTTCATGCCCCACAACTCAGGCCAGCGCCAGGGCGACTTCAGAAACAGGCTGGAAATGGCCCACAGCGTGTCACCCCGCTTGACGGTGTAAGAATCAGGGGCATTTGGCGCCAACTCCGACAACGGCACACCGGCTTGCGCCACTTGTTGGGCTGTGGCCTTCTGCTGTGCGGTGATGGGGTAATTCGGAAACTCCGCGCGAGCGGTTCCCGACAGACCCAGAGCCATCGTCGCCGCGGCCAGCGCAGACAGACACAGCGCGCGTCCGGTGCGCACGAAAGTGGGGATGCTGGGTCCCTTCGACAGCGATCGCTGAGTCATCAAAACAGTCTCCACTACCTGCCCAAAAAAGCGCATCCACAACACGGATGCACCAGATTCGGCAAAATCTGGTCAATGATCGTCTGATTCTGCCCGCAAAAGCCGCACGATCGCAACGAGAATTGCGCCGTGTTACGTGCTGAATCCTGCAGCGGATGCCCGCTGTCGTTGCGATACTTCCACAACCTCCTCGCTGATTGCCCGACCCTGCCATGGCCCTGCTGCCCATCCTTCGTTACCCCGACCCCCGACTGCATACCGTGGCCAAGCCCGTCGCGCAGGTAGACGACCGCATCAAACAGCTGGTCGATGACATGCTGGAAACCATGTACGACGCCAAAGGCGTCGGCCTGGCCGCCACACAAATCAATGTGCACGAGCGCGTGGTCGTGATCGACACCAGCGAAGAGCGCAACGACCCGCTGGTGCTGATCAATCCAGAAATCATCTGGGCCAGCGACGAAATGATCGTGTGGGAGGAAGGCTGCCTGTCGGTGCCCACCATCTATGACAAGGTGGACCGCCACGCCAAGGTGCGCGTGCGCGCCCTCAACCGCGAAGGCGAGACCTACGAATTCGAAGGCGAAGAGCTGCTGGCCGTGTGCGTGCAGCATGAGCTGGACCACCTGAAAGGCAAGGTGTTCGTGGAATACCTGTCGCCGCTCAAGCGCAACCGCATCAAGACCAAACTGGCCAAGCGTCAGCGCGACGAGTAAAGCATGGCGAGTGCACTCACAGCGGCTTTTGCCGGGACGCCAGAATTTGCCGCCGTGGCGCTGGACGCCATGTTGCGCGCCGGGTTCGAGGTGCCCCTGGTCCTGACCCAGCCCGATCGCCCTGCCGGGCGCGGCATGAAGCTGCAGGCATCGGCCGTCAAGCAGTTGGCCGTGCAGCACGGCATCCCGGTCAGTCAGCCGCACAGCCTCCGGCTGGACGGCAAATACCCAGACGAAGCCGCCGCCGCGCGCGATGCCTTGCTGGCCGCCGCTCCCGACATCATGGTGGTCGCGGCCTATGGCCTGATCCTGCCCCAATGGGTGCTGGATCTGCCTCGCCTGGGCTGCCTCAACATCCACGGCTCCATCCTGCCGCGCTGGCGTGGTGCCGCGCCCATTCACCGCGCCATCGAAGCGGGTGATGCCGAGACGGGCATCACCATCATGCAAATGGATGCAGGGCTCGACACCGGCGACATGCTGTTGATCGAGCGCACACCGATCTTGCCCACCGACACCACCGCCGTGCTGCACGACCGACTGGCCGAGTTGGGTGGACGTATGATCGTGTCGGCCCTGAACCTGGCGGCCACCGGTGGCCTGGCGCCCACGCCGCAACCGGCCGAGGGCGTGACCTACGCACACAAGATCGAGAAGGCCGAAGCGGCCATCGACTGGGCGCAGTCGGCCGATGAAATTGCCCGACGCATCCGCGCGTTCGACCCGTTCCCGGGCTGCACCTTCCAGTTGCCAACCGACAAGGGCACGGAAGTCGTGAAGGTGTGGGCGGCCTCGGTCTGCGACGGACACGGCGCCCCGGGCCAGGTGCTCCACGCGCAAGGCGAACAACTGGTGGTGGCCTGCGGACAGCAAGCGCTGGCCCTGCAAACGCTGCAACGCCCTGGCGGCAAGCGCGTGCTGGTGCGCGATTTTCTGCAAAACCTGAGTTTGCCCAGCGCGCTGGGTTGAACTTCACGCGACACACCGCATCTAAGAAACGCCATCATGTGATGGCGTTTCGCTTTGACTGGGGCAGGAGGCCCGCACGACATGTTCAACCTGATGAAAACTGCCATCCTGATGGCGGCAATCACCGCCTTGTTCATGGCCATTGGCGCCATGATCGGGGGACGCGCCGGCATGATGCTGGCCCTGGTCGTGGCGCTCGGCATGAACTTCTTCAGCTACTGGTTCTCCGACCAGATGGTGCTGAAGATGTACAACGCTCGCGAGGTGGACGAAACCTCCGCGCCGCGTTTTTACGCCATGGTCAAGGAGCTGGCCCAGCGCGCCAACCTGCCCATGCCCAAGGTCTACCTGATCGACGAAGACGCCCCCAACGCCTTCGCCACGGGCCGCAACCCCGAGCATGCTGCGGTGGCCGCCACCACAGGCATCATCAATGTCCTGACTGAGCGAGAACTGCGCGGCGTCATGGCCCACGAACTGGCCCACGTCAAGCACCGAGACATCCTCATCAGCACCATCAGTGCCACGATGGCCGGCGCCATCTCGATGCTGGCCAACTTTGCGGTGCTGTTTGGCGGCCGTGATGAAGAGGGGCGACCCGCCAACCCGCTCGCAGGCATCGCCGTGGCCATTCTGGCGCCGCTGGCCGCCAGCCTGATCCAGATGGCCATCAGCCGCGCCCGTGAATTCGAAGCTGACCGGGGCGGCGCCGAAATCAGTGGCGACCCGGCCGCACTGGCCAGCGCCCTCGACAAGATCCATCGCTACGCGCAGGGCATCCCGCTGCACGCCGCAGAGGCCCACCCGGAAACCGCACAGATGATGATCATGAACCCGCTGTCGGCCGAGGGGATCAAGGGCTTGTTTTCAACCCACCCGTCCACGCAGGAACGCATCGCCCGCCTGATGGCCATGGCACGCGGAGCGTGACCGTTTTCACAAATTAGCGGCTTTCCATGTCGCACCTGCCCCCCTGTGGCGGGGGGTAGGCATCAAGCACTGCATTCCACAGTCCGATAAAGCTGGATGCGCCGGTCCCTTTGGGGGCCGGCCACCTCTGGCACTTCAAGGACGTGGATGCTGATCGACATCGATAAGACGAGGGAGGAGTCGCGCTGGCTGGCCCGCATGGCCAAACTGGTGCTGCTCGTCGGTCTTATCCTGAGCCTGGCGGCATGGTTGCAAGCTGCCAAGCGCGAGCAAGCACAGGCCGATGAGGCCTTCACCGCTGAAGCGGCCGCCTTGCAGAAGACGCTGGCGCAACAACTCGACCACTACATTGACGCCCTCGGGGCCTTCCAGGCCTTGTTCCAGGCGAATGACACGGTGGGGCGGCGCATCTTTCATCAGCGCTTTGTGGACATGGCGCCCGAGCGGGAATACCCGGCGCTCACCGCCATCCAGTTCGCACGACAGGTCACACTCGAAGAGCGCAGCGAGTTCGAGCGCCGTGTCGCGGGTGACCGCAGCGTCTCACGTCAAGGCTACCCCGGCTTCCAGATCAAGCCCACGGGCAATCGCCCGCTGTACGTTCCCATCATTTTCAACGAACCGATGGCCAGCAACCAGGCGGCATTTGGTTTCGACATCCTGACGCGCCCCTTGCTGAAAGAGGCCATGGAGCGCGCCCGTGACAGCGGTCGCGCCAGCGTCTCTCAGCCCGTGGTCCTGATACAAGGTGGCGTGGGCTTCATTGTCCGCCTGCCTGTCTACAAACTCGGTCGCCCGATCAAGACTGTTGAGGAACGACGCAAAGCCTTCATCGGGACCGTGAGCGGGGTGTTTCGGGCCCCAGACCTCATGCGCCAGGTGCTCCCGTCTGACCGCTGGGCGCAACTGCACTGGACCGTGAGCGACCGCAGTGCGGGCCTGGACCCTTCCCCCCCGCCACTGTTTGACAGCGCCCAATGGGTGACACCTCAGTTCGATGCCACCGCGCCCTTGAACCGGCACAACGCCATCAGTCTGCCCCTGCCAGCCGGTGACCGAACCTGGACGCTGACGCTCACGCAAGGCCATTCCCAGCCATTGCTGGCGGCCTTCCCGATGGCGCTGCTGCTGGCCAGCCTCACCACCACGTTGGGGTTGTGGTGGGCCCTGCGCGGGGCCGCCCTGCGACACGGCAAAGCCGCCGCCATGGCACGAGAGCTCAGCAACCAGGCGCTGGGCAACGAACAGCGCTTGCGCGCGGTGCTCGACAACACCATTGACGGGATCCTTGCGCTCACGGAAGACGGTCACATCATCGGCGCCAATTTGGCAATCTGCCGCATGTTTGACCGCGCCCATGCCAGCGTGATCGGGGCGACACTCGACGAACTGATCCCCCACGCGTCGGTCGACAGCGAAGCTTCGCTGGAGGCCTTCCTGCAACTGCAGCATGCCGGCATGAACGCGCTGGGCCGCCGGACCGAAGGGCTGCGCTCAGGCGGACAAACGTTCCCCCTGGACCTGACCGTCAGCAGCATGCTGTGGGAAGGTCAAAAGCAATACATCTTGGTGGTGCGCGACCTGTCTCCGCAGGAAGCGGCTGACCGTGCCATTTTCGAGGCCCAGCGACAGCTCAACGAAGTGGACGAGATGCGCCGAGTCATCGTCCACAGCGCCCCTTACGCCATCTTTGTGCTGAACCCGTCCGGCGTGATCCAGACGATCAATCCGGCAGGCGAGCGCCTGGTCGGCTACCGTGCCAACGAACTGGTGGGGCGCTGCACCACCCAGCGCTTCTTCGATCCGGAACAAGTCAAGGAAAGCGCCCACCTGATCGCGATGCGACAAGGGGAGCCCGAGTCCAATGCCGAACTCGATGTCCTGACCCACCTCGCCAAGGAATCTCCGGGTGTGCCATCGGAGTGGCGCATGATCCGTTCGGACGGCAGCATGCTGGTCGCCGAGATCCTTGTCACCGAATTGAGCGACGAGTACGGCACGCTGACCGGCTACCTCGTCATGGCACATGACGTGACGCTGCGGCGGGAGGCAGAGGTCAAACTTGAGCACATGGCGCTGCACGATTCGCTCACGGCCCTGCCCAACCGCAACATGCTGCAAGAGCAGCTCAAGACTTGTCTGGCCATGGCCGAGCGCGAGCAGTTCACCATGGGGCTGATGTTCCTGGATCTGGATCGCTTCAAGAAGATCAACGACACCTTGGGGCATCACATTGGGGACACGGTCCTGGTCGAGGTCGCCAGACGCTTGCGCAACGGCATGCGCACCTCGGACATCGTTGCGCGACTGGGCGGCGACGAGTTCGTGATCCTGCTGCCCCGGCTCACCGATGAATCCGACGGCGCCGTCGTGGCTCGCAAGGTGCTGGAGCTCTTTGACGAACCCGTTCGTGTGGGGCTCCATGAGTTGCGCATCACCCCCAGCATCGGGATGGTGCTCTATCCCCAACACGGTGGCGACGCCATCACCCTGATGCGTCACGCCGATCTGGCGATGTACCAGGCCAAAAACAATGGGCGCCACCAGATCCAGATGTTCAGTCCGCAAATGGCCTCGGCGACCGTGGACACGCTGCTGCTGGAGAACGACCTCTATCGAGCGCTCGAGCGGGAAGAGCTGCTTCTGCACTTCCAGCCACAGTTCGACTGTGCCACCGGCGACATCACCGGTGTCGAGGCCTTGCTGCGCTGGGAACACAAAGGGCGGCTGATTCCGCCGTCCGACTTCATTCCCCTGGCGGAAGAGACAGGATTGATCGTCCAAATGGGCAAATGGGTGCTGAGGCGCGCCTGCACCATGGGGCAACAATGGCGAGCTCAGACAGGCTGGCCCTTGCGCGTGGCCGTCAACCTGTCGGCCGTTCAACTCGAAAGTGAAGACATCGTGGCCACCGTGGACCAGGCACTCCGCGATACCGGTCTGGATCCCACCGCACTGGAGCTGGAAATCACGGAAAGTGTGGTCGTGCGGGAGTCACTGCGCGCAGCAGACGTCCTGACGCAACTGCGCCTGCTGGGCGTCAGCATCGCCATTGACGACTTTGGTGTGGGGTACTCCAGCTTCGCCTACCTGCGCGAACTCCCGGTCGATCGATTCAAACTGGATCGCAGCTTCCTGGCACAAGTCCCCCACTCCCCGGGAGACAGCCGCCTGGTTGGCGCCTTGATTGCCATGGGACACCGGCTGGAAGTGGCCATCGTGGCCGAAGGTGTCGAAAACGAAGACCAGGCCGCATTCCTGCGTGACCACGGCTGCGATGAGGCCCAAGGCTTCCACCTGAGCCGCCCCTTGACCGAAGCGGCGTTCGAGGCCCTGCTGCGCGAGCGCAGCGCCACCCCGTCGGCTTAATTCAGCAGACGGTCCGGGTCTGCATCCAGCTTGGCCAACGCCACGCGCGTCGCGCGCGTGGTCAACGACTCATCTTCCATGGGCGTGAGCAAGCCCGCTTGCAAGAAGGCCGCCAGCCGGTGCAACTGGAACAGCACGCCACGCCCGGATGAGGTCACAAACAGAGCCAGCTGTTTTTGCAAACCATGCCAGGCCAACTGCACATGCTCTTGCTTGCCACGGTAGTCCAACTCGAACCACGCGCCAATCTGAAGCTCCTTCGCCCAGCCCACCATGGCGGGCGTGGGCATGCTGCCCCCATCCGCAACGACTTCCAGATCGTCGCTTTCGTGGCCAGACAGATCTCGCAAGGTCTCCGCATCCAACTCGACTGAAGCCAAGTCCGGCAACACATCCCCCAGCGCTTCCAGGCGCTCGGTGACCGCCTGCAAATGGGTCGATGAAATCGTGGCCGAACGCGCTGCAAACGCGGCGGCCAACGCCGCATTCAGCGCCTGAATTTGTTCGTCTTGCTTGTCCGATGGCAACCCCGCACGGGCCATGCCTTCACGAACGGTTTTGAGCAGGGGCGGCAAACGGCGCAGCACGTCGGCACGCTCTTCACGCGAGGTCTTGGCGCTGGCCGACCAGATCAGGTCCGCTGCGGCGCGCTTGAGCGCTTTGGTCTGTTCGCTGTTCGGTCCGTGCAGCACGGCGCTGTGCGCCATCACATCGGCCCACACCTTGAACATGAACTCACGCACGCCCTCATGCACCGGCACGCCATCGAGCATCTTGCGCAACTCGATCGTGTACTGAATGGCACAGGTCTCGCGCTGCTCAACTTGCTGCGCCAACGACACGCCACGGCGTGACGCTTCGTTTTCTTCACGGAAATACGTTTCCAGGAAGCGGACAAACTCGTTGAGCACCGTCTGGAACACGCGTCGGCCGGTGTCGGGATAGGCCTCGATCACCTGCACGATGCGTCGAATCTCCTTGTAGAGCGCGTCTTCCGTGTTGCCATCGCTTTCCACGAAGCCCATCACGCACGAGCCCATGCGGTCAATGAGCACCCGCGCAGGATGGCTGGTCGTGGCGAAGAAATCCGGCTCGCTGATGGCCACACGCAGCACAGGCATCTGCAAGCGCGCAAACCACACGCGGATGCTCGCCGGCAGACGCTCCTCCGTCAGAATGGCCTGGAACAGCAATGCGACGATTTCGATGGTTGCCCGCTCAACGGGCGTGCTGGCCGACTGCTTCAGCGTCCGCTTGCTTTGCTGCAACTCTTGCAGCACTTGCGAGGGGGTATGTGACTCGGCTTCACCTCCGACACCGATCTGACGTCGGACCACGTCCCCCACAGCCTGAATCGCCTGGCCCAGCCCCGCCGACACCCCGGGCGCCGCCTGACGAACCGTGTTGCCGTCAGCCTGCGTGTGCTCGAACTCCGGCACCTGCCGCCCAACGACTTGGGTCAGTTTGCTCAACAAGGCCTGAGACTGCGCAGGCGTCTTGTACATCCCGGGCGTCTGCGTCAGCAAACGCGTTTCCTCGTAAGGCTGACCGAAAGGCTGCAGGCCACTGTTGCCGCCGCCGGTGCTGCCCCCCATGCCACCAATGACCGTGGCACGCCCGACACCCGTGTCCTTGGCGCGGCGGATGAACGGGCGCAGGTCGATTTCCGGCCGTAGACCGTGATCCAGCAAGACCCCGTTGGCAAAGTGATAGGCCTCCAAGGCCCACTGCGCGACTTCCTGGTGAACCACGCTTTGCAGCGTGCCCCAGTGCTCAAGACCCAGCCCGCAGTCCAGCCATGCAGCCACCACGACGCGCCCCACCCAATACGGGGTCAGCACATCCACCTGCACGTTCGAGGGTTCAACCGCCCCCTGCACCGCTTGCAAGCGGGCATTCAAATCGGTGTACTCGGAGCCCGTCACATCCGAAATGGCCTGCGCCAGACGCGACACCGCCAAATCACGCTCGATGTCACTGTCTTCCAGCAAACTGAGCGGCACGTCCGCACGGGTGATCGCACTGGTGGCCGGCTTGAGCCCCACCGCACGCCCCACGCGCAAATCGCGCAAGGCCTCGTTCAAGGCCTTGTCCATGTCCGCACGCCAGATGGCGGCCAGCTTGCCCAGGTCCAGCACCAGATCTCGGCGCTTCATGGCCAACGCCGGATCGCCCAACTGGGCGGCTTGAACCCGCGCCCCTTCCAGACAGGCTTGCACCATGGCCTCGAAGCCCCGCATCAGGGCTTCGACAAAGCTGAGCCGGGCAGTCAGCGCCAGCGCACGGTGAGGACCGATGGACATAGGGGGAAAAGAGTAAGACTCTTTTGACTCTACACCACCGCACCGGAGTGCGGATCGTTCGGATCGATATCTTTTTTGGCGCTCTTGACCAGATCTTCTCGCTTGACGCCCAGCCACATCGCAATGGCTGCGGCCACAAACACCGACGAGTAAATACCGAACACGATGCCGATGGTCAGTGCCAGTGCAAAGTAGTGCAACGTGGGGCCGCCGAGGAAGAGCATCGCCAGCACCATGGCTTCGGTCGAACCGTGGGTGATGATGGTCCGGCTCATCGTGGACGTGATGGCATGGTCAATGATCTCGACCGTGTTCATCTTGCGGAACTTGCGGAAGGCCTCGCGAATCCGGTCGAAGATCACCACGGACTCGTTGACCGAATAGCCCAGCACCGCCAGCACCGCCGCCAGCACGGACAGCGAGAACTCCCACTGGAAGAAGGCGAAGAAGCCCAGAATGATGATGACGTCGTGCAGGTTGGCGATGATGCCAGCCACCGCGAACTTCCATTCGAAACGGATGGCCAGGTAAATCATGATGCCCAGCACGGTCACGCCCAGCGCCAAGGCGCCGTCACGGGCCAGCTCTTCACCGACCTGCGGCCCAACGAATTCGCTGCGCTGCAGGGCCACGGGTTGACCGCCATCGGCCACCTGACAGACTTGGGCGGGCCCCTTGTCGGTCGTGTCGACCGTTTTGAGGGCGCCTTGCTCGGCCGTACACAGGGCTCCGAAAACCTTGCCCACGACTTCGCCCTGCTTCATCTGACCGCGCAGCGGCAGACGGATCAGTACATCGCGCGAGGTGCCGAAGTTTTGCACCTGCACTTCGCCATAGCCCAGCGACTCGATCGCGGCCCGCGCCTTGTTCAGATCAGCGCTTTGCGCGTACTGCACTTCGATCAAAGACCCGCCGGTGAACTCGATCGACAGATGCAGGCCCCGCGTGAACAGGAAGAACACGGCGGCGGCAAAGGTCAAGAACGACACGGCGTTGAAAACCAACGCGTGGCGCATGAAGGGAATGTCACGCTTGATGCGGAAAAATTCCATGATGCTCGATCCCTCTTCTTGTTATTCCTGGGGCTTCCAGACCTGACCAATCGACACGCTCTTGAGCTTCTTCTGACGGCCGTACCAAAGGTTGACCAGACCACGAGAGAAGAACACGGCAGAGAACATCGACGTCAGGATGCCCAGACAGTGCACCACGGCAAACCCACGCACCGGGCCCGAACCAAAGGCCAGCAGCGACAGACCCGCAATCAGGGTGGTGACGTTGGAGTCCAGGATGGTGGCCCAGGCGTTTTCGTAACCGGCACGGATGGCCGTTTGCGGTGCCGAGCCGTTGCGCAACTCTTCGCGCACGCGCTCGTTGATCAGCACGTTCGAGTCAATGGCCATGCCCAGCGTCAGCGCAATCGCAGCAATCCCCGGCAAGGTCAGCGTGGCTTGCAACATCGACAGCACAGCGACCAGCAGCAGCAGGTTCACCGACAACGCAATGGTCGAGAACACACCAAACAGCAGGTAGTAAATGCACATGAAGACGGCAATCGCGGCAAAACCGTAGACCAGCGAATTGAAGCCCTGCGCAATGTTTTCAGCGCCCAGGCTCGGGCCCACGGTGCGCTCTTCGATGATGGTCATCGGTGCGGCCAACGAACCGGCACGCAGCAGCAGCGCGGTGTCGGCAGCCTCTTCGGTCGTCATGCGACCCGAAATCTGCACGCGGCCACCACCGATTTCGCCACGGATGACGGGCGCCGTCACGACCTCACCCTTGCCCTTTTCGAACAGGATGATGGCCATGCGCTTGCCAACGCTTTCGCGGGTTACATCTTTGAAGATGCGGGCACCACGGGCGTCAAGGGTCAGGTGCACGGCAGCTTCGTGGTTTTCGTCGAAGCCGGGCTGTGCGTCGGTCAGGTTGTCACCGGTCAACACCACTTCGCGCTTGACGATGATGGGCACGCCGCCACGCTCCATGTAGCGCTCGTAACCAAAAGGCACCGGGCCACCGGACAGCGCAGCTTGCGCTTCGGTGCTGTCATTGACCATGCGCACTTCCAGCGTGGCCGTGCGACCAATGATGTCCTTGGCCTTGGCCGTGTCCTGCACGCCAGGCAACTGCACCACCACGCGGTCCAGCCCTTGCTGCTGGATCACGGGCTCGGCCACACCCAGCTCATTGATCCGGTTGTGCAGGGTGGTGATGTTTTGCTTGAGGGCCTGCTCCTGGATGCTGCGCTCGGAGGTCGGCTTGAGCGAGCCCACCAGCGTCACATCGCCCGAGCCACCGGCGTCGGTCGAGTCAGCCCAGATCAAATCTGGCAAGTTGTCTTGCAGCACAGGACGGGCCGCCTTGCGCACGGTGTCGTCTCGGAAACGCACGATGACCGTGCTCGCTTCACGACGGATCCCGCTGTGGCGAATGTCCTTGTCACGCAGCAGCGTGCGGATGTCACCCGACAGACTGTCAATTTTTTGGGTCAGCGCCGCCTTCATGTCCACCTGCATCAGGAAGTGGACGCCACCGCGCAGGTCCAAGCCCAGATACATGGGCTGGGCATGCAGCGAGCGCAGCCATTGGGGCGAGCGCGAGACCAGATTCAGCGCGACGATGTAGCGCGGATCGGTTTCATCGGGGTTGAAGGTGCGCTGGATGACGTCGCGCGCCTTCAGCTGCGTGTCGGTGTCCTTGAACCGCGCCCGCACGGATGTGCCATCCAGCTCGACAAAGTCGGCCTGGATGCCGGCATCCTTGAGGGCAGCCTCGACCCGAGCCACAGCAGCGCTGTCGAGCTTGAGCGTGGCTTTGCCACTGGAGAGCTGCACGGCTGGCGCCTCGCCAAATACGTTGGGCAGGCTATAGATCAGACCGATGGCCAACGCCACGGCGATGATCAGGTACTTCCACCAGGGATAGCGGTTCATGAGGTCCTCGACGACGCAGGCGTTCTATTACTTGTAGGTGCCCTTGGGCAGAACCTGCACGATGGCCACGCGCTGCAGTTGCAGTTCGACGCCATTGGCCACTTCCACGCTCACGAAGGTGTCGCCCAGCTTGGTGATGCGACCCATGACGCCACCTTGCGTGATGACTTCGTCACCCTTGGCCAGCGCGTCGAGCATGGCCTTGGTTTCCTTCTGGCGCTTCATCTGAGGACGAATCATGACGAAGTACAACACCACGAACATGAGCACCAGCGGCAGCATGCTCATCAGACCACCAGAGGCGCCAGCAGCGGGAGCTGCGGCTTGTGCATAAGCTTCAGAAATAAACACTTCAGGTTCCTTCAAACAAAGGGCCGAGGCACCAGAGGCGCTTCGGCCAGATCACAGACATTGTATGCGTGCGTTTGCCACACCTGACGCATGCGTCAGATCACGTATTTCACGAGGGGATGGCCGCTCAATCCGCGGTAGATGTTGTCGAGTTGCTCGCGGCTGGTGGCCGTGACGGTCACCGTCAGGCCCAGGTAGTTGCCGCTGCTGCTGGGGCGACGCTGGATGGTCGAGGCGTCAAACGCCGGATCGTGGGCAATCACCACGGACACCACGGCCTCGATGAAGGTCTCGTGATGGGCGCCCATCACTTTGATGGGAAAGGCGCAGGGGTACTCGATGAGCGACTGCTCGGGGGGAATGATGGGGTTCACGGGTTGATGCGTCATGTCGAAATCCTGAATCATTGGATGCCAAGACGGATGGCATCCAATACGCGCCCCAGCCAGCCAGCGCTGGGCACCGCCTCCAGCGCCTGCAACGGGCGACTTTGCCATGGCTGACCGCCCAGCGTGATCTGCAACGTCGCCACGTTTTGCCCCTTGAGCAGGGGCGCCATGAGCGGGTCAGGGCGGGTCAACTGGGTCTTGAGCAGCTTGCCTTGCCCGCGCGGCACCACCACGATCAGTGGCTCGGGGCGACCGATCGGCACGGTCGATGAACGGCCTTTCCAGACTTTGGCCGTGGTGACCGGCTGTCCTGCATCAAACAGCTTGACCACGTCAAAAGCACTGTAGCCCCAGTTGAGCAACTTCTGGCTTTCACCGGCCCGCGCCTCACTGGAGTTGGCACCCAGGACCACGCTGATCAAACGTCGCTCGACGCCAGCGATGGTGCGACGCGACGTGGCCACTTGCGCATACCCGCCCGACTCTGTGTAGCCCGCCTGCAAGCCGTCGACGCTGGGGTCACGCAGCAACAAGAGGTTGCGGTTGGGTTGCGGAACGCCCTCCACGGTGATGCTCTTGGGCGCGTAATACGGCAGCGCCGAGGGGAAATCCAGCACCAGGCGCGCAGCAATGTACGAGAGATCCCTCGCTGTGCTGAGATGCTGCCGCTCTGCTGTGCCATCGGCATTCTGGAAGCGGGTCGCCGTCAGCCCCCAAGATTGGGCCTGACGATTCATCATGTCGACAAACGCGTCCACCGAACCCGCCACGCCTTCCGCCAGCGCGATCGTCGCGTCGTTGGCGTTCAACACGGTCATGGCGCGAATCAGGTCATCCACCCGCAGCGTGGCGTTCGGTGCCGCGGCGATCCGCACCGCACCATTCAGCCCCGCACGCCAGGCTTTGTCCGAGACGGTCAGGGACTGGTCTGATTTGAGCTTTCCCGACTCCAGCGCCTGGAACACCAGGTAGGCCGACATCAGTTTGGTCAGCGAGGCTGGGGGTAAAGGCTGATCGGCCTGTCGTTCACCCAAGGTTTGACGGCTACCGACATCCTGCAGGATGAAGGCACGCGCGGCCACCTCCGGTACCGCCGGCATGGCTGCAGCGCGAGGTGCAAACATGGCTGAAGCCGGCGAGACAGGCGCAGCCGCCCACCCGGCAACGGGCACCCCGGCCATCCCCAGAGCAAGGCCAGCCGTCCAAGCCAGTTGCAATACCGCTCGGCGAGCAGGTCGAAAGAGCTTTGTCATGGGCGCAATATGGGGCATTCAGCCCCATTTACAAGTCCAGGGGCGTGAATTCCGTCACCCCGGCAAGGTCACTCCGCCACACCGCGCAGATGGCGCAACACGATTTCTCGCAAACGTGGCAACTGACCGTGGAAGAAATGCCCCGTCCCGGGCACCACCGTCACCGGCAAGCCTTGCGGCCGCGCCCAATCCAGGATGTGCGTGAGCGGCACCACATCGTCTTGCTCCCCCTCGACGATCAAGGTGTGCTGCGGCACGACAGGCACATCAAACCGACTCACGGCTGGGCTGATCAGCACCAACTCGGATGGCGCCACGACCCCGGGGCGCAAGGCCGCAACTTCCATCAAGCGGGCACAGGCTTGCGCAGCCATGGCCCCGCCAAACGAAAAACCGGCCAATGCCAGAGGGTGCCCCACCATGTCAGGGTCGCTCAGGTGATGCCCCACCACCGCCAGCAGATCCATGGTTTCACCGCGGCCCTCGTCCCACTCGCCCTCCGATCGTCCTACGCCACGGAAGTTGAAGCGGACGGCGCGCCAGCCAGCCAGAACGAACGCCCGGCAAATGGTGTGCACGACTTTGTTGTCCATCGTGCCGCCCATCTGCGGGTTCGGGTGCGCCACCACAGCCAACCCCAGCGGCTTGGCAGCGGGCTCTTCGACGACCACTTCGATGTGGCCGGCCGGACCGTCAATGAGGGTTGAGGCAGGGCGTCCGATCATGATGCACCTCAGCGTCCAACGTCGTCGGGCAAAACCAGGCGCGTCACGACTTCACCGTTGATCAGGTGACGGTCCACAATTTCGTCGATGTCAGCCTGGTCTACAAATGTGTACCAAGTGCCTTCGGGGTACACAACCGCCACAGGGCCACCCGCACAACGATCCAGGCACCCTGCCTTGTTGACGCGCACCTGTCCTTTGCCCGACAACCCGGCGTCCTTGATCCGGTTCTTGCAATGGTCAAAGGCCGCCTTCGCGTCATGGTCGCCGCAACTGGCTTCGCCGTTGATGCGCTGATTGAGGCAGAAAAAAATGTGGCGCTGGTAATAGCTCATGGCGCCATTTTAGGTTCCGCCCTGATCCGAGACTTGAGTGAGATCACGCGCGGTCAATCGCCCCAGCAGCCAAATCAGGGCGACATAGGGCCACAACACGCCAAACCACCGGGATAACCCGTGAAACCGGATGAATCTGCCGTGCTCCCACGCCTGCAAGGTTTGCGCGTAATAAGGATCCGGGGGCGCCAGATGAATCAACCCGATCAGCGCCAGCAACACCATGACACCCAGTGCCGCGCAAGCCGTGCGAGAGCGATCCACCAGCAACATGCCGCACATGGCCCCCAGCAACATGCCAAAGCTGCTGGGCAAGGTCAACCAACTGAGTGCATGCTCAGGACCAAAGTTCAGTGCCGTCGACAGCGCGGTCACCCCCATCCCGAGCAACACCAGCGCACTGAGCAACGCCACCCGCAAGGTTCGAGGGCGCGCCAGTGCACAAGCCAGACACAAGGGGGCCAGCATGCCTGCCGCAACGGTCAGGGCTTCGACCATGGGCAGCCAGCTGGACGACACGACGGCCGAATGGATGGCAGCCCACAAGCGCAAAGGATCCTCGGGCAACAGCCAGGCCTGCAAGGGCGTACCGGAGGTCAACTCGACGAGTCCCAACCGCAAGTGCGGCAGCAACTGCCCCTCGCCCAGCGGCAAGGGGGGCGGAAACAGCAAGCCTAACGGCCACATCCACAGCAATGCCAGCCCATGCCCCGCCTGCGTGATGAACCATTTCTGGCGCAGGCGATGCCACCAGTCCACCACACCCAGGGCCTGAATGGTGACCGCCGCCAACGTCCCCCACGCCGTCCCCAAGGTGTTCAGAACCCAGTCAGAAATCGAGGGCACCCGGCCCGGCACGGTGTACTGGATCAGCTCGAGGGTGTAGGACATGCTGGCGCCCATCAACACCGTCCGCAGCACCGCCGAGGTCACGGAATACCCGCTGCGCAGCCAGGCCAGGCACAGAATCATCCCGAAGGGCAAATACCCCAGGATGTTGGCAACCAGATCACTGACGATTTCTTGGTGCAGTTTGGGCAACACCCAACTGAACACCTGTCGGTCAGGCCAATGCCAGCCGCTCCACGGATGAAGCGTGGCATACACGATGAGCGCCACAGCGACCCACGTCAGGGGCCAGGCGGAACTGCGGTGCTCAGCCATGCGGCAGACTTATCCCAGCGTCGGCTTGAGAACCACCAGACACACGATGACGGCAAACAGCAAAACCGTCACCTCGTTGAACCAGCGGAACCACTTGTGGCTGCGGCGATTTTGCAAGCCCTCGAACTGGGTCAGGATGCGCCGACACACATGGTGGTAGCCGATCACGCCCACCACCAGGGTCAGCTTGATGTGCAACCAGATCTGCCCCGGGCCCTTGCCGATGCCGAAATACAGCCACAACAACAAGCCAAACACCAGCGCCGGCACCATGAGGATGGTGCTGAAACGGTAGAGCTTGCGTGCCATGAGCAGCAAGCGCTCGCGCTCGGCATGGCTGTCTGCGGACACCATGGCCAAGTTCACAAACAACCGCGGCAGGTAGAACAGGCCTGCAAACCAGCTGGCCACGAAGATGATGTGAAGGGCCTTGACCCAAAGATAGGCGTTGCTCATGCCCGGATTATGGCCAGCCCCCGCACCGAAATGCAGACCTTGCCCATGGGGTGGATCAAATCGCACAGACAAAAAAAGAGCCCCGGCATTGGCCGGGGCTATGAAGCCTTAACGCTGTCATCACGTAAGGCACCTGCTCAGGGAGGAAAAGCAGGGAATGAGGCCTTGCGGCGTATCATTCAAGGTGAATTATAGGCTGGATTCCACAGAGGTGCACGCCTCCGTGTCCTGCAAAAAACCGTGATGAAGCGGTTTTCCGTTCACATTTGCATTACTTCACAAAATCGGACCTGGCGTCACCATGATGTTCTCGCAACACTTCCCCCAACACCGTCCCCGTCGCCTGCGCAAGGACGAGTTCTCTCGCCGCCTGGTCCGCGAACACGCCCTGACCTCGGCTGACCTGATTTACCCCGTCTTCATCCTGGATCAGGACGAGGGCACGCAAGCCGTGGGCTCGATGCCCGGCGTTGAACGCCTGGGTCGCAACGCCTTGTACCGCACCGCCGAGCGCTGCCTGGAATTGGGCGTGCCCGTGCTGGCCTTGTTCCCGGTCATCGACGGCAGCCTCAAGACACCGGATGGCGCTGAAGCTGCCAACCCCGATGGCCTGGTCCCCCAAACCGTTCGCGAGCTGAAAAAACGCTTTCCGGAACTGGGCGTGATGACCGACGTGGCGCTCGACCCCTACACCACCCACGGCCAGGACGGCCTGCTCGACGACACCGGCTACATCCTCAACGACGAGACCGTGGCGGTGCTGACCCGTCAGGCCCTGACGCAGGCCGAAGCAGGTGTCGACATCGTGGCGCCTTCGGACATGATGGACGGCCGCATTGGCGCCATCCGCCAGGCACTGGAATCGCAGAACCTGATCTACACCCGGATCATGGCCTACAGCGCCAAGTACGCCAGCGCGTTCTACGGTCCCTTCCGCGATGCCGTGGGCTCGGCCGCCAATCTGGGCAAGAGCAACAAGAAGGTCTACCAGATGGACCCCGCCAACACCGATGAAGCGCTGCGCGAGGTGGCCATGGACATCGCCGAAGGTGCCGACATGGTGATGGTCAAGCCAGGCATGCCTTATCTGGACATCGTGCGACGCGTAAAGGACGAGTTCAAGGTGCCCACCTTCGCCTACCAGGTCAGCGGCGAATACGCCATGATCAAGGCGGCCGCGCAAAACGGCTGGCTGGACCACGACGCGTGCATGATGGAAGCCTTGCTGGCGTTCAAGCGTGCGGGTGCTGACGGCATCCTCACCTACTTTGCGCTGGACGCGGCCGAGAAGCTGCGTCAAGGTTAAGCTGCGGATCCGTCGTCTGCACTGGGGTTGCTGTGCGCTTTTTCCTGATCAACGATCGTTTCACCGAGCTGGAAGAATGGCCGACCAGCCTGCCCCCCCAGGGCTTTCTGTGGGTGACCTGCAGTCGGCGGGTCTTTGAGGTGCAGCTGACACAGGTACAGCGCCATCTCGCCCGCCTGGCCGGTGGCAGCCTGGTGGATCTGCACATCTCTGACCTGCTGAATCCACAGCTGCCCTCGCAATACGACTACACCTCGTGGTACGACCTGCTGGTGTTTCGCCGGCTGGCCGCGGGGCCAGGCACGGCCCACCTCTTTCTGGATGACGAGCACGGCACGGCGTCCAGTGCCCGCCAAGCGCTGGCCGCCATCGACACCAGCCCTGTCGGATTCGCCTTGTTTGACCGGGTGCTGCTGACCGTGCATCCCGCCGACTGTTCGGTACGGGATTTCTTTGAGACCCGACTGAGCCTCATGGCCAGCGGCCCGGCCGAGCACGGCATGTCGGTCCCGCCCGAGATGGAGGCATCTCCCTCGATCCCCCCTCAGGACGAGGAAGATGACCACCTGAGTGCCGATGCCGCCCTCATCCATGAACAAGGGTTGGAGGGACACCTGCATCGCACCGAAGGCCGAGGCCCGTCACGCCTGCCGCCCAGCCCGGCGGACTTGATGCTGCGCATCGTCAACCACATGGTGGACAGCTATCTCGACCTGCGCCGATTGCTTACCCGCCAATTGGGCTACCTGCAACAGGACATGCTGCGCAACAACGAACAGTTCCGGCACTGGCAGGCACTGCTCGAATCGCGCAACACCCTGCACCTGCTGGAAGACACCTGTGAAGACCAACACAGCGCGCTGCAGGAGTGGATGGACGCTTTGGACGAATGGCCCGTACCGACCGACCCCCAGGCCGCCCGCGAACGCGAGGTGTTGCGCGTGCGCTCACGTGACGTGCAGGAACACATCGAGCGTGTGCTCAATCATGTCCGCAGGCTGGAATCGTCGTCGGAAAGCGCGGTCCAGATGCACTTTTCGCTACAGGGCAGTCGCACCAACGACATCATGCGCACCCTGACGGTGCTGACCGCCGTGTTCCTGCCGCTCAACCTCATCACCGGCGTGTTCGGCATGAACTTCGACGCCATGCCCCTCATCCACACAGCCCCGGGCTTCTGGGTGGCCATGATGCTGATGGGTGCCGTGGTCGTCGGGCTGGTGTGGTGGTTCCGCCGACAGCGTTACCTGGGCGGTTAAGTCCGCTGCAGCAAAACCTCTCGCGCCAGGCACAGGTCATCCCAAGCCAGCGCTTTGTCCGCCGGGTTGCGCAGCAGATAGGCGGGGTGGTAAGTCACTACCACCGGAATGCCTTGAACGTGGTGGACACGGCCACGCAAGCGCCCAATCGGCTCGGTGGATTTGAGCAGCGACTGCACCGCAAACCGCCCCATCGCCACCATCACTTTGGGCTGCACCAGCGCCATTTGCCGCAGCAGATACGGCTCGCACTGCGCCACTTCTTGCGGTAAAGGATTGCGGTTGGCGGGCGGACGGCACTTGAGCACATTGGCAATGAACACCTGCTTGTCCGCAGGCGCCTCCGCCCGCGTCAGCCCCACCGCATGCAACATGCGGTCCAGCAGCTGGCCGGCACGTCCCACGAAGGGTTCGCCCATCTTGTCCTCTTGCTCGCCAGGCGCCTCGCCCACGATCATCCAATCGGCTTGTGGGTGGCCCACACCAAACACCGTCTGACGGCGGCTCTGACACAGGCCGCATGCCTGGCAGCCAGCCACGGCCTCGCGCAACGCGGGCCAGTCCATCTGCTCGATGCCTGAAGGCCGGGCCCCCAATTCCGCCACAGCCGAAGAGGCCACAACAGGTTTGGCCTCGACCGGGCGCTTGGGCACGACCGGGGCGGCAACACGTTCTGGCGCTGTAGCCATCAACACAGGCGCCGGCTGGGCAACGGGCACGTCAGCCGCGGCCGACGGTGCGGCCGCCACAGTTGCCGCATCTTCGACCGCATCGGCCGATCCCTCCGGCCAGAAGGGTGGCACGCCCATCTCGCGCAACATGGCGCGCTGTCGCTCACTCCACCGCACGGCCGTCACCCAGATCGATGTCTCGCCGCATGACCACGGCATCCTCACGTCCGTCGGGCGCGGGGTAGTAGCCTTTGCGCACACCGACCTCGATGAACCCTTCTTTACCGTACAAGGCACGGGCCGGCGTGTTGCTGGGGCGAACCTCCAGCCACAACAGACTGGCTCGCTGCTGCTGACAACGCTCGTACAGCACGCCCAGGAAGGCGCGGGCCACACCACGGCCATGCCAGCGCTTGTCCACCGCGATGTTGAGCAAATGGATCTCGTCAGCACCATTCATGGCCACGCACACGGCCACAATTTGCTGCGAGGCCGCATCCAGCCGAACGCGACACCAATAGCCCGCACGCATGGATGACCGATAGTTGTCCTCGCTCCACGCGTGCGAGGGATGCAGGCACGCAGCCTGCTCCATGGCCAATACCGCCGGAATGTCTGCCTCGGTCATCGGACGATCCACGAAGCGCGGAGCTTGTGCAGCCGCTTGTCGCTCTGCCGTGGTTTGTGCCACTTTGTCTCTCACATAGCGCGGCAACGCGAGGGCCACATCCACCGTTTGCCCGTCGGCCCAGGCGGCCTGCGCCAAAGCCGCAAGCGCCGCCCCCGCAGGCATGGCTGGCTGCACCAAGATCGCGGCCCCCTCGGCCGAGGCAAATGCGAACCGCTCGGGGTAGACCTGCATGGCGTTGCCGCACAGGCGGACTGGACCGTCGCGAGTGTCCGCGGCCCATCGTCTCGCAGGCTCATCCAGCGACCACAATTGCGGCGCCTGCTTCGGCACCCACCGCTGGCCTTGCCAACAGAAAGACCCCACATAGAGTTCTTCCATCCGGGCGTCCTGCAGCACCCAGACCTCGGCCCCGTCCGGGCACCACTGGGGCGCCTGCTGACGTGCATGCTCGGCCACCACCATCAGGGTATCCAGCACGATCACAGGGCAGTCCGCCCCCAAGGCCAGACCTTGCGTGATGGAACAAGCCGTGCGCAGACCGGTGAAGGCACCCGGGCCACTGCCGAATGCCACGGCACTGAGATCGGCCCACGACAAACCCGCCTCGCTCAACAAGCCCTTGAGCGCCGGCAACAGTTGTGACGACGCCTGCGCGCCGCCCGGCAAATCCAACGTCCGCACCCGATCCCCCACGGCCAAAGCGGCGTGAATGCGATCGGTAGCAGTATCCAGGGCGAGCAATACAGGCAAAGAAGACATGGCGGGAGTGTAGCGACTGCGTCGCCTTCTATGATGGCGCCCATGCACCGATTGCGATTGTCCTCCTGTCTGCCCCTGCTGCGCGCCCTCGGTGTGGTGGCCCTGCTGGCAAGCCCCGTTTCGCGCGCCCAAGACGCCCCCCTGCCTGCGCCCATCTCCGAGGCACTGCAGCGCGCTGGCATGCCCCCGTCTGCTTTGTCCCTGCTTGTGTGGCCAGTGGACACCCCAACGCCACGCTTGGCGCATCTTGCGACCACGCCACGCCCTTTCGCGTCGGTGATGAAATTGTTCACCACCGGCGCAGGCTTGCTGACGCTGGGCCCTGCGTGGACGTGGTCCACTGACACGGCTCTGGGTGGACCGTTGTCCCCCGACGGCGTACTGAACGGCTCGCTGTACATCAAAGGCCAAGGTGACCCGGCACTGCTCCAGGAGCATGTGTCCCTCATGGTGAACCGCTGGCGTGCGGCCGGCCTGCGCGAGATCCGTGGCGACATCGTATTCGACCGTCAATGGCTGGCGGTGCCTGCACACGACCCCGCGGCATTCGATGGCCGGCCCTTGCGCCCCTACAACGCCGGCCCCGACGCATTGCTGGTGAACCACCAGTCGGTGGTCTTGCGCTTCGTGCCTGACGCCAGCCGCCCTGGTCAAATCCGTGTGGCCATGGACCCGCCGCTGGACGGAGTCGAACTCCACACCCAACTCACCATCAAGGCAGAGGCATCCTGCGGCGATTGGCGCGAAGCCATGGATTTGCGCATGGCTCCCATCAAAGGCTGGCACAAGGAAGGCTTATCGCGCTGGTCCATCCAGCTGCGAGGCCCCTACCCCCTGTCGTGCGGAGAAAAAGACTGGCCCGTTTTGTGGCAAGGCGATGGCCCGGGGGACTTGGCTGCACGACTCCTGCACGCGGCGTGGCGACAAGCGGGAGGCACGCTGAAAGGCCAGATCAAAGATGGCACATGGCCCCAGGAAGCCGCCGTGTGGCAACGCTGGACATCGCCCCCATTGGGCTCGATCGTCCGTGACATCAACAAATTCAGCAACAACGTGATGGCGCGTCAGTTGTTCCTGACGCAGGCCACCGCGCCGCTGCCGACCGGCACGGACAGCACGTCCACACCGAGCCCCGCCACACTGGATGCGGCGCGCACACGCGTGAGTGCAGTGGTCCGGCAAGCGACCACCCGTGCCGCCAACCACACCCCGTGTGACGGCGATGCCCTGGTTCTGGACAACGGCTCGGGCCTGTCCCGCATGGAACGCACATCGGCCATGTGCCTGGGCGAATGGCTGCAGGTTTTGTGGCGCAGCCCCGTCATGCCGGAATTGATGGCGTCCTTGCCCATCACCAGCGTGGATGGCACCACGAAGCGGTGGCAGGGTGCCGCAGGCTACGCTCACATCAAGACCGGCTCCCTGGATGGCGTCAGCGCCCTGGGCGGCTATGTCGATGGCCAGAGTGGGCGTCGGCAGGTGGTGGTGGCTGTGGTGCAATACCCGCGCAACGAAGCCATTCGCCCCGTAATGGAAGCCATCCTGAACTGGGCCCGACAAGATCTTCCGAACTGAGACCGCATGACCTTACGTGACCTGCTCCCCCTGCCCCCTGAGACCATTGAATGGGTGGGCACCGTGGCCGCCATCCTGACCACGGGATCGTTCATCCCTCAGGCCTGGCTGATTTTTCGGACCCGCCATGTCGACGGGATCTCCGTGGGGATGTACAGCGCATTCACCTGTGGCGTGGCACTGTGGCTGGCATATGGTGTCGCGATGAACTCGTGGCCCATCGCGATCGCCAACAGCATCACCCTCTCGCTGGCCTCAGCGATTCTGGTGATGCGGATTCGTTATGGCGGGGGCAATCAGAACTGATTGGCGGCACGCGTGGCGGCCGTCGAACCGATCAAAGCATGCGCCGCAGGTGCAAAGCGCACCAAGTCAGCCCACATATAGGTCGACAAGCTGCCATCGGTGACATAAGTCGACGCGGTACAGAACTTGGTCAACTCACGGCCGAACCCATTTGACACGTCGGGCGTGACGCTCAACGTGGTGCCATCAGGGCGCGTTGCGGTGTTGGTCGTCGCGGTGTTGCACAGTGGCTTTTCATACACATAGCTGGTGCTACGTGTCGTGGTGTTTGTCAGGCTGACTGGGTTCACGCCGGCCAAATTGCGACCAGACTCTTCACCCAAACGCGTGATGTAAACCTGATCATTGAAAGACTTGGTCAAGGCAGCCAGCGCCGTCCGATTTTCTCCGGTCGTGTAGGCCAGAGGCGATTCCCCCAAGTCCGGCGTCAAGGCCAAGACCACTTTGGCGCCCGTGGCAATGACCTTCTTCACGACCACCGCCAATGCGTCCGCACGCTCTTGCGCGATGGTTTGCGCTTGCGCCAATGTGAGGGTGTTGGCCTTCACCTGGGCATACAACTCCAGGATGTCGTTTTGGCCCGCCATGATGGTGACCATCACGCCACTGCCCAATTCGCTCAAATGGTTGTCGACCTGCGTGGCGACATCGGCCACCTTGGCCCCCGCCTCGGCATAGGTTTCAGCCCCGGAGTACGAGGTCAGCGGACACTCGCTGCGATACCCCTTGCCAAACGACAACGCCAACGATTGGATCCACAGCGAGGCCGTATTGCAGTAGTAGGTCGTGGAGGTCGTGCGCTTCAATGCAACCGTAGAGCCATTCACCGTGCCGGACCCCAACTCCCACGCGTTGACCGTACTCGGATAGTCGGTGGTGTTGTAGATCGTGTAGGAGGGGGCATCAAAGGTCGACGTCGTCCCGTCATCCACGGTTACGCTGCTCGCACAGAATTTGCCCGTCGCCGGATCGGATCCACTGACCTGACAGGTCACTGCGGCCGTGGTCAATGTGTAGTTGGCCGAATAGGTCAAGCCATACAAAGTTGCCGCAGCCCCAGAGGCGTCCCTCAACGATCCTGAATAACTGTCCAGCACGCTGTTTTCATCGCCAAACGACACGATGCGGGTTGGCTCATACGACTTCGCACGGCTGCCACCACCACAGGCTTGCAGGAACACGGCCGAGCAGGCCAAAGCCACCAGGCCGATACGGCGAAGGGCCACAGTCGTGGAAGAAGCAACGTTGCGAGACATGAACTCTCCGAAAAACGGTCAAGGCTGACAGGCCGCAAGCATAAATCGAGCTTGCCGCGCCCCCGAGTCTGCCATGTAAAGATAGGTTATGCCGAGCGGCGACTCAGGCCGCCGCACGATGAAGTCGATCCCGGACGCCGTCCCATGCCGGATCAGCCGGCGGCGCCTCCACCCAAATCAACTCCACCCCGGTGGCATCCAGTTCGCGCAAATCCGCAAACAGATCGTGCGCAGCGGTCGCTGCGTCGCCCGGCATGGACAAATGCACCACGCCCGGATGTGGCGGACGGTGCGCCCACAAACTGCGCGAATACACCGCAATCTTGGGCGCCTTGTGTGCCCCCTTGACCGCTGCGGCGCTCAACTCCGGCTCAATCAAATCCAGGGCTGCCGCCAACTGTTCGTCGGTCATCAGTCGCACGCGCGCACGCGGGGCGTAATGCGACATCAGCGTCCCCGAGGCTTTGGGCGCATGGGGATCTGGTGCCTCCGGGCGGGACCACAGCACGGGCTCACCCGCCACGGCCTCGATCTCGGCCAAGGTCAGCTTGCCCGGGCGCAACAACACCGGGCGTCCCCGAGAGCAGTCAATGATGGTGGACTCGATCCCCACGCCGCAGGCCCCGCCGTCCAGCACCCAGACTTCGTCCAAGCCCTCGCCGCGGCCGTCAAATTCGTCGACCACGTGCGCGGCCTGCGTCGGGCTGATGCGGCCAAACCGGTTGGCACTGGGTGCCGCCACCCCCAAAACGTCACGCTGCGCACACGCTTCCAGGAGCGCCCGGGCCACCGGGTGATCCGGGCAACGCAGGCCGATGGTGTCCTGCCCACCGGCCGCCGCGCGGGCCATGTCCGGATGGCGCGGCACGATCACCGTCAGCGGGCCGGGCCAAAAAGCGGCGGCCAAACGCTGCGCGACGGGCGGGAAGCTCGCCACGAAGTACATGGCTGCCGCCTGATTGGCCACGTGCACGATCAAAGGATGATCCGCAGGGCGGCCCTTCGCCGCAAAAATGCGCGCCACGGCCGCATCGTCGTCCGCCCGCGCACCCAGGCCGTAAACGGTCTCGGTCGGCAGCGCCAGCAAGCCGCCATCGGCCAGGCGCTGCGCGGCTTGCTCGATGGCGTCGGGTTGCGTGTGGGGGTCCAGCAAGCGCATGGTCTGCGGTCGCCCCTCGTCAGAAGGGCGCAATGCCCAAAATGGCCGCGGCCTTCAAGGCCGTGTCACGCGCGGCTTCGGCCGTGGTGCCGGTCACCGTCAGGTGCCCCATCTTGCGGGCCTTGCGGGCCTCGGTCTTGCCATACAAGTGCAGGTGCGTGCCGCTCAAGGCCAGCACGGCCGCCCAGTCGGGCTCGACCTGTTCGGCGGCGCCATCAGGGAACCACAGGTCACCCAGCAGGTTGAGCATCAGGCACGGGCTGTGCAGCACGGGCTCGACCAGCGGCAGGCCGGTCATGGCGCGCACTTGCAATTCGAACTGCGACACATCGCACGCATCAATGGTGTGGTGCCCGGAGTTGTGCGGACGCGGCGCCATTTCGTTGGCCACGATGCGACCATCTTGCAGCACGAAGAACTCGATGCACAGCACGCCCACGTAATGCATGGACGCGGCAATCTGGTGCGCGGCGGCATACGCTTGCTGCGACACGGCCTCGGTCACATTGGGCGCAGGCACCGTGGTCACAGCCAGGATCCCATCGCGATGCAGGTTTTGCTGCAGCGGGAAGTGCACCACCTGCCCATCCTGGCTGCGCGCCACGATGACGCTGACCTCATACGCCAGGGGCAGCATCTTTTCCAGCACACAGCCCACGCGCTGCAGCTCGTCCCAAGCGGCGTTCAGTTCATCGCGGGTCTTGACGCGGATCTGGCCCTTGCCGTCGTAGCCCAGGCGCGCGGTTTTGAGGATGCCGGGCAGCAGGTCATCCGACACAGCCGCCAATTGCTCGGGCGTTTCAATGATGGCGTGCGGTGCGCAAGCCACGCCACAGGACACAAAGTGGGCTTTCTCGCGCGCGCGGTCCTGGCAAATGGCCACGGCGGCACCTGCCGGCGCGACTGGCCGGGTTTCGGCGAGCTTGTCCAGCGCCTGCGCCGGCACGTTTTCGAATTCGGTGGTGACCGCCGCCGACAACTGCGCCAGGTCCGTCAGTCCCGCTTCATCCAGGTAGGCCGTGCGGATGTGCACGTGGGACACGAGGCCGGCCGGACTGCTGGCGTCAGCATCCAGCACCGCCGTGCGGTACCCCATGGCCTGAGCCGCCTGCACGAACATGCGGCCCAGTTGGCCGCCGCCCATCACACCCAGCGTGGCGCCAGGCAGGATCACATTGTTGCGAACGGTCATGCCTTGGCATCCATGGTCAGGTCATTGGTCATGGCGCGCGCCACTTCGGTCTGGCGCGCCCGGAAGGCGTCCAGCTTGGCGCGCAGCGTCGGGTCAGCGCTGGCCAGCATCGCCACGGCAAACAGCGCAGCATTGCCAGCACCGGCCGTGCCGATGGCAAACGTTGCCACCGGAATGCCCTTGGGCATCTGAACGATGGAGTGCAAGGAGTCCACCCCTTGCAGGTGGCGAGAGGGCACGGGCACGCCCAGCACCGGCACGGTGGTCTTGGCCGCCAGCATGCCTGGCAAATGGGCCGCACCGCCAGCGCCCGCGATGATGGCCACCAGACCGCGACCGGCCGCAGCCTCGGCGTAGCGGAACATGTCGTCCGGCATGCGATGCGCCGAGACCACCTGAGCCTCGAACGACACACCGAACTCGGTCAGAATGTCGGCAGCATGGCGCATGACGTCCCAGTCGCTGCTGGAACCCATCACGACGCCCACCTTCACACCTTCTTTACCTGTCGCGCTGCTCACGGCTCATCCTCGTTTCGTCAAAACCCGAATTTTAGGCGTTCCCCCAAGCCGAGCCCGGCAGAATCTGCGCATTCCACGGAAGATCTGACAAACATGATCGACATCACCCTCGAAAACTTCGAATCCGACCTGATCCGCGCCTCGCTGCAGCAACCGGTTTTGCTCGACATCTGGGCCGAATGGTGCGGCCCTTGCAAGGCGCTGGGCCCTGTTCTGGAGAAGCTGGAAGAAGAGTACGCCGGCCGCTTCGTGCTCGCCAAGGTGAACGCCGACGAGCAGCAAGAGATTGCCGGCCAGCTGTCGCAGATGTTCGGCGTGCGCTCGATTCCGTTTTGCGTGATGTTCAAGGGCGGCCAGCCGGTGGATGGGTTCGTGGGTGCGCTCCCTCCTGAAAAGATCCGCGAGTTCCTGGACAAGCACGTCCCCGGCGAAGGCGAAATCCAGTCTGAAGTGGAGATGCTGGAAGCCGAACACGCCGCCGAAGAAGGGGACACCGAATCGGCTCTGGCCTTGCTGGAAGACGCCCTGGCCAAGGACCCCAGCAACGACGAAGCCCGTTTCGACCTGATCAAGCTGCTGCTGGAAGAAGGCGCACTGGATGCCGCCCAGGCCATCTTTGCCCCGGTGGCCAGCCGCGCGACCGGCCCGCTGGCCGAGCAGCGCGTCACCGCTTTTGGCCGCTTCATCGACGCGTTTGCCGCCGCACGCCAAGGCCGCGCGCCCAGCGAACTGGCCGAAGCCATCACCGCCAACAAGCGCGACTTTGCCGCGCGCTTCGAACTGGCACAGCTCTTCTTTGCCGCCGGCCGCTTCACCGAGGCCATGGACGAGCTGCTGGAAATCATCATGCGCGACAAGGCCTGGAACGATGAAATCGCCCGCAAGACCTACGTCGCCATTCTGGAAGTGATGAGCAAGCCGCAGCCCAAGCCCATCCCCCCGAAGGCCACTGCGGCCACCGGCTCATCCCCGGACGGCAAACCCAAGCTGGAAATTGCCGGCAAGGTGGAAGTCAAAGCAGCAGACCCGGTGATTGATCAGTACCGCCGCAAGTTGAGCATGGCGCTGTTTTGAGCCTAGCGTCTGGCGCCGCCGAACGGTCGCACCGACAGGATGAACGGCACCCGGTTATCCAGCGCGAACATCTTGCAGACCGTGAAGCGGCGATTTCCCACAAATTTGCCCCGTGCGCCAGGCCAACACCCGCCTCTTGTGGTCGAGCCGACGCATCATTATCTTGACCACAGAGGAATTTGTATGCCTGCCAGCACCGCCCCCACAACGCTCCGCCGCCTGACTTCGAACGGCTTCACACTGATCGAAGTGATGATCACCGTGGCGATCATCGCGCTGCTGGCCTCGGTGGCGTATCCCGCTTACACGGACTACGTCCGAAAAGGCCAAATCCAGGAAGCGTTTACCAACATGTCCAACTACAAGAGTAAGTTGGAACAGTATTACCAAGACAACCGCGCCTTTGCCGCATCGACCAGCGCCACAACTTGTGGTGGTGCTGCCGCCACCACCCTCACGACGTCGGAGCTGGGCGGCACGATCAAGTACTTCACCTACAGCTGCGCCCCAAGCAACAGCGGACAGGGGTTCACGATCACAGCGACGGGCAGCACTGGATCGGCGGTAGGCAACACTTACACACTCAACCACAACGGAGCCCGCGCGACAACATCGTTCAAGGGCAGTTCAGTCACCGCGTCTTGCTGGCTCATCAGCGGCTCTTGTTAATCAGGGCAATCATGAAACAACGTGGTTTCACATTAATTGAAGCGTTGGTCGTCGTCACGATTGTGACCATTCTTGCCTTGGCTGCCGCACCAAACTTGTCTACATGGTTGGACAATATTCGGATCCGCAATGCCAGCAATGCCATCCAAGAGGGCTTACAAGTAGCAAGAGCGGAAGCCATCAAACGCAATCAGAACATTACTTTCTGGTTGGTTTCCAGTAATGCTGCAAATCAATTGGACGATGCCTGTGCCCTGTCGAACACAAGCGGGTCATGGGTGGTCAGCGTAAGCGATCCGACATCGCATTGCGCCAGCGCGCCATCGACTGTCTCGGCGCCACGGTTAGTGGCATCAAGAAGCATTGGAGATAGCGGTGCTCAAGTCGTGGTGAAAGCTGTGCAATCTGATGGGGCCACAGGCGCGACCTCGGTTACCTTCAACGGCTTTGGCCGGGTCAGCAATTCGGCACCCATTGGCCGAATCGACATCACCGGACAGGACTCCGGTATTTCGTACCGAAACCTACGCATCGCCATTTCGCCTGTAGGCCAAATCCGAGTCTGCGACCCCAGCGTGAGCAGCTCGACCGATCCACGCAAATGCTGATTGTCGCCATGAACAAGCGAAACGTTCAATTGCCACAGCACTCATCGGGCGTTGCGCTCATTGAGGTGCTGGTCGCTGTACTGCTGTTTGCTTTAGGGGTGCTCGCACTCGTCGGACTACAGGGGGCCCTGACACGCGCCCAAACCGACGCAAAGATCCGCACCGATGCCGCAGCCCTCGCCAACGAGGTCATCGGTCAAATGTGGGCAGACATCGGGCAGATCAACTCATACGACGATGCCAGTTGCGCCGGGCATGCTCGCTGCAAATCCTGGCAAGACAAAGTTGCACAGACCCTGCCATCCGGAAAGACCAGCATTACCGTCGACAACTCAAACCGAGACGTTGAGGTCACCATCATGTGGTCCACCCCTAGCGGGGACACTCACAAATATGAGACCCACACAACCATCGCCACGGCAAACTGAGAGATGACCATGCGAGCTCCTTTGCCTAACTTGCGCCCTCATCAGCACGGGTTCACGCTGATTGAACTCATGGTTGCCGTCTTACTGGGCATGCTCACCGTTTTGGTGATTTCACAAGTGCTCGTTCAGTCGGAAACGCGTCGCAGGACAATTTCTAGTGGTAGCGATGCACAACTGAACGGCGCACTGGCCCTGTTTACGATGCAGCGCGAAATCCAGATGGCTGGATACGGAACATCTGCGAACCCAGCATCTCTAGGCTGCAAACTCAGCGGCCAATACGGCGGAACGGGAGCAACATTCTCTGTCCCACTCGCCCCGGTGGTTATCTCGGCCGGGCTTAATGGCGCCCCAGATAGTCTTACCGTTTTACAAGCACGCACAAGATCTGTGGCCGTCCCCATGCAAGTCAAAGAGGATCATGCCAAAACCGGGGTGGCTTTTGTTGTCGACTCCACCCAGGGGGTTGCTGTCAATGACATGGTCGTTGCCATCCCCGAGGTCATTGCCGACTACGCGACCAGTCAGTGCAGCCTCTTTCAGGTCACAACGAGCACATCTGACCCCATCACCACATTGAGCAGCACCCGCGTGCCCCACACGGCGGCTAGCGCATGGAATCAATCAGCAGTGTTTCCCGCTGCAGGATTCGCAGCCAAAAGCTACCTCGTCAACATGGGCAATATGTCGGTCAAGACATATGCCGTGAGTGCAGCCTACAACCTCACGTCCACCGAACGGTCGTGGGCTGATGGCTCCACGTCGACACAAGACCTCTTCCCGCAAATCGTCAACATGCAAGCCATGTACGGAAAGGACACCAACGCTGATGGCATTGTTGACACGTATGACCGCGTGACACCAACCACACCAGCTGGCTGGCAGCAGGTACTCACGATCCGCATGGCGATTGTCGCCCGTAGCGCAAAAGATGAGGGCGTCAGCGTCACAACCAGTCAGCCCCTTTGGGATGTTGGTCCGAATGACACGATCACCGGTCCTGCGACAAGTTCATGCCATGGCACTAGCAAGTGCATCACCTTGACCATCAACACCATCCCCAATTGGCAACGCTATCGCTACAAGGTGTACGACACCATCATTCCTCTGCGCAACGTCCTATGGAACTCCTGAGGTACACAAGATGAGTGCCACAACCACCCTTCATCGTGAGCGCGGAGCCACGTTGCTTTTTGCGTTGCTGACATTGGTCGCGCTAATGCTTTCAACATTGGCTCTGGTCCGCTCCATCGATATCAGTACATTGCTGATGGGCAATCTCGGATTCAAACAAGATGCTACGGCGTCCTCCGAACAGGCAACTCGACAAGCTATTGACTGGCTCAGCGCCAATCTGGCTGCATTGAATGTCGATGATGCGGCCCATGGCTATTACGCGAGCACAAAGGAATCTGGCGCCACTCCGGTCGATGCGACTGGCGCACAACTTAGCACCACGACCGTCCGTCAACTGATTGATTGGGATGGCGACAAATGCGCATCGACCACCAGCGGCACTTTCTCTGCCTGCGATCTGAAGGTCACCAAGATTACCGATCCGATCAACAACAACACGGCAAGTTATGTGATTTTCCGGATGTGTGACAAGGCCGGAGATCTCAGTGCTGACAGCACCATCAATTGCGTACGCCCCCTGAATAGCAACGATGGAGGCTCACCCATCAAAGGCGATCTGAATTACGCGGAACCAGAACGATTCGGCGCTGCTGCCAGCCCTTACTTCCGCATCGTCGTACGCATTCAAGGTGCACGCAATACCGTCAGCTACACGGAAACGATTGTCCACTTCTGATCAGGCACCTCTGTCAGGAAAGCGAGAGCAAGCCATGTCAACTACTGCAGCAACCCGCCCAACAACAGTGAAGCAACACGCCATTGCGCATGCCGCAGCCATGCTGTGCGTCATGTTGGCGCTGTCTTACACGCCCAATGCACTGGCCGACCTCACTTCGATTGATAACGAGCCACTCGCCACCCGTCCGGCGGTCAAAGCCAAACCCAACTTGTTATTCATGCTGGACGATTCTGGCTCCATGACATCGTCATTCATGCCGGACGACATTGGGTACTCCGACATCTACGGTTATCGCTCGGCGCAATGCAATGGTGTCGCGTATGACCCCACTGTGACCTATACCCCAAGAGTGAATGCAGACGGGTCATCCATGGGCAACGCATCCTTTCCGAGCGGCACCCAGTATTACTACTTGTACAACGGGAACAACGGCGTGAAACAGCCCAAAATGGGTTGGGCCTTCACTGCGACCGCCCCGGTCAACAACACCTTTTACGAGGAATGCAAGATTGACACTGATACTTCAACTGCCATATTCACAAAGGTAACCGTCACATCATCCTCAGCCGAAGCACAAAACTACGCAAACTGGTACAAGTATTACCGGACGCGTCGCGAACTCATGCGCACTGCAATGGGATTAGCGATGAAAGGCTTGGATGACACATACCGAATTGGGTTTGCGACCATTCACGAAGACACTTTTGTCGCATCAAGCAGCAATTTCTATTTCGTCGACGTCGCAGACTTCAACTCGGCCCAAAAAACCAAGTTCTACGACAGTCTGTACAAAGCGGGAGGCAACAGTGCCACCCCTCTTCGCGCAGCACTGTCCGATGCGGGCCTCTATTTCGGCAACAAGCACACAGGTCAAACCGACCCGGTCCAATATTCGTGCCAGCGTAACTACACGCTGCTGTCCACGGACGGCTACTGGAACGGATCGACAAAGGGCGTCCAACTGGACACCAGTACCGCTGTTGGACAACAGGACGGCATGGAATCTCGGCCGATGCGTGACTCCGCCACGGTGTCAGATGTCGTGACCACGACGTATCTGGTCACCGAGACACGAAACAAGACCGTGACGTCGACCAGAACATACACGTGGGATCGCACAAAAACTGTCGTATCGTCCACCGCCAAAACCACCGATCCGAACAAGGGGCAATACAAGGTCACGACGACCCCACAAACCTATTCGACCACGCAAACACAGACGGTCATCACCCCACAAACACGGACTTACACCCTGACGGTGACCGTGACTACCCCGGAAGGTGGCACGGCAACGACCAAAGAGTCCAAGGGCACCGCGAGTGCTTGGGTTGATGGCACACCCGGTGCCCCCAGCATCTCGCCTGCTTCGGTGACGACGCCCACAGATAGCAACACTTGGACGAATGGCACCGCAGTGGTGACGTATCAAACAGCCAAAGGCTCAGGTGTCGCAACATATTCGGCCATCACGGCGAGCGCATCTTCCCCCTCTGCATGGACCGTCACCAACACTGCCTACACGACTGAAAGCGAAGCATCTCGTGACCAGACCGGGGACCCAGTGACAAGCCAGACTTCGTCAGGTGGCGCATCAGACACCCTGGCAGACGTCGCGGAGTATTACTGGAAAACAGACATTCGTAACTCGAAGTGGAGCAACTGCACCTCTAGCGCCTCGGGCGCATCTCGAGATGTCTGCAACGACATTGTGCCGACCACCTCACAAGATCCTGCAACGTATCAACACATGAATACGTACACGATTGGTCTGGGTGTCAGCGGCACACTCTCTTATGACAAGAATTATTTGACTCAGACGTCAGGAACATATGTTGACCTGAAGAATGGCACGATCAACTGGCCGAAACCGACTGAGAACGAGGCCACAGCGATTGACGACTTATGGCACGCGGCGGTCAACGGTCGTGGTCAGTACTACTCTGCAATGGATGCCTCTGCGTTGAAAGACGCGATTGCAGGGGTGATCGCATCGATTACCCGCACCGATGGTGCCTCTTCCGCAGCGGCGACCAGTTCGCTTGAATTGGTCGCAGGAGATAACAACCGCCTTTACCGGGCCAGTTACACCACGTCAGCTTGGACTGGTGATCTGACAGCCTACAAGCTGACTGGCTCCACTGCATCCGTCTCCAGCACCGTGGTGTGGTCTGCCCAGGCTCTACTGGATGCGAAGACTTACACAGACAGAAAAATTTACTTCAACAAGAGCGGTGTGATCACAGCGTTCAATGCCGACAACCTTACAACCGCACAGCTTGCTTACTTCAAGGATCTGTGCAGCAAAGCCGTCTTGTCGAGCCAATGCTCGTCTTTGACTGGAACCGCACTGACTAAAGCAAACACCGCCGCGAACTTGGTGAACTATCTCAGAGGAGAACGGACCTACGAGTCGGCAACCAAAGATGGCACAACCGACATTGCTGCGCTCTATCGGAAGCGCGAGCATATTCTGGGCGACATCGTCAACGGTGCCCCCGTTTACGTGGGCAAACCGCCCTTCAGCTACGCGGACTCCGGATATTCAACGTTTGCATCCACCGCTCGGGACGCGATGATCTATGTCGCTGCGAACGATGGGATGCTGCACGCATTTGATGCCGCGACAGGCGAAGAAAAATGGGCATTCATACCCAGCGAGGTGATGCCCAGCTTGTACAAGCTGGCGGACACCAGCTACGGCACCAAGCACCAATACTTCGTTGATGGGGCGCCTGTGATGGGCGACATCAAAGTTGATGGTGCATGGAAAACCATTCTGGTCGGTGGACTCAACAAGGGTGGCAAAGCCTACTACGCACTGGATATTACCGACCCGACAGACCCCAAAGTACTTTGGGAGTTCTCGCACGCAAATCTGGGTTTGTCGTACGGTAACCCAATCATCACGAAGAACAAGGCGGGTAAGTGGATCGTGGCTTTCGCCTCGGGTTACAACAACTATGACTCATCTACCTCTACAGGTGATGGCAAGGGCCGCTTGTTCATTGTCGATGCAGCGACAGGCACCGAAGTGGTAACAGGCGGCATACCTACCGCTGCTGGTAGCACCGCAACGCCGAGCGGGCTTGCAAAGATCAATGCATGGATTGACGACGCAAGCAACAACACCGCGACACGGTTCTATGGCGGTGATCTGCTGGGCAATGTGTGGAGATTCGATTTCGACGGCTTGGTCGAACCGAAGAATGCGGCCCTGAAGTTGGGCGTCGGGCAAATCTCATCTACATCGCCGCAGCCGATCACAACCAAACCCATGCTGATCCAAGCCAGCGGCAAGCCGGTCGTCATCGTGGGCACGGGCAAATACCTCGGTGAATCCGATATTACCGATACGACCCAACAATCCATCTATGCAATCAAAGATCCCTTGACCAACGACAGTTGGGGGGACATCCGCAACAACTCGAACTTCGTCAAGCAAACGCTCACGATTGACAGCGGTGGCAAGACGGCTTCAATCACCACCAATTCAGTTGACTGGAGCAGCAAAGCCGGTTGGTGGGTCGATCTGCCCCACTCCAAGGAACGCGTCAGCACTCAAATGGCGCTCCAACTCACCACGTTGGTGGTCCCAACGACTATCCCGAACGGGGATGCTTGCTCTTCTGGCGGCTCATCCTGGCTGTACTACCTCAACGCAGCGACAGGCGGGACAGTTAACAAGAACCCCGTCGGCTCCCAGCAAAGCGATCACACACTCTTGGTGGGAACAAACTGGGTTCGCGACAGTGACGGCAACATCCGTTTGATCGTGCAAGACAGTAGCGGCAAAATCACAACGGAAACACCTCCAGTATCGGGCGCCTCTGGAACCGGTACAGCGCACCGCACATCGTGGCGAGAACTGGTCGATTAAAGCGAATCGCCACCATCGGTCTAGCAGGTGTGCTGTCATCTACAGCACACCTGCTGCTATGGATCGTTGCGCGGGATATCCAGATCGCCGTGCCAGATGGAGCAAAGCCTCACCGGCATACGCAGTTCGTCACCCCGAATCTGTCCCCTGTTGAGTTGGTGCGAACATCGGCCATCCAGGCCGAGTCGCAACGTACTACACCACAAAATGCAGATCTTTCAGGAGCTGCGTCGGTCAACCAAACAACAGAAATTCAAACCGGCAAGCAGTCAGCGCAAATTGACATCGATGCCAATTACATACCCCGGCCAGAGCTATCTGTCGTGCCATTGGCTCAAGGCGCTGTCATCCTCCCTGTCATATCCGACCCGACATTTGAGGGCAAACATGTCGGCATCCTGGCCCTTTACATTGACGAATCAGGACGGGTCCATCACATTCGTGCGTTAGAACCTCGTCTGCCACCCGAGTTGGAAAAAACCGCCATGGCCGCATTCCAAGACATGCGCTACACGCCTGGACAAAAAAACGGCGCCATCGTCAAGTCGCGCATCAAGGTGGAAGTGGTCTTCGAAAACGCTCCTGTTACCGCACCTGTGCCCTTGCAATGAAAATCGCCGCACTCCAAATGGTCTCCTCGCCGCGCGTCGCAGACAACCTGGATCACGCACGTGCATGGATCGCGCAAGCGGCCCAAGCGGGGGCAGAGCTGATTGCACTGCCAGAGTATTTCTGCCTCATGGGACACCGCGACACCGACAAGCTGGCCATCGCAGAACCCTTGGCCGATGCGGCCATCACGGACGCGACACGCACACCCATCCAGCACATGCTGGCCACGGCGGCGCAGACACATGGGGTTTGGCTCATCGGCGGCACGATTCCCATCGCCAGCGACGACCCGCACAAGGTCTACAACACGGTGCTGGCTTACAACCCGCAAGGGCAACGGGTCGCTCGCTACGACAAGATCCACCTGTTCAAGTTTGACGACGGCGTGCGCCGTTATGACGAATCTGTTTGCCTGCGTCCCGGGCTTGAACCGGTGGCCTTCACGCTCACCGATCGCAACGGAGAAGCTTGGCGGATCGGGCTCAGCGTCTGCTATGACTTGCGCTTTCCAGAGCTCTTCCGCGCACTGGGTGCCGCTGAGCCGCTGGATTTGATCGTGCTGCCTGCTGCCTTCACGGACACCACAGGCAAAGCACACTGGGAGCTGTTGCTACGTGCCCGCGCGGTTGAAAACCTGTGTCACGTGATGGCCCCCGCACAAGGTGGGCAACATGAAAACGGGCGCGCCACTTTCGGGCACGCCATGGTGATCGATCCGTGGGGCGCAGTGCTTGCCCTACATGCAATCGGTGAAGGCATGGCCATCGCCGACATCCTGCACAGTCGACAAGCGCACATTCGCCAGCAACTTCCGGCATTGGATCATCGCGTGATCCGCTGACAGCCAGAGCAGTCAGAGCAAGTCAGGCCAATCCTTGGGAGGCAACTGATCTTCCGGATTACCGACATTAGGATGAACGGCGAGAGTCGGTAACGACGCGCCCTCGCCCTCTTCATACAAAGACAGTGCATGCGCCTGCAAACCTGAACGGAAGTGCTTGCGGTCGAACAGCTTGGCTTGCGCTTCCGTTGGCAAATCAGTGATGCGCAATACCCCTCGCCGGATCAGGACATCAATCAAGTCTTCGAGAACGCGCACCAAGCCAGCGTCCATGCGCGCAAATGACAGCGCACCTTCGCCTTGCTCACCTTGAATGAAGGCTTGGACCTCGGGGTGATTGGCAGGGAGAGCCTCACTGTCAGCCACCTGATCGCGGTGCACACTGACAATGGCGCCTTGAGGATCACGAACAACGTAATGCATGCAGACTCATCCCACAAGTAACCAGGATGGTTCATTATCAGGGAAAGAGTCTGCAATCCACCAGTACCAACAGCCCCATCACCAGGCCCTGCCCCATGCAATCTGCACGGACCGTTTGACCTGGATTCAAGGTCGGCACGGATGCGGCTTCCTCGGGTGACAAGACCATGTTCCAGGTCACGTCCTCATGCCCCAGGCTCAAGATGGTGACGCCGGACTCTCCGACCTCCACGCGCAGGATCGTCCCCGTGAACACCCCGCGCCGATCTTGCAGTTGTTGCGCAAGCTTCAGGGGATCGCGGCGATACGCCTGCGCAACAGCCGGCGCCGTCCACACACTGTGATCGGCGGCCTTGGCCACGGCACCGCGTGCTTTGACTTCGGCCAAGACCGGCAACACACTCACCTCGCTGGGCCTAGCAGATGGCTGAGAACTGGCCAGCTCGGTCGGCGAGGGCAAGGGGAATGGCTCTGCCCGCGCCAACGGTCGCCCGCGGTCCAAAGGCTCGTCTGGCAACGTTGGCACAAGCGGCGGCGATGCACCGCTCATCCACCATCCCGTTGCCACACACAGCACCACGCAGATGAGGCTCAGCCAGCGAAGCGATGGCACCATCACAGCGTCAACAGGTACTGAACCAGATTGGCCACATCGGATGCCGACTTGGCGCACCACGGGTGCGGTGTCGCGGGCATGCCAATGGGCGCTGAGGTACCCATCTCGTCAGGGCCGTATTGCGTCCGCATCTTCTGGAAGTCCCAGTAGTAGTAATCGCTGTCACCGGCACGCATGCTGAAATACTTGTGCCGCTCAACAAAGCGATTGCGCGCGGCATAGGTCGTATCAAAGATGTCCTTCTGCTTGTCTTTGTAGACACGGAACACATCCCCCTTGCGGTTCAGGTCGGGCGCCACAATCGGTTGATCCGGCGTGCCGGGGGCCGGGCGGACGGGCGCATGCAAGGTGTAGTACTGCTTGTAGAGCGCCGAGTTTTCATCGCATCGGTCCGGATGCACCAGGTCTTCCAGATTGCGGACATGCGCATCAGACAGCAGACCACGCGAGCTCACCCAGTACAGGTTTCGCAGGTACGTTGCACGAATGGCTTGCTGCTTGCGCTGGAAGTCCGTGGGGGCAAAGAATCGGCCCACCTGCGTCAGCGGCACCATGATTTCGGTCGAATTCAGCCCCATCTGGTCTGCGTGACAGCTCGCGCAGTGCTGATCAAATGTGCTCTTGCCCGCCGCCACGGCACTCGCCACACCGGGGTAGCGCTGCCAGCCATTCTGGACAAACGATCCTTCTGACAGCGAGGTGTTCCCGGTCTGCGCCAACTGGCCATTCGCTTTCAACCACCGATACATGCCCACATTGCGCAGGTCATCGTCATCCGCATCCAATGTGGTCATGTAGGCGGTCAAGGCCTTCAGCGACTTGGCGTCCATCGAGCCCATCGCACCATCCGGCTCTTCCGCATGGATGTACGAGCCCTCAAAGCCCACATAAGACTCGGTATGCGACAGCGCTCTGCGCACCGGCATGTGATGGGTCACGTTGGGAATGGCCGTGGGGCTGAACATGTAGTCGTTGTCATACAGCCCGCCCTCGCCAGAGGTTCGCGTGATGGTCGACTCGCCCGTACCTGGTGGCATGAGGTAAAGCAAGGGCGTCTTGTCCACGGCAGCTTTGCCGGTAGACCATTTCGGCCCCGCTTCCTGTTCGCTCACGTAAGCAAATTTCGAGGTCGTCTTGCCCGTCCCCGTGCCCAGGGTTGCCCACTTCATGGACCACTTCGGATTGGGGAGCCCCGGGAACACCTTGGTGATCGAGGTGCCGGCCTTTTCGTAGCTGATCTGATAGCCATGGCAAGAGGCGCAGTTGAACCCGATCCAGCTGCCCTTGCCCAAGAAAGGATGCACCGATTCGGCATAGCGATAGCCGACCCACCCTGTGCTCTTGGTATTTCCTTCGGTCAACTGCGGGCCAATCGCCAGAAAACCGGGCGTGGGATTGAGTTGCGGGTAAGGGCTGAAGTACACATCATCGATGGCCTCCACCGGCACCTGCCCCGCCACCTGACGCACAGCCCCAAACAACACGGCCGGGTCCGCCTTGGCGCGGGTGTAAGGGTCCGTCGCCTTGCCTTGCACAATCGCATCCCACTCCAGCCCCTTGTACTTGTGGCTCAGCCCAAGGTTGTAGTCGTACGCCCAGAAAATCTGGCGCCCCAGCTTCAACATGTCATTAAAGCTGGGGTTCACGACATTGACCGTGATTGGCGCAATCGCCTTCGACTCGGCAGACACCACGGACACCACATCACAGTTGGCGTCTGGCGGGTTCGGAACACGATAAACCTGCGCATCAATGACGTTGTGCGGTTGCCCCGGCTTGGTGAGAGAGACGTTGTAGCCCGTTCGCTTTTGCACTTGCAGCTTGAGGGGGCCCTTGCTGGCATGAGCCGGCACCGCAAACTGAACCTCGTTATCAGACCATCCCAGAACGTCCTTCGGCCAATTACTGCGCGACGTCCCGGTCTCGTAATTCAACGACGACAGGATGTCGAGCTTCTGCTCGTACATCGACAGATTCGTCTCCAGCACGCGGCTGTTGCCGATCATGATCTTGCTGAAGTCGACATCGGTGCCGGCCCCAAACCCGCTGCCACGCAAGGTCACGATGTCGCCCGGCCGCAAGGTCGGCGCAGCTTGCGCGCCCCCGGCTGTCCACACAAGCGCCCCATTGACCAGCATCTGCTGGACAACCGGTTGCCCAAACAACTGTGCCGACGCCGTGCGCTGCTGCTCACGCGCCGCATTGAAACCACACACGGTTTCCTGATTGGGGTAGGTGGGTGCAGCCATGGCCGACGCACTACACAGCATCGAGACAGCCAGGCCCACTGGACCCAGACCGCATACGCGGACCACACGCGATGAAGCAAAAATCATGACGCACATCACAGTTTGTTAAACAGTGCGCGTGATGATGAGAACTTGTACGCGTTCAACTTGTCGGCTATCCGACAAACGCGGGTTCGTCCGCAGGATAAAAGACGTCAGGCGCTTGGCGCGGGCTGCAACCTCGCCAAAATGCGCTTCTCAACGGGGGATAGTCGACCCAAAACGATCAACTGCGCGCGATCCAGCAATTCGATCCGGCCATATGAGACGCGCAAAATACCTTGAGCCTGCAAAGACTGAAGCATTTGGTTTGTGGTTTGCCGAGACAGCGACAACATGAGCCCCAACTGCGTCTGGCTCACGGGGAGCACGCATGGCGCCCCCTCTGCCACCTTGGCCATCACGCTTTGAGACAACCAAAGCAGGCGTCGGGCCAAGCGGATCTCGGCGGGCGCCAGCGCCTGATCCTCCATATTGATGAAGCTCAGCCGCAGGCGCAGCGACATGAGCACACCCAATTCACGCCACGCCTGCGGCATGTGCTGCATCAACGACTGCAGAGCAGCCGTTGGGACATGCAAGATCAGGGATGCGCTTTCGGCCACCACATCGTGCGTTCGAGGCAGCCCATCAAAAACGGCCACCTCACCAAACCAACCGGGGGGATCCAGCAGCGACAGGATGGCCTCCTTGCCCGCCTCGGTCCCGCCCGACACCCGCAAAGCCCCTTCCAGCACAGCATAGAGCCCGCACGGGGGATCGCCCCGCAGAAACAGCGTCTCCCCGGCCTGGAGACATCGGGGCTCTGCCAGCGCCAGCAGGTGGGATGCAAAGTCAGCGCTCAGACTGCCGAACCACGGATCGGTCCGCAGCAAATCCAACTGGGCCGACGTCAACCAACGGTGCACGCCAGGGCCCTCGCTCATCAGAGCTCACCGTAAGAGTGCAGCCCGGACAAGAACATGTTGACCCCCAGGAAGGCAAACGAGGTCACCAGCAAGCCAGCCAATGCCCACCACGCGGCAAAGGTGCCACGCAGCCCCTTCATCAGGCGCATGTGCAACCACGCGGCATAGTTAAGCCACACAATCAGGGCCCAGGTTTCCTTGGGGTCCCAGCTCCAATAGCCCCCCCACGCCTCGGCCGCCCAGAAGGCACCCAGGATGGTGGCAATGGTGAAGAAGGCAAAGCCCACGGCAATGGCCTTGTACATGACGTCGTCCAGCACCTCGAACGAGGGCAGGCGTTCGGCGATGCGACGGCGTGCGGCCACGATGCCCGCCACGATCAGCGCGGCCACACCAAAGTACACCGCCCAATAGCTGCTCATCATCTGCGCGCTGCCGGGCTTGGCACGGAACACCAGCGGCTCAAAACACAGCACCACGCCAACCAGCCACAACGGGGCCAACTTCCACCAATGGGTTTCGCCGGCGAAATGCTTGACCAGGTAGGCAAACGCCACCATGGCCGACATCGCAAACGTGCCATAACCAATGAAATTGGCCGGCACGTGCACCTTCATCCACCAGCTCTGCAAGGCGGGCACCAGGGGCTGAATTTCGCTGGCCTGACGATCCACCGCATACCAGAGCAAGAAGCCCACCGCCGCACTCACCACCAGCATCACGAACGCGCCCAACGAACCCAAGGCCTGACCTTGACGTGCAAAACGGTCTTCGTAATACAGCCAGTACGCCGTGGTCAGCCACGAGAACATGACGAACACTTCGTACAGGTTGCTCACCGGGATGTGCCCGATGTCCGGCCCGATCTGATGGCTCTCGAACCAGCGCACCAAGGTGCCCACGATGGCCATGAAGACGCCGCTCCACGCCAGACGCGAACCAATCCGCGTCGCGAACTCACCGCGCGAGACCACGCCGATCCAGTAAAACACCGTGCTCATGAAGAACAGCACGCCCATCCACAAGATGGCACTCTGGCTCGACAAGAAATACTTCAGCCAGAACACCTTGTCCGCCTGAGCCAAGTCGGCGCCATAGGCATCGGTGTGGCGCAGGTACAGCGTCGCCGCCGCCCACGTGGCCGCCCCCGCCAGCACCATCAGCAGACGCAGCGGCCGCCAGAACCAGCCCAGCCAGATCAACGAAGGCACCGCCACCACCAGGATGCCTTTTTCGTAGATGTCCATGGCCGACGAAAACGACTGGAACGCCCAGCCCCCCACCAGCAGCAACAGGGCGGCAAACAACCAGTCGCTCACCGGGCGACGCGACGCTGGCGCCACGGCCAGCACAGACGAAGTCGAAACACTCATCTTGGACATCCTAGAAGATCAAGCAGCTGCCTGCGGCGCATCCGTGGCGCCCAACGTCGCCTGCCGCAGCTTGTCAAATTCGTGGTCGGTATCGAGGGTCTGACGCGTCGCCGACAAAGCCATGCGCACACGGGTGCCGCCTTGGCCATCGTCTTGCAACCAGATCCACAGACGGCGCTCGCGGATGTAGAGCATCGCAAACACGCCGATGATCAGCAAGATGCAACCCAGATAGACCACATTGCGACCCGGGGTGCGGGTCACCTGGAACACGCTGGCCTGCTTCTGGTCGAAGCTGTCCAGCGCCAGCACCACCGGGACCGGGTACAGCATGGAATCCGACAAGGCCAGCACCGAGCGGGTCATGAAGGCCTGTACCTCCGGCTGATTGCCTTTCACCTCCGGCAACCCTGCCTGAGCACGGGTCATCTCATACAACTCGAACAAAGAGCCATTCAAGATCCGGATCAGCGTGGCCGACGTATGCTCGCGCTGGTCCGCCGGCACCACCTGCTCAATAAAGGCTGACAGCGCCATCAAGCCACCGCCCTTGACCTTGCTGGGCGAGCCATCCGTGGACTTCATCTCGAGCGCACCGGAAAACAAATCGAGAGCCCGTTGCGCCGACACGGTCAACTGATCGCGCAACTCCGGCCGGTCCGCAGGTGCCGAGCCATTGCCAAAGCGCCGAGCCGCTTCCTGCCGCATGGCCTTGTCGTTGAGGGCCTGCTTCAAACGCACCCACCCCTGAATACCCATCTGCTCGTCAGCAGGCACACGCAGATAACGGAAGCCTTCCGCAGGCGTGTCCCGCACGCCCAGCAAGAACACCGGCGCGCCGTCAATTTGCACCGGCACCATGAAGTTCTGGTACTCACGCGCCTGCCCTGCTGCGTCACGCAACTTGTACGTGACCGAGGGCCCGATGTTCACCAGCTTCTTGTTTTCCGGGGCCTTGGCGCCCGATCCCAAATGCTTGCTGATGTTGCTAAGGTTCACGCCGCGCACATCCGCGCCAGCGTCGCCGCTCGACGCGTCAGCATCGCTCTGCGCCGCCGCCATGTTCTCCACATTGATCAGGCGCAGGCCCGTGACTTCCAACTGCAAGCCACTGCCCGCCTGCGTGCCCAACCAATCGGTCGGCAACGCCCCTGCAGGACCATTGACCGTGGCCTCGACCAACTTGGGGCCAGCCCGCTCCGCGCCCGAGTCCAGATGCAATGGCCGCAGACGCACGATCGAGCCTCCGTCCTCAAAGCTGGACTGGAAAATCGTGACGCCGTCGTACACCACCGGGTGATTGACTTCCACCGTGAACGGCTTGCTCGTTTTGCTGCGCGGATCGTGAATCACGATGTCGCTGGCAAAGCGCTTGGGCATCCCGGTGTCGTAATAGTCCACCGTGAACTTGCGCAACTCCACCTCAAACGGCAGCGGTTGCAGCAACATGCCTTTGTCCAGGGTGATCACGGCCGAGTTGGTCCGCTGTCCTTCCGGCACAAACAACTGCGCACGGTAGGCCGGATTGGCTTCACTCAACCGGCTGCGATCCACCGGGTCCGCACCACCCTTGAACGGCTGCAAATCCTGGGTCCACGCTTGCACCTTGACGATCAGGTCGCCGTCAAACAAGCCCCCCAGGCAGATCAGCACGATGGCACTGTGCGCCGCGATGTATCCGATCTTGTTGGCCACGCCTTTGCGCGCGGCAATCATGATGCCCGCCTCGCCTTGCGACGAGGCCTCGCGTTGCTGCGAGCGCAAGGCCCACCCCTGCTGCGTCAGGTCTTGCACCACGCGCTGCTGAACGGTCGCCAACGGCGCGGCCAACTGGCCTGACGCCTTGTGATGAAAAGCCAGCAAGGCCCGCTCACGGATGTTCTCCTTGAACGTCCGCCAATCGGCCATGATCTTGGGGGTATGACGGACGATACAGAGGCTGGTGGACACCACCAGAAACGCCAGGATCACCAAAAACCACGAAGAACTGTAGATGCGGTACAGGCCCAAGGCGCCGAACACATCCGCCCAAAAAGGCCCGAACTGGTCCACGTAATTGACCATGGGCTCGCCTTGCTTGACCACCGTGCCAATGGCCGAGGCAATGCAGATCACCGTCAACAAGGCGATCGCAAAGCGCATGGAGGAGAGCAACTCGATGAATTCTCGACGTCGAGAATGGCGCGGAGGCTCGTAAGAAGGCAAGGCAGCGTCGGTCATAAGTTCAGGCAGTCCGGGGCGCACTATAGCGAGAAAGCATCGCCCGCCCCATCTTGGGTGCAATCAAATACAGCTTCGGCTGACCCCGGACAACAAAAAAGCGGGACCCCTTCTCAGGGCATCCCGCTTTGGTGTCACACGTTGACAGCGAAGTTCCATGCACCCATCACAGCGGTGCATGGATCGCGCATCAGCGCAGGCCGGCGATGTAGTCGGACAAGGCTTCGATTTCCTTGTCGCTCAGGTTGGCGGCGATGGCCGTCATCTGGGCGCTGTTGGTGCGCTCGCCTTGGCGGAAGGCCGTCAGCTGAGCCTTGGTGTAGTCAGCGTGCTGACCAGCCAGGCGGGGATACTGAGCAGGCATACCGGCACCGTTGGGGCTGTGGCAGCCCGCGCAAGCGGCAACGCCCTTCTTGGCAATGCCACCGCGGTAGATCTTTTGACCCACGGCCACCAGATCCTTATTCTTGGCCGTGCCTTCAGGCGCCTTCTTGCTGCCGAAGAAGGCAGCCACGTTGCGCATGTCTTCAGGCGACAGCGGTGCAGCCATGCCCGACATGATGCCGTTCTTGCGCTTGCCTTCCTTGAACTCAACCAGTTGCTTGACCAAGTACTCAGGGTGCTGGCCTTGCAGGATGGGGTAAGCGGGCAGACCACGCGAACCATCGACCGCGTGACAGGCCGCACACACGGCCGTGGCCTTGGCCTCGCCCGCAGCCAGATTGGGCTTGGCGGCTTTGGTGTCGGCACCATGGGCCAGGCCGGACAAGGACAGGGCCACCGAGGCAAGGGCAATCAGGTTCGAGAAGCGCTTCATGGCGTAGGGGCGGTGAGTTGGCTGTGTGGGGTGAAACCGGCGGCCGGCACCCGATCCCGAGATTCAAAACGGAATCGAACACCTGCTTTTGGCAGTTGAATCTAGAGATTTTACAATGCCCTATGACCCGTCACACACCCAATCGCCCCGGCTCGGCCAAACAGGCCCCTTCCAAGACGGCCAATGGCCCACAAAAAGCCGTTACACCGGCCCGTGTGCCAACCCAGGATCTGGCTCGCCACCCAGCCAAGGAAGCCCTGGCCTGGGCCCACACGGCCCGCTTCTACATCACGGCGGCCCAGTTGCATCAGGTGCCCGTGAGCGAGTTGCCAGAGGTCGCGTTCGTCGGTCGCTCCAACGCCGGCAAGTCCACCGCCATCAACACCCTGGCCCAGCAGCGCCAGCTCGCCTACGCAGCCAAGACGCCCGGACGCACCCAGCACATCAACCTGTTCCACCTGGGCCCCAAGGCCGCCCCCAACCAGATCTGGACCGACCTGCCCGGCTATGGCTATGCCGCCGTCGAGCGCTCGGCCAAGCTGCGCTGGCAAGAGGTGATGGCCCGTTACCTCGAAGTCCGACGCAATTTGAGTGCGGTGGTGCAGATGGTGGATTCGCGCCACGGTTTCACCGAACTGGACCGCCAGTTGCTCGAGTTCGTGACGCCCCGCGTGCGCAGCGGTGAGGTCAAGCTCCTGGTCATGCTGACCAAGGCAGACAAGCTCAACCGCAAGGAGCAGGCCGAGTCTCTGCGCAAGGCGCAAGAGGTGCTCGCCGACCTCGTCACCGACGAAGCCGACGTCAACGTGACCCTGTTCTCCTCACTCAACAAGAGCGGTGTGGGCGATGTCGC
>NZ_JBLIZW010000053.1:0-4093 GCF_048860245.1 Aquabacterium sp. | reverse complement strand
ACCCGGACCGTCCAAACCGCCAGTTCACGCGACTTCGAATTCACACTGACCAACCTCGGACAAGCCGACATGAACGGTCTGCTCGCGTTGAACTTGAACGTCTTCAGCAGCATGAGTTTGACCGCCCTTCGCCCAGATGTCCAACCACCGATCGACCTGCCCCCCATCGATGTTCCGGCCATCCCCGAACCCTCAACCTACGCCTTGATGGGCCTGGGCCTGGTCGGCATCGTGGCTGTGGCGCGTCGACGCCGTCACACCGCCTGACCTCACGGTAGATCCGCCCAAACCAAAGGCCGGCTGCATCACACAACCGGCCTTTTTTGTCATCGGTGCGCCCCCATTCCGGAGACGTCATCACTTCTGATGCTTACTGCTTGACAGCTTCCACCTGGATCACCAACTTCACATCGTTGGGAATGAAGGGCAGGCCATAGGTCATGCCGAACTTCTCGCGCTGAATGGTGGTCTCGAAGTCGCCGCCGCACACTTCGCGCTTGAGCATCGGGTTGTCGTAGCAGCCAAAGTGGTTGGCCGACAGGGTCACGGTCTGGGTCTTGCCCAGCAGGGTCAGATCGCCCACCACGGCGCTCACCTTGTCACCGTCGAAGATGAAGCGCGAGCTCTTGAACGTGGCCTTGGGGAAGGCTTCGGCATTGAAGAAGTCCTTGCCCTTGAGGTGACCGTCAAAGTTGGCGGTGCCGGTGCTGATCGACGCCATGTCAATCGTGATGTCCACCGAGCCGGTCTTGGCGGCCTTGTCCAGGGTCACGGTGCCCGACTTCTTGTCGAAGCGACCGCAGTTGGTCGAGGTGCCGAAGTGCTTGGCTTCGAAGGTCACGAACGTGTGGGTGGGGTCGATGGCGTAGGTGGCCGGGGCGGCGTGGGCCACACCCACAGCAGCCAGGGTGGCAGCGGTCACAACGGAAGCGATCACGGTACGGGTCATGTCAGAGCTCCTGAGAAGAATGCGTGCCGGGTCGGCACTGAAGAAAACACAAACGAAAGAAGACGAAAGTCGGCCGATCAAAGGGCTGGGACGCCCTGCAGCACCAGCTTGAACTGCACCTGCACATCGTTGGCGACGATGGACGTGTCGGTCCAGTCGCCTTCGCCAATGCGGTAGTCCAGTCGCTTGAGCGTGAAGGCGCCCGATGCCGTGCTCACGCCCTTGGCCTGGGTCAGCGTCACCGGCACCACCAGGTCACGCGCCTGGCCCTTGATGGCCAGCTTGCCGCGCACCTGGAACTTGCCCCCGCCCAAAGCCTGGATGGCGCTGGACTGGAACGTGGCCTTCGGGAACTTGGGCACATTGAACCACTCTGCCTTGGGCAGCTCGGCGTCCGCGTCGGCATTGAGCGACACGCTGCCCAGGTCCAACTCGAAGGCGATCTTGCTGGTGGCCAGGGCCTTGGGGTCGAAAGCGACCTGGGCCTGGAAACGCTTGAAACGCCCTTGCAGGGGCACGCCCAGCTGCTTGGCCACGAAGGTGACTTCGCTCTGGGCCGGCACCAGGGTCTGGCCTGCGGCATGGGCCGACAGGCCCCAGACGGCAGCACTCAGCGCCACAGCGCTCAACACGGTACGGCGAGAAAACATGGTCGGCATCCTTGTGAAACAGGAGAGAAAGCCTGCGCGGCTCAACGGCCAGGGCGCATGCGGTCGATCAGGCCGTCGCGGTCGACGAACTGGTGCTTGAGGGCCGCGGCCACATGCAGGGCCACCAGGCCAATCAAGCCATAGGCGGACAAGGCGTGCAGGGGCTTGAGCACCTGCGCCAAAGGCTCACTGACGGGCACCCAATCGGGCAAAGGCAACACGCCGAACCAGACGATGGGGTAGCCCTTGGCAGAACTGTAGGCCCAGCCCAGCAGCGGCACAGCGAAGAACAGCACGTACATCAGGTGATGGATGCCATGGAAGGCCACCCGCTGCCAGCCCGGCATGGCCCGCTCGATGCGCGCCGGCAGCGCAGGTGGTCGGTGCGTCAGGCGCCACACCAGACGCCAGAACGACAACGCCAGGATCGTCACCCCCGCCCATTTGTGCCAGTTGATCAACTTGAGCTTGGCAAGGGAAAACGGCAAGTCCGCGACGTAGATCCCCACCGCAAAGACAGAGAGAATGAAAACCGCCAGCACCCAGTGCAAGGCCATGGCCACCAAGCCGTAGCGCGGCTCAGAGGTGGTGTGTGAGGTCATGACAGCCCTTCCCAAAGATTCAGCATGATGGTCCTTACTCTAACGAGCCCCTGCGCCCACCAGATTGAGATCGGTTCACGCCTTGATTCAATCTTTTTGAATGGGCTGTCCGGCTTTCCTACGGGTTTTACCCCCCGCCCTATCCCCTGATTCGGGCTTGCACCGGCTTGCCCCATGGCACATGATGGGTCCCAAACACGCAACATGCACGCATCCGCCTTCTTTCGCCAGCTGGCCACCCTGATCCTGGGTCATGAACGCAAGCAACAGTTGCGCATTTCGCGCTCCCTGACTGCGGCGTTCGTCTTTCTGGCCTGCATTGGTCTGCAGATTTATGCCTACCGGCACGGCTTCATGGAGGCTCAGTACGTCTGGCGCCTGTCCATCGTCATCCTCGTCAACGTCGTCTTCTGGTACGCGCTGCTGCGCTCCGGACTGAACCTTCGGTTCCGAGATCCGGCGCTCACCTTGCCGCAGGTGCTGTCCGCCCTGACCATCATCACCTATGCCTATTCGGTGACCGGCCGCATCCACGGCTCCATCATGATGCTGCTGACCTTGGTGCAGGTGTTCGGCATCTTCAACATGAGCCAGCGTGATTCGCGCCTGGCCGGCTTTTACAGCCTGGGCCTGATGGGCTGTGCCATGGTCTACAAGACCCTGACCGACCCCGAGAACTACCCCTACCAGCTCGAGCTCGCTCACTTCATCCTGATCGCGGCCATCTTGCCCACCATCTCGAGCCTGGCGGGCCAGCTCAACAGCATGCGGATGCGCCTGCAGAGCCAGAAGAACGAGCTGGCCCAGGCCCTGACCCGCATCCAGATCCTGGCCACCCGCGACGAGCTCACCGGCCTGTTCAACCGCCGTCACATGATGGAGGTCCTGACCCAGCACCAAAAACGCCTGATCCGCTCCGGCCACCACCGCTTCTGCCTGGCCCTGCTCGACATCGACCACTTCAAGCGCATCAACGACACCCATGGCCACGGCGTGGGTGACGAGGTGCTGCGCGAGTTTGCCGCCACCTTGCAGCGCGCCCTGCGCGACAACGATGTGTTCGCCCGCTGGGGCGGTGAGGAATTCCTGCTGCTGATCAACGACACGTCACCCGAGTTGGCCAACATCGGCCTGGAGCGGGCCCGCGACATGCTCGCGAGCGCCCCCCTGCTGGCGCACATGCCCGACCTGCGGGTGACGTTCTCGGCAGGTTTGACCGGCTACGACGATGTGGAAGAGCTCAGCATCTGCATCGAACGCGCCGACCAGGCCTTGTACCGGGCCAAGGCCGAGGGACGCAACCGCACTGTGATCGACGACCAGCTTCCCTCTCTGGTGGGAAAGCGCCCCCGCACGCCCGTGGCTGCGGCACACTGATGGCTTGTCTGTTCAGCCTGCCCGACAGGCCCCCTGACCATGCCCGCCCTCGAGGTCCCACCTGCTGCCGATGGTGACGACGCGCATCGCCTGATCTTTGGCGTGCTCGATGTCGGCTTGCTGCGGGTCAGCCTCGATGGCCACATCCTGGAGGCCAACCCCTGCGCAGGCGAACGCCTGGGCGCCCCCCCTGACACGCTGATCGGGCGACATCTGCTCGATCTCCTTCACCCCGACGAGAAGGCCACCGGCACAGCCCAGCTGGACGCTGTGCTGGCTGGGTCCCCACTGCCCATCGTCGTGCACCTGTTGCGCGCGCCAGACGGCGGACGCCAGGCACGCGTGCCCCTGCAAATGCACCTGCTGCGTGCCCCGGATGGGCGGGCCGTGCAACTTCTGGGGCGCATGCTGGCGCAGCAAGGCCCCATCCCGCCAGCCCTGTCCACGGCGCCACCGGAGGCCTCGACCGGCTTCGACGTGCTCGCAGGCATGGGGCACGCCCTGCGCACCCCCCT
>NZ_JBLIZW010000052.1:0-11402 GCF_048860245.1 Aquabacterium sp. | reverse complement strand
TCGTCGAGGAACTCGCGCTTGCGCGTTCTCTTGGTCTTGCGTTCAAATCCAGTGGTGCTCAGGCTCATCTGCTTCATGCTGTCACTGTCTCACATTCAGGGCTGCATGCGGAGGTTTTGCAGACCATCCATAGGCGTTTTTCTTGTATTCACCACCGTTGTAGTAAAGGGCAATCCGCGGCCAGTCTTTCCTTTTCACCGCGGCCCACAATTTCCCATTTGCCTTATGGCGAATAAAACCCACCAAAGGCAGTAACTGAGCAGCTTCGCCACCGCACATCAGTGAGACCAAAGCTTTTGCGGATGCTTGACCGCAGTTCTCAAACTCCCCACCCATGATTTGAAATTTCCCCCATGAGCATGAAGCCAGCGCGGCCTCCGGATCAAGCCGATAGGCATTCATTAGCCTTAGATAACTAATTGCATAAGAACCATAGCGGTCCGCCGTAGCCGCCCCCTTTGCCGACGTGTAAGCGGGCCCAGAAATGTCAGGGTGAGTTTTGTCGTGCGCCCCGTTGGTCAACCGCCTAAACCAATGCCTCTCAAACAAAATGCTTGGCACTTGCTTACCTTCCGCAGCATTCAGTCGCCAAAAGGCAGCCCCCTTTGTTTCAACCTCTGCGATTGCTTTGAGAACCGCGACTTCGCACTGCAAAGCATCCGCAGCATCTTCCCACTGCGTTGCTGTAATCGGCTCGTCCCTGTACAGATCAAATAGCTTTTGCAGCCCGCTTGGGATATCCACGCCAACCTGAATGATGGCCTGTCCGTGCTTGCCCTTGCCCACCCTCTTTCGGACATGAGGGTTGTTTGTGTCTACCTCGCCCGTCCCTGATAGGGTGGCACCTCCAGGCTCTGGCGTGTTGGGGGCCTCATGTGGATGAGGCTGCGTCTGGCCCTTAAAAACCAATGAACCGCTCACCAGTGTGATGAGCTTGTGTCCATGATCGGATGCAGTTTGACAAACTTGCCGCCACTGCCCCGTGAGGTCTTGCACCAGAACTTCGACAACTGATTTGGCGCTCTGGGTAATCACCCGTCCGCCAGAACCGTTACACCCTGTTTGACCCACCGCGATTTGGCCGTCGAACTTGATTTTGAACTTGAGGTTCTCAATGGGGTGCCTGAGCGCATCCAGAAACAACACACTCACGCCAAAAGCTGTTTCTTGGGACAGGTACAGCGTCTGACCAGTTTCCAGTCTATGAGGATTGCTCAATTTATTGAGTTGGCACAATTCGGCTACGCTCCGACCGCTCAGTCGAGCAATCTTGCCAAGCGTGTCCCCCTTTTTGACCCGGTAAGGATCTTGAATCGCCACCTCAGTCATCGGAGGACACCTCCTGTGTCGAGCTCGCTCTCCATGAGTCGTTCTCTGACTCCGCGATCTGGATGTCTTGCTCCATGCTCCATTGAGCTGCAAGGCACACTACATACCGCACATGCAGGGCATCTGCGGTGATCAAGCTGGCCGTGAATTCATCTGTCGGGCTGGCCAGTAAGTGACCGACAGTCTGGTCCCCATCCAACACCTCCACCGACTTCGCCCCGCTGAAAGGCAGCCATTCAGCCGGATAGTCACTGAACCCCAACGCTTCGCTGAACAGTGGCGATGCCAGACTAGGTGCTGCATGAGCCCTCCCCTGCCATGAGGCACTCACGCCACTCGGCAACGCCATCAAACTCGCACCGCCGCCCCCACCCGCGCCCCACTCATGCATGGCCCCCTTGACCGTCCACGTACCCGGGCAGGTGAAGGTGATGTCGCCGCCTTTGAGTTCGATCTGGCTTTGCCCGGCCGTCAGCGTGATGCTGCGACTGGCCTGGATGCGGATTTCGTCGGTGGTGCTTTGCACCGTGAGGTCTTGATCGGCCCAGATCTGCTGCGCGTCGGTATGGGCTCGCACGCTCAGCGCCCCCTTGGCAGTGATGGCCTGGATGCCGCCGGAGTGGGTGTACAGGCTGGTGGTTTGGCCACTGACGGCGCTGAAGGTGTGCCCACTGGTGCAGTGCAGATCGCCGTGGGTGCTCAGGCTGGTGTCTTGCCCGCTGAACAGGCTGACATCGGCGGCGGCCACGATGCTGGCACTGACCGGTGTGTCCAGGTGCAGCAGCGGTTTGGCAAAGCACTCGACCGGATCGGTCAAGGTGCGGCCGTCGGCCTTGCGCGCGGGTTGCCCGCCCACCGTGCCGCTGTAATGGCCTTGCGCCGCGGGGTCCATCGCGTCGGCATGCTGTTGCACGGCTTGATTGGCGTCGTGACTGCCCAAGCCCTGCGCACCTTGCTGGCGTGCGTTGTGGCTCAGCGCATCGCCCAATTGGCGGGCCGCACGCAACTGTGACACCGTTTCTGCTGCGTCCATTTGCGTGCTGTGTACGCTGCTGCCACGCGCCGGGCGGGGCGAGGTGGTCAGCAGCAGACCTTGTCCGGCACGCAGCACGGCCCACCCGTCGGTCACGCCATAGAAGCCGCTGCCCAACCAGGCCCCACGGTGTGCGTGTCCGGCGCCGCCCGCGCCACTTTGCTGCACCAGGTGGCCCAGGCTGAGCTCGCTCCAGCCCAAATCCGCGCCATGGGTGACCAGGCGCATGCGCAATTGCCCGGCGCTGTCATCCAGCAGCCATTGGTTGGCGCCTTGTCCATCCAGGTGCGTGCTGTGCCAGCCCGACAGCACCCCGCCGTGGTTCGCCCCAGCATCCACCCCGGCAGGCCACGGCAGATCGTGCTGCCCGTTGTGCAACTGGCCGACGACCACTGGGCGATCGATGTCCCCGTCCATGAACGACACCAGCACTTCGGTGCCGGCACGGGGCGTGAACACCGTGCCCCAGTTGGGGCCAGCCAGACTTTGCGCGACACGCACCCAGGTGCCGCTGCGGGCGTCGCCGGGAGCATGTCCGGTCGTGCGCCCCGTCGGGGACTCGGGTGCCGTGAGGGCGCCGGGCAAAGGCGCCTCACCACGCTGCCAGGCAAACTGGATGCGTATGCGCCCATCGCGATCGGTGGTCAGAGGCTCGCCGGGCTGGGCCACCACCGTGGCCGTTTGAGGGCCGGGTGCGGTGGGGCGATCCGGGATCGGTGGCAACAAGCGCGTGCCCACCGGCACCGCGGTAAAGTGATTGCGGTAGCTGCCTTGCTCCAAGGCGTTGTGGCGCAAGATGGTTGCCGCTTCCGAGCCCAGGTTGTTGGCGGCCTCGTGGGTCACGCTCAGTACCTGAAACCGGTTCTGCCCCGAGGCCATCGCGGCCAAGCCGTACAGGCTGTGCTCGGTCAGAGCAAACACCGCCCCTTCGTGCAGGGTGCGCACGGCGCTGTCCCCGGTAGCAAAGCGATGGGGCAGGGTCCTGGCGGCCAGCCGAGCGGCCGCGCGGGCTTCGGCCACTGCCGCTTGGCCGATCTGCGGATCGTCAATGCGCCCGTCGGCATGGCAGCGCTCACCGTGCCCACGGTAATCTTCCAGTTCTGGCACATGGCCAGGTCCTGCTGTTTGGCGGGCCTGAGCAGACACCCCCGCCACCTGTCGCTCATCCCAGGAGGCCAAGGTCACGACGTTGGGGGTCAGTTGCTGACCTTCCCGCCACGCGGTGATGGTGTCTTGCGCGAAACCGCTGTCCAGCAGACTGATGCCCCACATGCCCCCTGCACCGCGCATGTCGGGGCGGCTGAATCGCAAGGGCCCCAAGTCGGGTGCATCGGCATACGCGTCAAACACCACAAGGGTGTGGCGTGCTGCGCGGGCCCCGGCAAGCTCACCGGGCAGAGGCGAGGTGGGCGCCCCCTGATGCGTCAGTCGCCAACTCCAGCCTTCTTCGGCCATCAGGCGCTGGACAAATGCCCAGTCGGTTTCACGGTATTGCGTGGTGATGGGCCGCACCGGACCAGGTTGCCGCACGTCCAGCCGGAAATGGGCCTGCGGGTAGGCGGCCATGACGTCGCTGACGATGTCGGCGGCGGTCTGGTCCTGAAAGATGCGGGTGTCGCGCCGCAAGGTCAGCCAATGGGTCCAGGCCGCCAGGCTCAACCGGTAGCGCGCCAAGCCGCCATCGGCCCCCAACTGCGCAGCCCGCACCACATAGCCATGCCAGGTTCGCCATTGGCCATCGGCCTGCATGAGACGCACGCTGACCTGCTCACCGTTGAGTGCCTTGAGGGGCAGGTGCGCGCTGGTGCTCAGGCAATCCACCTCGGCCCACAGCGGGGATTCGGCATGAACGGCTTCGGTCAGGTGCAGACGCTCGACCACCAGCGTGGTCGAGGGCAGCGCCGTCTCCATCTGCAGCAAACGGGTGGCTTGCCCCAAAGACAGAAGCGCCTGCAAGCGAGACAGGGCATCCGCCCCTGCATGCCGTACGGTGTCATGCAAGCTGGCAAACGACGCAGCGGGCACACGCGCGTGCGCCCCCATGCCGCCCCACGACGGAAGGTTCATGAAACTCACCTGAATGTTGGATCTTGTATGGCGGGCCATTCTCAAGCGCGCGCGGGAATCGGCCGGCCCCGCCAGCGGGGGGAAATTGCAATCAAGGGTTACCGCCAGCAAGGACCGGGCAAGGCGCCTACAATCGCGCGCCCTGCTGTATTTGCCCGATCGGGCCCGTCACCATGTCCTTTTGCGCCATCGACTTCGGCACTTCCAACTCCGCCATTGCCATCCCGGCACATGGCAGCGGTGCTTCGGCCATGCGATTGGTGCCTCTGGAAGGCGAGCATCTGACGATGCCCACCGCCGTGTTCTATTGCACGGATGCCGATGACCTGCCGCCCGGCACCTGGCGCGGCACCCAGCGCGATGACACGCTGCCGCGCACTTTTGGCCGCGCCGCCGTCAAGGCCTACATCGACGGCTACGAGGGCCGCCTGATGCGCTCGATGAAGAGCATCCTGGGCACCGCGCTGGTGGACCAGACCACCGAGGTGGGCAACGGCCTGGGCGTGAAGTACCTGGATGTGATCACCGGCTACCTGCGCCACCTGCGCAGCCTTGCCGAGAAGACGGGTGGGCAGGCCCTGAACCGCGTGGTGATGGGGCGACCCGTTTTCTTTGTGGATGAAGACCCGGTTCGCGACGCCGCCGCGCAGGCCTCCCTGGAAGCCGCCGCGCGCGCCGTGGGGTTTGAGGAGATTGCTTTTCAGTTTGAACCGATCGCAGCCGCCTTCGATTACGAGCAACACACCCGCGAAGAAGAGTTGGTGCTGGTGGCCGACATTGGCGGCGGCACCTCGGACTTTTCGGTGGTGCGCGTCGGCCCCGAGCGCCGCGAGCGACTGGAACGCCGCGATGACATTCTGGCCAACCACGGCGTGCACATCGCCGGCACCGACTTTGACCGCCGGGTGTCACTGGCCAGCGTGATGCCACCGCTGGGCTTTGGTGCGTTCGGCCCCAGCATCCAGGGGCAGGCACCGCGCCCGGTGCCCAGCCGGGTCTACTTTGACCTGACCACCTGGCATTTGATCAACACGGTGTACCAGCCGCAACGCGTGGCCGAGCTGCGCAGCATGATCGACTTTTACGGGGAGCCGGTGCACCACCAGCGTCTGATGAAGGTGGTGCAGCAACGCCTGGGACACGCACTGGTGGGCGAGGCTGAGGCGGCGAAAATCGCCGTGGCCAGCGGTGGCGAAGCCGACATTGCGCTGGACCTCATCGAGGCTGGCTTGCGTGCCCACCTCAGCGCCGACCAGACCGAGCAGGCCTTGCGTGATGACCTGGCCCGCATCGTGGCGTGCGCGAAAGAAACCGTGCAGCAAGCGGGCGTCCGGGCCAGCGACATCCGTGCGCTGTATTTCACGGGCGGCTCGACCGGCCTGAAGATGCTGACCGATCAGCTGGAAGCCGCCTTCCCTGCAGCACGCGCCGTGCGCGGCGACCGCCTGGCATCGGTGGCCACCGGTCTGGGGCTGCACGCCGCCCGGCTATTTGCCGACTGAACTCAGTCCTGGCAGATCAGGCCGAGTTGCCCCCCTGAGCCGCGCAACAACGGTGACCGGGGTGACACAGTCACCGCATCAGAGTTTGATGAGCCGCTCCAGCGCCTTCTCCAAGGTCGCGGCGGATTTGGCAAAGCAGAAACGAATCACGCCGTGATCGTCCCCCTGCGGGTAAAACGCTGACACCGGGATGGCGGCCACACCCTGCTCGCGCGTCAGGCGTTCGACAAAGGCACGGTCCCCCTCGTCGCTGATGGCGCCATATTTGACGCACTGGAAATAGGTGCCCTGACACGGCAAAAGCTCAAACCGGGAGCCTGACAAGGCTTGCCGGAAGATGTCGCGCTTGCCCTGGTACAAGGCCTTGAGTTGCTCGTACCAGCCGGGCCGCTTCATGAAGTCGGCCAAGGCGTATTGCGACGGCGCGTGCACGGTGAACACGATGAACTGATGCGCCTTGCGAAACTCGGCCATCAGTTCACGCGGGGCCAGGCAATAGGCCACCTTCCAGCCGGTGATGTGATAAGTCTTGCCAAAGCTGGAGACGACAAAGCTGCGTTCAGCCAGTTCGGGGTAGCGCATGACGCTTTCATGCCGAGCCTGGTCAAACACCATGTGCTCGTAGACCTCATCGCTGACCAGCACGATGTCTGTGTCCCGAACCAGCGCGATCAGGCGCTGCATGTCTTCGGCCGTCCAGACGGTGCCCGTCGGGTTGTGGGGCGTGTTGAGCATGATCATGCGCGTGCGCGGCGTGATCAGGCGCGCCACCTCGTCCCAGTCCGGTTTGTAGTCCGGCAAGGTCAGGTGTGCGTAGACCACCTTGCCACCCTGCAGCTCGATCGAGGGGCCATAGCTGTCATACACCGGAGTGAAGACGATGACTTCGTCGCCAGGGTGCACCATGGCGGCCACCGCCGTGAACAGCGCCTGCGTGGCCCCTGCGGTGACAGTGACCTCGGCCTCGACGTCGTACTGCGCCCCGTACAGTGCATTCACTTTGGCTGCGATCGCTTCTCTCAATGCGGGAACCCCGGTCATGGGGGCGTATTGGTTATGGCCAGCTTTGGCGTGCTGATCGAGCAGTGACAGTAATTCGGCGGGGGCGTCAAAGTCCGGGAAACCCTGTGACAGGTTGACGGCCTGATGCTGCTGCGCCAGCGCCGACATCACCGAAAAAATGGTGGTACCGACTTGGGGGAGGCGGGAGGTGATGGAGTGAGCGTAGCTGGGCATGGAGTTGAGCATACCCCCAAGCCGCAAGCTGGACTATGTCAGCACACTCGACATGCCCATCAACAGGCGAACCAAATCCGCCTGCCGCTTGCATCCCGTCTTGCCCAAGACGCCCCGCAGCTGGGTGCGGACGGTGTTGATGCTGACGCAAAAGCGTTGTGCACAGTCGTCCAGCGTGGCGCCTCCGACCAAGGCTTGGGCCAAGCGCGCTTCGGCTGCGGTCAAGGCAAACACTTGCATCAGCATGGACGCTGTCACTGCGGCTGACTCGCCCAGCGGTCGAATCAGCAACAAGGTGTGCACCCCGGAGGTTCCGGGAAGCATGGTTTGCAACCAACGCTCCCGCCCTGATCGCGGTGCCGACCAAATCTGAACAGCCATACGCTGCTGCACCCGCCCCAGCCATTGCAAAGACTGTGGCTGCTGCGTGGCATGTGCCGCTGCCACAGCTGACTGGATGGTCGGCTCCAACTGCAAAAGTGCCCCGCGCAGCTGGCCCAGTTCGCTGATCTGCCGTTCACCGCACGCATTGGCATACAACACACGCCCAGTGGCGGCCAAGGCGATGACGCCGATGCGCTGCGCCGACAACCCTTCCTCATTGGCCACGGCCTGCAGATGCAATTGCTGCCGTTCCGCCAGCATCCGAACTGCACGGGCCAAATGGGGCGTGTACCGGCGAATCGCCGCCATCTCCTGCACATTGAAATCAGGACGCCCCTGGGTACGGTTGAACGCCGCGAACCCCACCATGCCCAAGTGCTCCAGCACCTTGCCCCCCGCGACGTAGCGCCCGCCCGACGCAATCAGGCAGTCCTGATAAAACTCGCTGCGCTGGACATAGCGTTCGTCATAGATCTGGCTGCATTGCAGCGCCTCGCCCACCCGGGTGTTCAACATGTGGGCTCGGCGTGGATCCAGGTGAATGTAATGGGCGTAATAGTCCGCCGAGATCGCTTGCTCGTCAGCCCAGTCCAGGGTCCACACATGCAGCAGTGGATTCATCTGCGCATCCGTGGCGAACAGATGGCAACCGTCTGACTGCACCACGGACTCAAACCGCCGCACCGCCGAGCCCAATTGCTCGGGCTGCAAGACGGCATCGTAGAGATCACCAATCAGGTCATCCCACAAGGCGTCATCCAACTGCATCGGCCGTGATCTCCGAGAAGGCAAATCATCCACATGGATGATGCAAACGTTTCAGGGCATTTCCAGAATGTGAATCGTATGCCGTAACGCGGGCCGCAAGAATCAACGGGGTGCCTGCGCAACACCTAAAAAGTTGTCCGCTTTCGGTGGCTCGTAGCAAAAGACATGCATCGAGCATGCCCACCGGGGTCTTGGACAGCACCTCTGCGGCAAATCATCCAAATGGATGATGCGGTCATCGAATGACTTTCCCAGAATGGGGCCTCCTCTCAGGCCCCATCGCCCATGATTCACAGGCCTTCAGCAGAAAGTAAAACCATGAACAAGTTTTGGCCCCTCAGTTTCGTTCTTGCCTTTGCCGCCGCGCTGCCTGCGTGCACCACGATGACGCCCAACAAGATTCAAGAGGTGTCCGTGGATCAAGTCCGCGGTTGCAAAAAGCTCAGCCCCGTCAATGGCAGCGACGCCATCTTCGTGGGTTTGAGCGCGTCCATTGGCTCTAAGAATGCCAAGGCACAAGCGATGAACAGCGCCGTCGAGCAAGGGGCCACTCATGTGGTGTGGACCCAGATGGGCACCAGCATGACCAACGAGTGGGTCGGCACTGCCTACAAGTGCAAGTGATTCAAGCGCCGGCACGCAGTTTCAAAAATAGTTGTCCGCTTTCAGGCGCAGCAAGCAAATCGTGAACATGGGCGGCCGTCGGCTGCCTCGTTCAAAGGAGCTTGCTGATGCACACCTTGTCCATCCCCACCCTGCCGACTCACACCTCTGACACCGCACGGCAGATTTGCGACTACCTCGACCGCGAAGGTTTCAAGGGGGAGATCGACGACGATGGCGACGTCGTCTTCCGCTGTGAGGGTCTGGCGTATTTGCTGTGCCTTGACTCGGCGGACCCTCAGTGGGGGCGTTTGGTTGTGCCCTTCGTCTGGGAGTGGGACTCGGCGCAAGAGCGCACGGAGGTGATGCAAGCCGTGGACTTTGTGAATCGTCGCAGCAAGCTGGTCAAAGCGTACAGCGTGCACAACCGCGTGCACCTCAGCATCCAACTGCTGCTGGAGCCTGTGAGTTGCTGGTCCAGCATCTTGCTGCGTTGCGTGCGCGCACTGGCCGAGGCACGCACCCTGATGATCAACGCGATTCGCCTGCCAGAATTGGTCACGCTGGATCTGCAGAAACTGGCCCAGCCCCAAGCGGACAAGCACGACACGCCACCGGCCACGACACACTGACGCCATCCACACGCACGGTGCCCACCATGAACGACTTGCCCAACGATGAGCTGTGCCGCTTGCTCAAGCAGTTTGCGCTGGGGCAGAGCCCGGATCAGGCCACTCGCCAGGCGCAACGCGCGTTCTATGACGCCGTTCGGCGTCCGCTGGAGCGCACGGTGTCCCATGCCCTCATGCTGCGTCCGGACCTGTGCCGCGCCGCCGTACAAGAGTCTTGGAACCAGGTGTTTTTGTCTGCTGCCCGCTATGACGGGCAGCAAGGCCCGGTCATGGCCTGGGTCAAAGGCATTGCCCTGAACTGTGCGCGGACCGTGGCACGCAAAGAAGCATCGGCCACCCGCTGGATTCAACCCTCGAAGTTTCACGGCAACCGCACACATGGGGATGACTGGTCCGACGATGACGCCGACTGGATGGACACCGCTGCCTGCCCGATGCCCGGCCCCGAGCAGGTGGTCCATGCCAGCCAGATTCGCCATGTCGTGGCCAACTGCCTGGACCGGCTGCCCACAGACGGGCGGGTGCCATACCGGCAAGTGTATGAACTGGCCCTCGACAGCGAGTTGAGCCATCGCGAACTGGCCGACCTTTTCAACGCACAGCACCCCGAACGCCCCCCTTGCAATGAAGAGCAGTTGCGCAAGTGGGTGGCCCGCGCGGGTGACAAGATGCGCGAATGCGTTGGCGCGTTGCTGCGACTGGCCGCACCCACTGCAAGGTGAACAGATGGACACACGACAACGCTTTCTGGCCGCTTGTACCTTGCACGCTTGTGGCCGTTTACCAGCCGACGAGGCACAGTGGCTGGCCACGGTCCTGCAACAACACCCGACGTGGCAGGCCGACCTGGACCAGGCCCATACATTGACGAGACTGACCCGAGAGGTCCTGCATCAACGGGAAGCCGACCGACCGGCCGTGATGAGCTTTGACGAGGTGATGGCCCATCTGCCGCACGCCGTGAGCTCGCACGGCTCGGCTGCCCCCGCGTGGTTGCACGCCCTGGTGGCCTGGTTGCAGCGCCCCAGCACGATGGGACTGGCCACTGCGGCCATGGCGGCATTGGCAGTAGGTTTAGGCGTGCAAACACATCGCTTGAACGACGTGCAAGACATGGCTGAACCCGCCTCACCTCAAGCCGAAGCACCCATTTATCGCTCGGGCACGTCTGGCGCCAGCGCACGCATCGCCTTGCATCTGCAACCCGACGCCACGATGCAGCAGGTCAATGATTTGCTGAGCCTGCACCACCTGCAGATCGTGGAAGGGCCCGATGCACAGCAGGTCTATCAGGTCCACGTTGCGGCGGACCAGCTGGACCGCGTCTTGGCCGCCTTGCGCAACAGCCCAGTGGTCTTGTCGGCCACGCGCGTGCAGGAGGCACCATGACCTCACCCCGAGCAACCCGCCGCGAGGCCTTGCACGGCATGGCTCGCATGGCTGGATACAGCACCCTGCTGAGCATGGTGGGTGCGCAGGCCGCTGTCGGCTTTGACTACGACAGGGCCCCGAAATGGGCCCTGGTCATCGGCAACCAACGCTACGCCCAGTGGCCGGCCCTGCGTAACGCGGGCAATGACGCGCAATTGATGGCCGACACCTTCAAGTCGCTGGGCTACCAGACCACTCTGGTACGCGATGTCGATGGACGCACGCTGCGCCAGACGATTGACCAATTCAGCGACCGACTGGCCCAAGGGGGGGTCGGTGCGCCCGAGTTCGACACCAAAATGCCGATTTCGCGTTTTTGGTGAAGCCGCTTCCATGTGAATCAACGACTTATGCACATTTTTGCGGAAGTTTTGTAGTGGCAACTGCATGAATGCTTTGTAGTGGCGCAATTGGGGT
>NZ_JBLIZW010000051.1:0-38832 GCF_048860245.1 Aquabacterium sp. | reverse complement strand
TCGACCCAGAAACGACGGTACTGCAGGTTGGGCAGGAAACGACGCTTGGTCTTGTTGTTGGCGTGGGAAACATTGTTCCCGGACATCGGGCCCTTGCCCGTGACTTGACAGACGCGTGCCATGACGCTTCTCCGTTCGCTGTATTGCGCTTATGTTGCGATCGATGCCCAGAGCAGGGGGCGTTGACGCCATTGCTGGCTTCGGCCCTGTTGAAGCACCCTTCCGGAAGCATCCGCATCAAGTAGCTTGACGCATCCACTCCGGGACGAATTTTGCAAAAACCGAGATTATAGCGAGATTCTGGCAACTTGGCAAAGCTTGTCGCGCGAATCTCGCGAAAGTCCGGTCAGCCTTGTTCCTGCTCCAGGAAGCGCTGAGCGTCGAGGGCGGCCATGCAGCCCGTGCCGGCGCTGGTAATGGCTTGACGGTACACGTGATCCTGCACGTCGCCCGCAGCAAACACGCCGGGCACACTCGTCATGGTGGCAAAGCCATTGTTGCCACCACGGGTCACGATGTAGCCGTCCTTCATGTCCAGTTGGCCCTTGAAGATATCGGTGTTGGGCGAGTGGCCGATGGCAATGAAGCAGCCCTTCAATTCCAATTCCTTGGTGCTGCCGTCGTTGACGTTTTTCAGGCGTACGCCGGTGACACCGCTCTGGTCGCCCAGCACTTCGTCCAGCACGTTGAACAGGTGCAACTCGATCTTGCCGGCGGCCACCTTCTCCATGACCTTGTCGTTCATGATGGGTTCGGCGCGGAACTTGTCGCGGCGGTGGATCAGGTGAACCTTGCTGGCGATGTTCGACAGGTACAGCGCCTCTTCCACAGCCGTGTTGCCCCCGCCCACCACGCAAACCACCTGGTCGCGGTAGAAGAAGCCGTCACAGGTGGCGCAGCCGCTCACACCGCGGCCCATGAACGCCTCTTCGGACGGCAGACCCAGGTATTTGGCCGATGCGCCGGTGGCGATGATCAGGGTGTCGGTCGTGTAGGTGCCGGCGTCACCTTTCAGTGTGAAGGGGCGCTTGGACAGGTCCACTTCATTGATGTGATCAAACACCATGCTGGTCTGGAAACGCTCCGCATGCTGCTGAAAACGTTGCATCAGATCGGGGCCCTGGACACCATGCACGTCTGCCGGCCAGTTGTCCACTTCGGTGGTGGTCATCAATTGGCCGCCTTGGGCCATGCCAGTGACAAGGGTGGGCTTCAGGTTGGCGCGGGCAGCATAGATGCCAGCGGTGTAGCCTGCGGGGCCGGAGCCCAGGATCAGAACCTGGCTATGTTGGGGCGTGCTCATGAATGAGGCCTTTCGAGATGTTGATGTCGACTGGATGCAAACTGTGCGGCGAACCGGGGGCAAGTTCTGGTATGCCGATTAACGTCCACTCGTTAAAGTGCTAAATATTTCCGGTACACAGCCGAAAATTGTAGAGACAGCCTGTTTGTCACACTCCTGTGCGGGTCAAAAAGACCTGTTTTAAGGTGTGTGGAACCGACAGACTCAGAAAAATTCAGTCTTCACTCACGAGGAGCACCCCACATGGCCATGTTGTCCAATCTTGATCTGATCCGGCGCGTTCCGCTGTTCTCGATGCTGACGCCGGCCCAAGCCGAGTCCGTGGCCGAGGGCGTGGTCAAGCGTCGCTACCGTCGTGGTGAGTTGATTGTTGAGAAAGGCCGCAAGACCAATGCACTGTTCATTCTGTTGACTGGGCGTGCGCGTGTGGTGGCAGCAGATGAGCGTGGTCGTGAGGTGATTCTGGCTGTGCTGGAGGCTGGCGACTATCTCGGCGAGATGAGCCTGATCGATAACGAGCCGCATTCTGCGACTGTTCGTGCCGAGGTGCAAACTGACGTTCTGGTCTTGGGGCGCCCCGAGTTTGCGCGCTGCCTGCCCGAAAACTCCTCTCTGGCCTACGCCATCTTGCGTGGCATGGTCCAGCGTTTGCGCGCAGCCGATCGTCAGATCGAGTCCTTGGCCTTGCTGGATGTGTATGGTCGTGTGGCCCGTGCCTTGCTGGACATGGCAGATGAGGATGCGGGAGAAAAGGTCATTCGCGGCAAGGTTTCTCGCCAAGATCTGGCCAAGCATGTCGGTGCGTCACGTGAGATGGTCAGCCGTGTCATGAAGGACCTTGAAGAGCGTGGCTTGATCGAGACGCAGGAAACCGGCAGCGTGGTGCTCAAGGAACGGTTGGCATCGACGGCCTGATCTTTTTTGTTCGCACCTGTAAACCGCCCCTCTTCAGGGGCGTTTTACTTTGTGGGGCCACGTCGAGCCAAGGCAAAAATTGCCATCAAAATGACGACATGACATTTCCTCTCGGATCCCTTCATTCCGACAGTCCGGCTGTGACGACGCGCATGGGTGGGCGATTCCACAGGCAGGCGGCCGTGCCGGCAGCGGGGCCTGTTGAACCTCTGGAAAACACGTTTCGATTTCAGGTCGCACTCTTCATCAGTGGCGTGCTGTGGGTCTTGGCGTTGCTGGCCATGATCAGTCACAGTCCGCTCGATCCTGCATTCACCACCTCTGGGCAGAACACTGAGCCCCGGAACTGGGCGGGGCAACTGGGGGCCTATGGGGCTGACATTGCCATGATGCTGTTCGGTCGTTCGGCATGGTGGTTGCTGCTCATCGGCTTGCGTGTGTGGTTGGGCGCCTTGGCCCGTTGGCTGCGACGTGACACCGGGGCGAGCGTGTCGGTGTCGGGTGCGTCGCCGGTGGTGCCGCATGAGCGCAGCCTGACGTCTTGGCGCTTCTGGTTGGGCGTGGTGGTGCTGGTTGCGGCCAGTTGCGCGCTGGAATGGTCGCGTCTTTATCGGAATGAACTGGCCGTGCCAGGGGAACATGCTGGCGGCGTGTTGGGCATGGCCTTGGGTCAGCTGGGCATGCATTGGCTGGGATTCAATGGATCTGGCGTGTTGTGGATCGCTTTGTTGGTGGTCGGCACCGCCATGGCCTTTCGTTTCTCCTGGTTGGATGTGGCCGAGAAAATCGGGGAGTTGACCGATCGACTGCGTCAAAAGCGCGAAGCCCAGCGCGAGGTCGAGCAAGACATCCGCATTGGGGAGCAGGCCGCCATTGAGCGTGAGCGGGTGGTCGAGGAGGTGCGTCATGAGCTGCCGGCTGAGCCCGTGCCGCTCATCATCGAGCAACCGGTGATCGAGGTGCCCAAGTCCGAGCGCGTGGTCAAGGAAAAGCAGAAACCCTTATTTGTTGAAATGGGGGATAACAAGCTGCCTCAGATTGACCTGCTGGATGCCGCGCCCGGTCGCATGGAAACGGTGACGGCCGAGTCGCTGGAGATGACGTCGCGCCTCATCGAGAAGAAGCTCAAGGATTTCGGCGTGGATGTGCGTGTGGTGGCGGCGTCGCCTGGCCCGGTCATCACGCGCTATGAGATTGAGCCTGCCACCGGGGTCAAAGGCTCGCAGATCGTCAATCTGGCCAAAGATCTGGCTCGTTCCTTGTCGCTGGTGTCCATCCGCGTGGTCGAAACCATTCCTGGTAAGAACCTGATGGCGCTGGAGTTGCCCAACGCCAAGCGCCAGATGATTCGCTTGACCGAGATCCTGGGCTCTCAGATCTACCACGAGGCGCAGTCCATGCTGACCATCGGTCTGGGCAAGGACATCGTCGGCGCTCCTGTGGTGGCTGATCTGGCCAAGATGCCGCACTGTCTGGTCGCCGGCACCACCGGCTCTGGTAAGTCGGTGGGCATCAATGCCACCATCCTCAGCCTGCTGTACAAGGCTGAGGCACGGGATGTTCGTCTGATTCTGATCGACCCGAAGATGCTGGAAATGAGCGTCTACGAAGGCATCCCGCACCTGCTGTGTCCGGTGGTGACCGACATGAAGCAGGCTGGCAACGCGCTGAACTGGGCGGTCGGCGAAATGGAGCGACGCTACAAGCTCATGTCCAAGATGGGTGTGCGCAACTTGGCGGGCTACAACAAGAAAATGGACGATGCCAAGTCCCGTGGCGAGCTCATCCCGAATCCGTTCAGCCTGACGCCGGACGAGCCCGAGCCGCTCGACCGACTGCCGCACATCGTCATCGTGATCGACGAGTTGGCCGACCTGATGATGGTGGTCGGCAAGAAGATCGAAGAGTTGATTGCACGTCTGGCGCAAAAGGCGCGTGCCGCTGGCATTCACTTGATACTGGCCACGCAGCGTCCCTCGGTGGACGTCATCACGGGCCTGATCAAGGCCAACATCCCCACGCGGATTTCATTCCAGGTGTCCAGCAAGATCGACAGCCGCACGATCTTGGACCAGATGGGGGCAGAGGCCTTGCTGGGGCAAGGTGACATGCTGTACCTGGCACCGGGTACGGGCCTGCCAACGCGGGTGCACGGCGCCTTTGTGTCGGATGACGAGGTGCATCGCGTGGTCGAATACCTCAAGACCCAGGGTGAGCCCAACTACATCGAAGGCATTTTGGAAGGTGGCAGCCTGTCTGATGAAGGCAGCAACCTGGACGGTTCACCAGCGGGGGGCAGCGAGGGCGAGCAAGACCCGATGTACGACAACGCTGTCTCCATCGTGTTGCAGCATCGCAAAGCATCGATCTCGCTGGTTCAGCGCCATCTGCGCATTGGCTATAACCGTGCGGCCCGGTTGCTGGAGCAGATGGAGAAGTCCGGACTGGTGTCGTCCATGTCGACCAATGGCAACCGCGAAATCATTGTCCCTGCTCGCGGCGGGGAGGGCGGTGCCACCGCGGCACCGTGGGACGCTTGATGAAAGCAATCTGATGTTGAACTTGAATCTGCGCCGGGTGGCCATGGCCGTTGCGTTGTCCGGATGGGCTGTGGCGGCACATGCCGATGCGGTGGGCAGCTTGCGCCAATTTGTCAAAGACGTACAAAGCGGACGAGCAGCCTTTACCCAAACCGTCACGTCTCCGGATGGCAAGCGGGTGCGTAAATCGCAGGGGGCTCTTGAATTCCAGCGTCCCAACCGGTTCCGCTTCACGTACGCCACTCCGACAGAGCAGGTCATCGTTGGGGATGGCAAGCAGGTCTGGTTGTACGACGTGGACCTCAATCAGGTCACGGTCCGTCCCATGAGTGATGCCCTGGGGGCCACACCCGCGGCCGTGCTGGCCGGAGGGGCGCTGGACAAGGACTTCACCCTCAAGAATGTGGCTGCGTCTTCATCAGGTGCGGCGTCCGCGGCCCCGATGCCTCAACAGGCAACGATGTCTCTGGAATGGGTGGAAGCCTTGCCGCGTCACAAAGAGGGGCAGTTCCAGTCCATGCGGGTCGGATTCCGCCAGGGCCAGTTGGCCGCGTTGGAAATCCTGGATGGGTTTGGCCAGCGCTCACGGCTGGACTTCATGCAATTCGATACCAAGGCCGCCTTGCCGGCGTCTCGGTTTCAGTTTGTGCCGCCAGCGGGCGCCGACGTGCTCAAACAGCCTTGATGCGCAAGGCATCTCCCTTTGGTTGGAACCAACAGGGCTGTCAACCTGACTTGATTTGAGAGCACGCCAGATCCGTTCGTTGCGGATCTGGCGTTTTGCTTGGTGCGTGGGCACCAAGCTCAGCGGGCATCAGCCTTCGCGTTTGCCGAAGCCAGGACGCTTGCCGCCAAAGCCACCGGGCTTGCCGCCCGACTTGAAGCCGGGCTTGCTGCCGAAAGGCTTGCCGCCAAAGGGCTTGTCACCAAAGCTGCGCTCGCCGCCAAACGACTTTTCGCCGAAGGACTTGCCGTGAGCGGGTTTGCCGCCAAACGGCTTGCCGTGCGGACGATCACCGAAGCTGCGCTCGCCGCCGAAGCCACGGTCGCCTTGAGGGCGCTCGCTGGTGTTGCGATCACCGCCGAAATCGTTGCGATCGTCAAACGGGCGGCTGCCACGGGCGCCACGGTCGGCAAACGAGCGATCCTGAGGCGCGCGGTGTTCGAAGCTGCGTTGCTCGTGGCCACCGAACGGCTTGCGCTGTTCGCCAAAACCAGCAGGCTTGAAGCCAGCCTTGTGCACCACACGATGGCCGCCATCCTGACCACGGTCACCACGGTCGCCAAAGCCGCCGCGGTCTCCGCTGAAACGACGCTCTTCGCCACCAAAACGCTCATTGCGATCGCCCTGGAACTCGCGACGACCACCGCCAAAGCCGCCTTCGCGGTTGCCTTCGAAGCGTGGGCGCTCACGATCACCGAAACCACCGCGATCGCCACGCTCACCACCAAAGCGTGGTGCGCGGTCGTCGCGGCCGCGGTGGGCCGACATCGACTTGCCGCCCATGCGGGCAGCCTTGTCGGCGAAGGTCTTGAGCTTCGGCTCCAGGCCTTCGATCACCGACTCAGGGATGCGTTGGGTGGTGAAGCGCTCGATGCGACGCACCATGGGGATGTCGCGACGCTCTGCCAAGGTGATGGCCAGACCGCTGCGACCGGCGCGACCCGTGCGACCAATGCGGTGCACGTAGTCTTCGGCCTTCATGGGCATGCCGTAGTTGATCACGTGGGTGATGGTGGGCACGTCGATGCCGCGAGCAGCCACATCGGTGGCCACCAGCACGCGCAGTTGACGGTTGCGCAGGGCTTGCAACACGCGGTTGCGACGACCTTGCGGCATGCCGCCGTGCAGGGCGGCCACAGCATGACCCACGTCCGCCAGACGGTCGGCCAGGATGTCGGCGTCGCGCTGGGTGGCAGTGAAGATCACGGCTTGGTCCAGTGCGCGGTCTTCCAGCAGGCGGTCCAGCAGCATGTTCTTGTGCGCCAGGGTGTCGGCCAGGTGCAGACGCTGTTCGATGTTGTCGTGGCTGTCGGTGTGCGACGCCACTTCAATGCTCACGGCATCGCGCGTCATGCGTTGGGCCAGTTGGCCCACGTGACCGGCGAAAGTCGCGCTGAACATCAAGGTCTGGCGTTCTGCAGGGGTCTGGTCGGCAATGGCTTCGATGTCGTCGATGAAGCCCATGTCCAGCATGCGGTCAGCCTCGTCCAGCACCAGCACTTCCAGGTTGCTCAGCACAGCGGCGCCCGTGTTGAGGTGATCCAGCAAGCGGCCAGGTGTGGCAATCAGCACGTCCAGCGGGCCCTTCAGAGCCTTGAGCTGGTAAGCGTAGGGCACGCCGCCGACCACGGTGGCCACGCGCAGACCTTGCATGTGGCGACCGTAGGTGCTGGCGGACTTGGCTACCTGCATGGCCAATTCACGGGTGGGTGCGAGCACCAGCACGCGGGGGCCGTGCACCTTGCCCTTTTCGCGGCGCTTGGAGTTGTCGCCGCGTGCGGCGATGATGCGCTCCAGTGCGGGCAGCATGAAGGCGGCGGTCTTGCCGCTACCGGTGCTGGATGCCACACGCAGGTCAGCACCTTGCATGGCGGCCGGGATGGCCTGAATCTGCACGGTGGTGGGTTGGGTGTAGCCCGACTCGGACAAGGCTGCGCACAGCGGTGCGCTCAGGCCCAGGTCGGTAAACGTGGGGCCGCCAGCGTGCACTTGCGTGGGCTCACCGGTTTCGGCTGCTTCGCAATCAAAAGCCTCGGCTTCGATGCGGCGTGCCAAGGCGTCCAGCTGGGATTCACCAGATTGAATAGGTGTTGGATTCGACATGAACTTCTTTCAAGCAATGCAAAGCTCAGCCACTTGTCAGTCAAAGACAAATGACTTGCAGGGGCCATGACGCTGATACGCAGATCAGTCGACCAGCCCCAAGTGGGGTCGCTATGGATTCGTGTCCGTACTTCGTGACAGGCGCGCGCAGCGCTCGAAGGATCACGGTGAGTCGGTTTGAAAGCGACGGCATCGCCGCCAACCGGAACTCAAGACACGCTCTTGGCAAAGCACCCGACGGTGTTGCCCGGCTTGAAAAAGGTCAGAGGGGATGAACGAAAATTCCCTGCAATTTCAGGGAATGAATGATTGTGGCACGTCCATTAGGGTTTGTCTAGGGGGGGGGGGCATGCCATCTGGAGCGATCCCCGTTGCGGCACGGGGCGCATGGGCTGATGTCACACCTGCGACAATTTCCCCATGAGCACACAAGAGAGTTTGTCGCTTGATCTGTCTGGGGGCGACGTTGCCACGTCAGCGTCACCTGCTGGGCGTGTCGCCGTGGGTGTACCTTTGGCCGAGCGATTGAGGCCTCGTACCTTGGACGAGGTTGTTGGGCAAGACCACCTCTTGGGGCCCGGGCAGCCTTTGCGCGTGGCGTTCGAGTCTGGTCAGCCCCATTCCATGATTCTGTGGGGGCCGCCGGGTGTTGGTAAGACCACCCTCGCGCGCCTCATGGCCCACGCTTTTGACGCGCAGTTCCTGGCCATCTCGGCCGTACTGGGGGGCGTCAAAGACATTCGCGAAGCGGTGGAGCAGGCGCAGGCGGCGCAACGCTTAGGCCGTCGCACCATCGTGTTCGTCGACGAGGTGCATCGGTTCAACAAGGCTCAGCAAGACGCATTCTTGCCTCACGTGGAGTCAGGACTGTTCACATTCATCGGCGCCACGACGGAGAACCCCTCGTTTGAAGTCAATGCCGCGCTGTTGTCGCGTGCCACGGTCCACGTGTTGCGCGCCATGGATGATGTCGCCATGAGCACCCTGCTGGATCGCGGGCGTGCGGCTCTCGCTGGTCCGGCCCTCACGCCCGCAGCCCAAACGCGTTTGATCGCGTATGCCGACGGGGATGCGCGTCGCGTGCTCAACACCTACGAAACCCTTTCCGCCATGCTCAAAGGGCGGGACCTGATCGATGAGGCCGCACTCGAAAAGTCATTGGGTGAACAGCTTCGCAGGTACGACAAGGGCGGTGACCAGTTCTACGACACCATCTCGGCCCTGCACAAGTCAGTCCGGGGCTCCGATCCTGATGCGGCTTTGTACTGGTTTGTGCGCATGATTGATGGCGGCGTGGATCCGCGCTACATCGTGCGCAGACTGATCCGCATGGCCAGCGAAGACATCGGTTTGGCCGATCCGCGGGCGTTGCGGCTGGCGCTGGATGCCGCCGAAACCTATGAACGACTGGGTTCGCCAGAAGGTGAACTCGCCTTGGCGCAGTGCGTCGTGTATCTGGCCGTCGCCCCCAAGAGCAATGCGGTTTACACCGCGTACAAGGCCGTGCGGGCATGGGTCAAGCAAGACGTGACCCGACCGGTGCCCATGCATTTGCGCAATGCGCCCACCAAGCTCATGAAAGAGTTGGGCCACGGCGATGGCTATCGCTATGCCCATGACGAGCCCGATGCAGTGGCTGCGGGCGAGCGGTATTTTCCGGACGGCATGCCTGCGCAAGCCTTCTATCAGCCCGTAGCGCGAGGGCTGGAGATCAAAATTGGCGAACGGGTGGCGCAGTTGCGCTCGCTCCTGGGAGATGAGCGCGCGAAAGACTGAGTGGCCTCGCACGCCGCGCCCACTCAGGGAAGTGTGATCGTGATGTTGGCAACCTGCGGTGCCATCTGGACGATGTGATGTGGTTCGCTCAACCGCTCTCGGGTGAAGCGTGTGAGCTGCCAATTCAGGCCCAGGAAGGCTGTCAGGCCGAGTAAGGCCATGATCGATGCGATGGCCCAAAGAGGGACTTCGCTGCGCAATCGATGTCGAACTCGGTCTGGTGCCGCCCAATGTGGTGCGAATCCGGCGCCGTGACCTTTGATGCGTGCAATCTCGTCACCCACGCGCGCAGTGAGGTAGCCGAGCTTCTCCGAGCCTTCCATCAGGTACTTGCCTTGAAAGCCCAGCAGCAGGCACATGTGAAAGACTTCCATGGCTTGCACGCGCGGTGCACCCTCCCTGCGCAATGCTTCGAGCTTGTCAAAGAACAACTCGCCGGCCAGCTGATCACCAAAGAACTGCACTTGCAAGGGGAGGCGTTGCCATGCGTCCCGAACCTTGAAGCTCGACGTGAGGATGGCTTCGTCTATCGTGGCGCAAAACGCGTACTTGCAAGCGTAGACATCTTCGGCCGATGCGTTCAACCTCGTTGCGCCTCGCTCAAACGAGGTCAAGAACTGCTTGATGCGATCTCTGAAGACGTCGCCATCCAGCGGAGCGTGCTTGGCGCGGAGCAAAAACAGAAGGTAGAAGCCGTCGTACATCAGATCAAGCAAGCTACTGCTGTAGCCACGATTCTGCTCGTGCGCTGGCTGGCCTGTGACGTGAGACCGGTCGAAAAGGCTTGGGCTCTCGTGTGTGGAATGCATCATGAAGTCCGATCAAGCAGTGATGGCAATCAACTCCAGCCCCAAGTCCTGGATGCCGGAGGGCACATAAACGGTCACGGCCTGGGCTTGCAGCATGCGCTCGTAAAGGTGACCTCGCTGCTCCAGGGCGAAGTAGTAACAGCCAGGACGAACAGGCACAGCCGCGGGAACCTGTGGCGCATGCACGAGACGCACACCAGGCATGGCGGACAGCACCAACTTGTCCACGTCATCCGGCGCACCGACCTTGAAGCGTTGAGGCACGATCTCGACCAATTCGGCGGGCGGTATGGATGCTGAGACACCCAGGAAGAACTGCGTGGTCCCTGAAATTTGATCGGACGCCAGCCGACCTGCATGGAATGACGGCACCTTCTCTTGAAGTGCGATGGAGAAGTAGCGCGTGGAGATCACCGTCTCCAGCAGTTCGCGCACGATCTGGTCCAGTTTGGTGAAGGCCGGCCCTGGATTCGCGTGCTCGTAGGTTGGCAAATCTGCTAACGAGTAGTTCTTCGAGAACGTCATCAAGGCACCGGCCAGCTCCAGCAACTTTTCGAACAGACGCTCCGGGTGCAAACTGGCATGGCGCGCCAAGTGTGACAGTCCTGCAAAGGCCGTGCTGGCCGTGTGCAGCAACCAAAACGATGCCACATCCCCCGAGCGAAACTCGATGATGTTCTTGCTGGGCTCTCGGTGCATGCCGTACAGCGCATCGACCTTCGCTTGCAGGACATCCAGCAGTCGGCGTAAATACAAGAAGAGTGCAGGCGATGATTGGATCTGAAGCGTGGGCGGGATAAACCGACCGTCAAGCTCGTAGCCTCCTGTAGAGCTACGCTTGAGTTTCAAGGCCGGCATACTGATCAGATGAGATCGGGGCTCGCCATGGGAGAGCACCTTCGCGGATTTTTTGAGTGTGGTGAGTTCTGCGGTGACGGATGCTGTGAAGAGGTCTGCTACCTGTTGGTGGTGGTGATAGTAGCGAACGGCTGTGTCCGCTTCATCCTGGCTATTGGCCATGTTGCTGCCTGCACGACGCAGCGGGGCCAATGCCAGGTGAAAGATCTCTTCGCTGTCTGTGCTCGACAGCTCATTCAATGCGATGGCGGGAGGCAGGTCATCCTCGCTGGGGGCATTGAACAACTCGCCATCTGGCATGACGGCCTGAATCTCCAGAATGCGCAGCAAGCCAGATTGGAGTGCATCGGTGTCAATCTTGATGTGCTTGATGCCCCATGCATAGGGGTGGATCAGGCGCGTCATCTGAGCCAGACGCCACTCGTGATAAGCATCTTGTTGCTGAAAGTGTTGAGGGCGCAGGAACAGCCCCTCACCCCAAAGAATCTTTTGTGAATGGATCATCGTTTGCTTAGGAAAGAGGGCTTACATCCGCTCAGGGCATGCGACGGCGGCGTGGCGAGCGGCGCCGGAAGGCATGTTCAGTGGCTCGCCAATCTGCACACTCATCGCGCACGCATGTGCGCCGATGGAGAGGCCTGTTGATTCGACTGTGCTGGCCTTGAAGGCATAGCGCCATCGGCCAGGTGCAGGATTTCGGAAGAGCATCACCACGCCCAAGAACTTGATCTCGCGTGGAAATTTTTCCGACGCTTCGTACCGCTTTCCGGGCTGGACCTGAACTTCCTTGACGCTGATGAGTTCATCTCCCATGGCCGCCTTTTCTTTGTCGAGGTCGCCAAATGCATCAGCAGGCGCTTGCAGGAAACTGTCCATGCCACGCAGTCGGTATACGCGGACCAGCACAGACAAGGGCTGGCCATCAGCGGTGGTATTCAAGGATGAACTGGCGGCGATGCGCCAAGTGATCCGTCGGTCAGGGAGAGCGCTGTCTGGTACGTCGGCTACATCGGGCTTCTTGAGCCCCAACCCATCCAGCATCTTGTCAGTCATGCTGCCCAGCCACCCCTGATCCTGCGATGCGGGTGGGCTTGAGGTGTCCAGCATCTCCTGCCCACCGTTCAGTGCGGTGGCAACAGTTGGCGGTGCGGTGGCGCACGCGGAAAGCGCTGTGCAAGCCGCCATGACGCATGGTCGGATCCATCCCTGAATTGTTTTGTTCATTTTCTTGATCCCGTACGCGAAACGGGTTGTCGAATTTTATGTTCGATGTAAGGATCAATGTGTGAGCCACACCTGATGGAGGGGGATCATTTGAAACGAGATGAAAGAGTCTGTAATTCACCCCCGAATGGGGGCGGGCAAGGAGAATGAATTTCGATTTAATGCGCGCTGTCCGTGGTGGCTTGATCCGCTGCGAGCATCCAACAAAAGAAATTCAGGGAGTACTCGAATGAAGGGGATGAATGCCCAGCGAGCCGTGTCTCGCATGGCGACCATCGTTTTGCTGGCCGCACTGACGGCCTGTTCCACTGCACCTAAACGTGATCCGGAGGCAGAGAAACTGGCGGTGCAAGAGAAGGTGGTTGAAAACCTTGCCGCTGCAGATAAGGCGCACAAGGCCGGGCAGGTGGACCAGGCCTTTGAGCAAATTGACAAGGCCATCAAACTGGACCCTGCCTCCAAGCAGCCTTGGCTCAAGAGGGCGCAAATCCACTTTGATGCACGGCAGTATGGGTTCGCCATTTCCGACGCCGAAGAGGTGCTTCAGCGCGACGTCAGCGATGTGACGGCAAAAAGCATTCTGGCCGTCAGCGGCCTGCGCGTGAGTGCTCAGGCACTGGAGCAATTGCGCAAAGTCAATGAGGTGAATGGCTCGACGCGCAGCGAAGCTGAAAGCGTTGCACGCATCATTCGCGAAGCGCTCGGAGAACCCATTCTGATCCCGACAGCTGCCACGCCTGTCACGCCTGCAGCCAAAGCAAAGGCGCGTACAGCGCCCCGCAAGGTGGCCAGTGCGGGGGGCGCTGACGTCGTCGCATCAGAAACGGCCGCAGTGTCAACTGCTAAGCCGACTGCACCCGTGAAGCCTGCTAGTCCCGCAGCACGCAACAACCCGTTTGGCGCTTTGCAGTAATCGAATTCAAGAAGGGATCGTCATGGCCAAGAAAGACAGCATTCAGGATCGATTGGGGCGTGTCCGAGCCCCCCGCGTTCAACTGACGTATGACGTGGAGGTGGGTGATGCCATCGAGCAAAAGGAAATTCCTTTTGTGGTGGGGGTCATGGGGGATTTCACGGGGCAGCCCGATCCGGACAAGCCTCAGACCAAGCTGAAGGACCGCAAGTTCGTCAATGTTGAAGCGCCCCGGGTTTCGCGGAGGCCAGTTGGTTTAAGTCAGGCGGTCACGGCCTGACCAGCGTGTTGTTGGTGGTAGTTTGCCTCGAACTCGGCTGGCGGGACATTGCCCAGCGGCCCCATCAATCGATGGTGATTGAACCAAGAGACCCATTCCAGCGTTGCGAGCTCGACGGCCTGCTTGGTCTTCCACGGGCCGCGGCGGTGGATCACCTCGGCCTTGTACAAGCCGTTGATGGTCTCAGCCAGAGCGTTGTCATAGCTGTCGCCCTTGGAGCCCACTGAGGGCTCGATACCGGCTTCGGCCAGCCGTTCGCTGTAGCGAATTGACAGGTATTGCGAGCCCCTGTCGGAATGATGAATCAGACCATCCTCCTCGGAAGGCTTGCGGTCGTACAGGGCCTGCTCCAGCGCGTCGAGCACGAAGTCGGTGTGCATGGAACTGCTCTGGCGCCAACCCACGATGCGGCGGCTGAACACGTCAATGACGAAGGCCACATAGACCCAGCCTTGCCAGGTCGAGACGTAGGTGAAGTCTGAGACCCATAGCTGATTGGGCCGTTCAGCCCGGAACTGCCGATTGACGCGATCAAGTGGGCACGGGACCTTCGGATCAGCAATGGTGGTGCGCTGCGCCTTGCCTCGACGCACACCCTGCAGGCCTTGCAGACGCATCAGCCGCTCAACGGTGCAGCGCGCCACGCTGACGCCCTCCCGATTGAGCTGAAGCCAGACCTTGTCAGCACCATAGACCTGCAAGTTGGCGTGCCACACACGTTGGATCTGCGGCGCCAACTCCGCATCGCGCTGGGTGCGCAGCGAGCGCAAGGCTGGTTGCCGCTGACGTGCAGCATGAAGCCAATACGCGGATGGGGCGATCTGCAAGACACGGCAGATCGACTCGACCCCAAACTGCTTGCGGTGTTGGTCGACGAAGGTCTTCAGGACTTGATGCGGCGGTCGAGCTCCGCCTGGGCGAAAAACGCGCTGGCCAGCTTCAGGATCTCGTTGGCTTTGCGCAGCTCGCGGTTCTCACGTTCCAGGTCCTTGATGCGTTGGGCATCTGCTGTTGTGACGCCATCGCGCATACCCGCGTCGACTTCATGCTGCTTGACCCAGGTGTGCAGGGTCTGCGGCACGCAGCCGATCTTGCTTGCGATGGACTCGATGGCCGCCCATTGCGACGGGTACTCAGCCCGGTGCTCTTGCACCATGCGCACCGCTCGCTCACGAACCTCAGGGGAAAACTTCGGGGACTTCTTCATGGCTCCATTCTCCAGTGTTGGAGCCTCCGCGAAACCCGGGGCGCTTCAGCATGATGGAAAGCTTGCGCTCAATGGTGGCCTTGTCAGCATGAGTTACTTCGGCGAGCCTTTCAACCAAGAGTTGCAGTAGCAGCTTGGTTGTTCCTTCGTCCGAGCACTTGGGCGGTTGAGGCGCGCATGCGGTGAGTACGCCGGCCAAGGCGATGTTCGTGAAGACGAGAAGGTGTTTTTTCATAGCCCTTGTAGTTCTAGTTAACCGGCGCCGGAGCGCGAAACGCGTAGGGGGCCGACACAGGCTATGAAAATGCCGAAGGCATAGCCTGTGTTGTCCGAGTTGAACCTACAGTTAGGATGATGACCGGTGGGGAAGCGGTTGAGATACTCATATTCATGCCTTCTTGTCCCACCCAACCACGAGGCCATTTTCAACGGTGATTCTCAAGGCGTAGCGATTAGCTCCACGATGATGATATTTCCATATGTCCTTGGACTTTGTCTTCAGCAGCTTTCGATCAATGTCGGCGGGTATGCCTAGCGAGTCTTGTAGTTGCTCGGATGTTTGGCCTTGCCATACATGTCCATTGAAGATCGCTTGAACGGTCTCCTCGCTGGCGTACTTGCTGCGAAGATAGGCAAGGCGCTTTTGCCTGCTGCTGTATTTGGCCCAAGCTATTGCCCCAATGACGCCAAGAACGATAAGCGTGGCAACGACTCCGCCGACACTCTCGACGAACTTGAAAACGAAGAAAATAGGCAAGCCAACAATAATCAGGATGCCAATTGCAGCGCTCTCTGCTTTGGTAACTCGTTTTGCCATGATGCTTTTTTAGGGCCTACGAATGTCAAGGGTGAGTGTTGACGAAAAGCCTAACGCCTGAATTAAGCCGCGCCGCGAAGCGGCGTCGGCTTGAATGAATTGTTAGATGCCAACCCGGTCAATGTGCGCTGACCTTGGATAGCAGGTTTAGAACGGCGACGCCACTGACGATAAGTCCCATGCCAATGAACGCCCAGAAGTCTAGTTTTTGGCCATGGAAAATCCAAGCAATAGCTGCCACAAGCACGATGCCAAGCCCAGCCCATACAGCGTAAGCAATACCGACCGGAATGGACTTGAGCGCGAGAGACAAGAAATAGAACGCAAGCCCGTAGCCAGCCACAACTACAACGGAAGGAACTAACCTAGTGAATCCATGGCTAGACTTCAGTGCGGAAGTTGCGATGACCTCGCCAAAGATTGCAACAGCCAGAAATATCCAGTTCTTCACGCGCAATCTCCTCTACGGTATGAAGGAGAAATTGTAGTGGCTATGAGTTGCCAAAAACAGTCTTGCGGCTATCGATTTTCTGTGAGCATACGCAACGCCAAATCTGGCATCTAACGCCCTGGTTAACCGGCGCCGGAAGCCGAAGGCTGGAGGGTACCAACATAAGCCATGAAGATGCCGAAGGCATGGCTTATGTTGGCGTCCGCGTTGAACCTACAGTTAGGCTGGAGAGCGTAGTGGAAGGTTTTTGAACTACGACTGCTTGGCTTTTGGTGCTGCACATCAAGTGTCAATTTGCTTCGTGGATAGTGGTGATTGTCTTACTAATACGCGGTGGAGAACGAACCCTGCGCTAGCGCCCATTGCTATACCAACAACCAACCAAGCTGGTGCTAAAGTGGAGAATGGGAGCGCCACTATCGCCCCAAAAGTCGTGCTGAGCAGCAATAGATTTTTTAGATTGGCTTTCCCTTTGCTTTTAAGCAGAAGGTAAATGGGGAAAATAAAAGGCAGCCCAATGAAATAGAAAAAGTAGGTAATCGCGGAGAAGGCAAGGAGCGCTTCCCAAAAACCAGACCAACTTCTGTTGCTGATGACGCTGCTTAAGAGTACTGCAGCCAGAACCATTACGGGACCTAGCGGCGCAACTAAGAATGCGATGAGCGTTCTCATGTGGAAAGCCTAACTTTGTTTTAGGCGACAAAAATGTCGCGTTACATTGACGCCTAACCTGCTTGTAACACGACGCTTGTTACATGTGCCATCACCTAAGTTGGCGTCAGAAAAGCGGAAATGCCGCACTTGTATCCGAGCCGCCCAGGTTAGGCGACAGGAAACCCGACACGCATGACGCGCAAAAAGAAGAGGGCCCATCGGGCCCTCTGTCGTGTGTTGGTCAAATAACTTCTTCAAGCGTTTCGCGCACTGCTCAGCGAGGCAATCGTGCCTTGTGCGATCGCGCACAAACGTTCGTTGCCGTCTGCCACGCTCAAAATCTCGCACTGGCATACGGCCTGTCGTGTACCACCGTGCAATACCTTGGCCTTGGCCACCAATTCCGAGCCATTGGCGGGGCGCACGTAGTTGATCTTGAATTCCGAAGTCACGATGGCAGTGCCCAGCGCAATCGAGCCCGCAAAGGTGAGGGCGTTATCGGCCATGTACGATAGGGCGCCGCCGTGCACAAAGCCGTGCTGGTTGTGCAATTTGCTGTCGATGGGCAGGCGCAATTCCACCCCGTCTGGGCTGAAGTGTGTGACCCGGGCGCCCATGTGTTCGCTGAACGGCTGGGACTGCAAAATGCGTTGAGCGGTTTCGAGGGTGATGTCCATGGGTGCGGGCCGGTTTGTAATGGGTTCAAGCCCCCTGTTGAGTTGGGCCATATGCTGCCATGAAAGTGGCCACCAATCCCCCGAAAAGCCCCTGCCTGATGGGCCTGAACCGACGATTGGCGCGCAGCATTTCAGGCGATCATGCAGACCATGACACTGCGCCATGGTCTGCTTTTTTGTATGGTGGCGGCCTTGACGGCCTGCACCGTGCGCCCTCCCGTCAGCTCGGAAGAGAAGATGGTGGACAGCATTTCGACCACGCAAGGCCCCGTGTCTGGCCCGCCCGCCGCGCCGTTTTGCCTGCATGTGCGCTACGCCAACACGTTCTGGGCGGCGTACAGCACCAACCAGGCCGAGGCTTGGGTGACGGCCGGCAAGTGTGCCGACAAGGGCACCGAGGCCCGCCCCGTGCCCCATTTGCGCCTGACCTGGCACAACGACTGGTACGACAAGCGCGAGTCCCGCTCATGCCCCAGCACCGACCGCTGTGTGAACAGCGAGCGCAACGTGCTGGAGGGGCACAACATCCATTGCGTGGCCGCCAGTGCCCAAGATGGTGACCAGACCGCATTTGTCACCACCGACCTGGTTCAGTGCCACTGACCCTCGCACATGTGACATGCATGTGTGTCATTTTTGGGCTCGCGTCCCTTATTGGGACTGTCGCCGGGCTGAATATGGCGGCACACTGGGCGCATTGACGACAGGCAAGGGCGCTCAGGCAGCGGCGCTCTTTCGACATGGCATTTGAACTTTTGACCGTGGGGCAAATGGCGCAGGCCGATGCGCTCACGATTGCGGGCGGCACGCCTGGCATCACCCTGATGCACAACGCTGGTCGCGCGGTGGCGCAGGCCATCATGGCGCGCTGGGCGCCTCGGCAAACGGTGATCTTGTGCGGGCCCGGCAACAACGGCGGTGACGGCTGGGTGGTGGCGTCAGCCTTGCATGCCTTGGGCTGGCCGGTGCGCGTGGCCTCGATGGTGCCGGTCGATGCGCTGAAAGGCGATGCCCGTCTGGCTGCCGATGCCTGGGTGGCCGAATGCGCCCAGCACGATCCTCAGCAGCCTGCCTGGCAGATGCTGGACATGACCTGTCTGGACGGCGCGGAGCTGGTCGTGGATGCCTTGTTTGGCGCGGGCCTGTCCAAGCCCTTGGAGGGGCTGCCCGCTGAAGTCTTGAGCCGTGCCCATGCCCGTGGGCTGTCCATCGTGGCGGTGGATGTGCCCAGTGGCGTCTGGGGCGACACGGGCGAAGCCACCGGCGCGGTGCCGTGTGAATTGACGGTCACTTTCTTTCGCAAAAAGCCGGGGCACATGCTCATGCCGGGCCGCGCCCTGTGCGGCAAGGTTGTGGTGGCCGACATTGGCATCCAGCCTGAAGTCTTGACCTCGCTGGACGTGCGCGTGTGGGACAACTGCCCCTGCGCCTGGCGGACGGTGTGGCCCCATCGCGAAGAAGCCGGCCACAAGTACCACCGCGGACATGCCGTGATCTGGGGTGGACCCATCATGACGGGTGCACCGCGTTTGTCGGCCCGTGCTGCGGCGCGGGTGGGCGCCGGCCTCACGACCGTGTGTGTGCCGCAATCGGCCTGGCCGGTGTACGCCAGCACGCTGACCAGCATCATGGTGCACCCTGTGGCAGGTGAGGGCGCCACGCAGTGGCAAGCGGGCCTGAAAACCTTGCTCGACACCGCTCGCCTGACCGCGGCGTTGATCGGGCCGGGCGCTGCAGGCGGCACCCACCCGGTTGGCGTCAAAGCGCTGGTGCTGACCATGCTGGCCAGTGGCCTGCCTGTGGTGCTCGATGCCGATGCCTTGTCGGTGTTCCGAGACGATCCGGCCTTGCTGTTTGCTGCCATCGCAGGCCACGGTCGCCCGGTTGTCATGACCCCACACGAGGGGGAGTTTGCACGGCTGTTCCCGGCCTCGGTGATTGACCCGAGCGAGGGCAAGCTGGAGCGCACCCGCCGTGCGGCGCAACTCAGTGGTGCCATCGTGTTGCTCAAGGGCGCAGACACGGTGGTGGCCGCCCCCGATGGCCGCGCCATGGTCAATGCCCATGCGCCGTCTACCTTGGCCACAGCCGGCTCGGGCGACGTGTTGGCGGGACTGATTGTGGGCCTGCTGGCGCAGGGCATGCCGGCGTGGCAGGCAACCTGTGCGGCCGTCTGGCTGCATGGCGATGCCGCCCATGTGTTTGGTCCCGGCCTCATTGCCGATGACCTGCCCGAGCAGATTCCACAGGTGCTGCGCCGCTTGGCCGAGCAGATCAGTCACTGCTGAGTCGCCGTTGCGGCGACGTCAGCCTCAGTTGACGCAAGTGCGATTCTTGCCCGTGCGCTTGGCCTCGTACAGGGCCACGTCGGCGCGGTCCAGCGTGGCTTCGATGGCCTCGCCCTGACGATACGGTGTCACCCCTGCCGAGAAGGTAATGAACACCTTGCGGTCGTCGTGCGTGAAAAACTCTGCGCTGAGCGTGCGTTGCAAACGCGTCAGCACCTGTTGAGCCTCTTCAATGGGCGTCTCGGGCAGCAGCACCACAAACTCTTCGCCACCGTAGCGGGCCACCACGTCGACCGGGCGCAGGCATTCGCTCACCCGGCGGGCCAGGAACTTCAGCGCTTCGTCACCCGTCTGGTGCCCCAGTTGGTCGTTGAGCTTCTTGAAGTTGTCGACATCCAGCAGGCCCACAGCCAAGGGCGCATTGTTGCGGTCAACCCGTGCCTGTTCAGCTTCAAAGGCACGCATCAGACCCCGGCGGTTGGCGATCTGCGTGAGCGGGTCGGTCGACACCTCGTCAGACAGCTTGCGGATCTCGTCTTCGAGGTGGCGCACGCGTTCGGTCAGCTCGCTGGCGCGGGTGTGTTCATCTTGCAAACGGGTCTGCGTCTCGGCGACCACCGATTGCACGGTCCGGCTCTCTTCCACCATTTCGCGCACGATGCCGGTCAGACTTTCGAGCGAGTCCGCTGCGCCAATGGTTTCGGCGTACACGCCCAACTTGCTTTGGAAGCGGTCGGTCGTGTTGCCCAACACGGCAATCTGCTGAAGCATCTGGTGAATCAGCTGCTTGAGCGCCAGTCGTGCGGCCTCTCGCTCGCGCTTGAGCTCAAGTTGGCGCGCGCGCGTGTCACTCAGCAGTTGCTGCATGTGGCGCACACCGCGGTTGTGCAACCCTTCTTGCAACTGGTGGCGCATGGCCTGGGTCTGGCCTTGCACCCAGCTGTCATCCTCGGCCAGATCGGCCAGGCTGTCGGTGAGCGAATGCACCAGCTCGGTCAATTGACTGACCAGATGCAGGCGATGCTCGATGACGCGGCGGGCCTGGTCGCAGGCCTGTGTGATGTCTTGTCGAACTTGCTCATGCGCCGCTTCGGGCAGATTGAGCGCCTGTCCCTTGATGAGCGCAGCCTGCAAGGCGCGCCCGGCCTCGTCAGATTGGGCTTGATCAGGCGGCAAAGCCACCATGACGGTGTCTTGCAGCGAGGTCACGCAATGCACGGCCATGGTGGGCCAGGTGACATCGCTTTGCGCGGGGGGGATTGCGGGTGCCTCGCCAGCCTCCGTGGGCATCGGATCTGGTACCGAAGGCGGGGCAGAGACCTCCGCGCTGTCGTCTGCCACGGCGCTTTCGTCGCCACCTTCCAGCAAAGTGCTGTCGAGCGTGTCGCTGTCCCAGCTTTGAACCAGTTGGCTCAGGCGTTGATGCAAACGGGTCGCCGAACTCTTGCTGCCCTCCAGCACACGCTGCAGGCTGTCTTTCTTGCGAGCCGTGGTCCATTGGCGGCCACCGCGCTCAGCGCCCCGCAGGAGCCGGGTGATCAGCGTTGACCAACGCTCGCCATCGTCAGACGGTGTGGCTGTGGGGTCAGGCTCTTTGGGCGTTGGCGGGCTGGACGGCACGCCCGCTTCGGCGTCATACGCCTTGCGGTAGTTGTCGGGCGTGGGTTCAAGGCGTTGCTCAGCCAGTCTGCGCAGCGCAGCTTTGGCCAGTTGAGCCGGAGAGGGGGTGGACGAAGACTGCGGTCCGTTGGAAGAGGGCATGGCTCAATGTGGATCTGCCGGCCACACGGTGGTCGGCCCGCTGGGCGACGCGCTGCTCACCTGAGGCAGTTCGTTGCCAGCCTGAATATCAGACACCCAGGTGCTGACCTGATCTGCGGGCATGGGGCGAGCAAACAGGAAGCCCTGGCAAATATGGCAGCCGAGGTTGTAGAGCACTTCCATTTGCGTGGTGGTCTCTACGCCCTCCGCGATCACACGCAGGCCCAAAGCACGTGCCAACGCGATGATGGCCGAGACCACCGCAGAGCTTTGCGGGGTGTCGCCCAGGTCGCGCACAAACGAGCGGTCAATCTTGAGCTCGCTGATGGGCAAGGTGGTGAGGTAGGCCAGTGACGAGTAGCCGGTGCCGAAGTCGTCGATCGAGATTTCGGTGCCAAGCTGGTTGAGACGGTGCAGCGAGGGCACGACACCCTGCAAATCCTTCATCAGCCCGGTTTCCGTGATTTCCAGCTCCAGGGAGCGAGGGGACACGCCTTCGCGGTGCAGGATGTGCTCGATCTTTTCGACCAGATCGGGCATTTCAAACACGCGGCTGGTGAGGTTGACGGCGATGGACGCATTGAAGCCAAACTCTTGCTGCCAGCGCTTGGCCTGGCGGGCCGCTTCTTCAATGGCCCACAAGCTCATTTCGGTGATGAGGCCGGTCGCCTCCGCCAGGGGAATGAACTCGTTGGGCGGCACCAGTTGCCCATCGCGCTGCCAGCGCATCAACGCCTCGACACCCACCATGCGGCTGGTGCACACATCGATCTTGGGCTGGTAGTAGAGCACCAACTCCTTGCGCTCCAGGGCTTTGTGCAGTGCCGTGTCCAGGTCCAGACGAACCTTGCTCTTGCTGGCCAGTTGCGGGTCGTACAGCAAGGCGGTGTTGCGCCCCTGGCTCTTGGCAATGTCCATCGCCACATCTGCATGTCGCAGCAAGTCGGCCACGCTCAAACCATGTGCCGGGAACACGGCCACGCCCACGCTGGCAGTGATGAAGCATTCCTGACCGGCGGCCATCATGGGCTGACGCAAGGCAGCCAGAATATGGCGCGCGGTTGCCATGGCCTCATCCTGATCTGCCACCTCGGGCAGCAAGACCACGAACTCATCGGCACCCAGGCGACCCACCGCTTCCAGCGTGCGGTGCGTGCGTTGGCCCATGCCATCGAAGTGACCATCGATGATCTGTTCGGAGTGGCGCACGCAGTTGCGCAAGCGGCGAGACACCTCGATCAGCAGTTCGTCGCCGGCGTGGTGGCCCAGGTTTTCATTGATGATCTTGAAGCGATCCAGGCCAACCTGAATCAACGCCACGCAGTGGTTCAGCCGCTTGGCGTGCTCAATGGCGCGCTCACTGCGCCAGAAAATCTGGCGGCGGTTGGGCAGGCCGGTGAGGGTGTCGAAGTTGGCCAGATGCTTGATCTGGTCTTCGGCCACGCGGCGATCGGTCACGTCCTGCACGATGCCGGTGTAGCCCACCAGCAAGGCTTGTTCGTTGAACTCGGGCTCGGCTTCCAGGTGAAGGATGCGGCGACGTCCGTCTGGCAGGTTGATCTGGATGTCGTTGCACAGCACCGTGCCGTGCTGCATGACCTCACGCAGGATGCGCAGGAAACCTGGGCGGTCCTGCGGCGACATCATGCGGATGCCGTTGCGCACACTCAAGTGGTCCAGCGGCCCCAGGCCAAACACGCGCAAGCCTTCGTATGACCAGTCGATGTCACCCGAGCCCTTGCGCCAGTCAAAGCTCCCCATGCGGGCCAGATCTTGCGCGCGTGCGAGCTTTGCTTTGCTTCGTTCCAGTTCGTGCCGGGTGCGTGAAGAGCGCAACAAATAACGCAAACGACCCGCCAGCAAGCTCCACTGTGTGCTTTTGACAAAAAAGTCTGTCGCACCGACTTCGTAGGCGCGCGTGATGGACGCTTCGTCGTCCAGTCCCGTCAACATCAGCACCGGTACCGACTCGTACCCCGGCATGTGCCGCAGCTCGGCACAGGTGGTGAAACCGTCCAGGCCTGGCATGACGGCATCCAGCACGACGATGTCTGGCAGGCAGTTGGAAATGATCTTGAGAGCCTGCTCGCCAGAGCTGGCCTCGGTGATGGCAAACCCCCGTTCGCGCAAGGCGATCGACGTCAGCAGCAGATTGACCTCGTCGTCATCGACCAGGAGAACCTTGGGCTGCTCTTCGATCCAGTCCCCGTGCGAGGTCTGCCGCAGGCTCATCCTCGAACCTCCAGCAATAGGCGCAACCCCTCCAGCGCGAGGTCGGCTTGTTCGGGGATCATGCGAATGCGAGAACTCAAGTCTTCTCCTGTCTTTTGCCGGATGATGCCTTCAATTTCGGCGCACAGTTGTGACAACTTGAGCGCACCGATGCTTGCAGAAGACGACTTCAGGGTATGTGCTACCGTCAAAACGGTGGGGAGATCGCCTATCTTGAACCCTTCTTCCAGTTGCGGCAACAGGCGGCCTGCAGATGTCTCAAAAGCTTGGGCTACGCGCTCCAGCAGGCGGTTCTCGCCCTTGGGGTCGAGTTCACGCAGGCGCTTGATGGCAGTCTGATCCAGGACGTCCAGCGCGGGGGCAGCGACGTTTTCCGGGATGGGGGGCGGGGACACGGGCACGATGACTTCTTCTTGTTGTGGGACGGCCTCAGGTGGCTCGCTGGCGTCTGATGCACCAGTGTGCTCGGTCAAAATTTTCTGCAATTGGCTTTGACGGAAAGGCTTGGACAGGTAGCCATCAAAGCCAAGGCCGAGGAATCGTTCTTCGTCGCCTTCCAGGGCGTTGGCCGTGACGGCAACCACGGGAGTGTCCGATGGTGTCACAAAGTTGAAACGTTTGCCGGTTCCGCGGCGGAACCAGTTCAAGGCCTCGATGCCATCCATGCCGGGCATCTGAATGTCCATCAGGATCAGATCGAAGCGCTTTTCGCAGAGTCGGCGCAAGCCCTCCTGCGCGGAACTGGCCAAAGCCACCTCGCAACCCATGCGGCGCAACATCTGACCGCACACTTCCTGGTTGACGGTGTTGTCTTCAATGACCAACACCTGACGGTTGATCAAAGGCTGTGGCGCGGTCTCTTCGCCCTGGCGATCCACCGACACACCCAGAATGGCTTGCCGCAATTCCGCTTTGCGCAGCGGCTTGGCCACAAAGCGATCAAACCCGACGTCCTGGGCGCGGCGCACGTCGTCAGGCGTCGACAGTGACGACAGCATGATCAGCTTGAGATCCGGATAGCGCCCACTGCGACGCAGGGCGTCGGCCATCTCCATGCCATCCATGTGGGGCATGTGCATGTCCACCAGGGCCAGTTCGAAATCGGCATCTTGCTGCGCATCGGCGAACAGCAGGTCCAGCGCTTCGCGCCCGTTGGCGGCCAGCGTGACCCGCATGCCCCATGCGGTCAGCATGTTCTCGATGACGGTGCGATTGGTTTCGTTGTCATCGACGACCAACACGTGCAGATGTGGCATGCCGGGCTCTTCCACCATGGCCAGATCGGCCTGGGTGTCGCCAATGCTCACAGGGATGCGGAAGACAAACTCCGACCCCACGCCCGGTGCGCTGTGGGCCTCGATGCGTCCCCCCATCATCTCGACGAGCTGCTTGGAGATGGCCAGCCCCAGCCCCGTGCCGCCATAGCGGCGGGCCATCCCGCCTTGGGCCTGGCTGAAGGCCGCAAACAGGCGGGGCATCATGTCGGCGGCAATGCCGATGCCGGTGTCCCGCACCATGAATTCCAGCTCAATCGGGGCGTTGCCACCCGGCGCTGCGACCACCTGGCTGCCGCCCAGCGCGCGGCGAATGTCCACCACGACTTCACCGTGCTCCGTGAATTTGATGGCATTGGCAACGAGGTTGGTCAGGATTTGGCGCAGGCGCAGGGCGTCACCGTGAATGACCAAGGGCAAGCCCGGTTGCTCTCTGAAGCTCAGCTCCAGACCCTTCTCGTGTGCGCGGGGGGCCATCAACTCCAGCGTGTCTTCCACCACGGTTCGCAGCACGAAGTCACTGGAGGCCAGCTCCAGCTTGCCGGCTTCGATCTTGGCGAAGTCCAGGATGTCGTTGATGATCTCCAGCAGGCTCTCGCCCGAGCGGTACACCGCTTGCGCAAAGCGACGCTGCTTGTCGTTCAGCGAGGTGCCCAGCAGCAATTCCGTCATGCCCAGAATGCCATTCATGGGCGTGCGAATTTCGTGACTCATGTTGGCCATGAACTGGCTCTTGGCCTGACTGGCGGCCTCGGCCATGTCCCGCGCACGCTGCAGTTCCAGCGCATGGGTCTGTTCGGCTGTGACATCCGATACCAGCCCGTAGATTCGCCGTTGCCCGTCGGGCAGTGTGCGGGTGCGGGTGCGGTGCCGGACCCAGCGAATGCCCTTGCCGGGAATGTCCATCCGCACGCGGATGTCCGTGGGCTGATGCGCCAATTCCTGCGCGGCCTGTTGGTTGAGGAAGGCCTGATCATCTTCGTGCACCATGCTGCGCAAGCGATCAGGCGAGGCGCACAACTCGGCCATGCTCAGCCCCAGCAGGCCTTCGCCCTGTGGGCTGAGGTACAGGTAATGCTGACGGTCGCCATCGGCCACATAAATGGTGTCGTCCATGGACTCGACCAGTTCGCGGAAACGGCGTTCTGACTCTTCCAGGTCGGCCTGTGCCTGACGTGAGGCCGTGATGTCTCGCACCAGCGAAATCAGCAGGCGAGGGCGTCCGTTGGTATGCCGCAAAGCAAAGTGCCGGGCATTGACCACGCGCGAGAGACCATCACGATTGACCGCGAAGTCGTGTTCGACCGTTTGCCCTGTGGCAATGGCCTGCTTCATGAAGGGCGTGGTCACGCTCAAGACAATGGGGCCCAAGGCTTGCTCGATCGATTGCCCCACCACACGGTCGCGCTGCAGTTTGAATTCGGTCTCGGTGTAGCGGTTGATGGCCACCACATTCAAGGTGACCGGGTCCAGCACAAAAAGGCTGACTGGCAAGTTGCCCAGCAGGGCTTCCAAAAACTCGCGCTCCTGCTCACGGATGTGTTCTTGGGTCTTGCGACGGGTGATGTCATTGAAGAGGCAGACATAGCGTCCACGCCCTCCCGCATCGTCGAGCATCTGGATGGCGTCGATCTCTGCCCAGTACCGGCTGGGTGGGCGAGCGCCCGGGCGATTCGCCTCAAACGACAAGCGGAAGGGCAGGCCACGACGCAGGTGCTCGTGCATTTCTTCCACTGATTCGGGGGCGGTGGCTTCTTGCTTGAGCAGGTCCGTCAGTTGTCGGCCGATCACTTGTTCATCGGGCCATCCAGTCAGGGTCATGAATGCGCCGTTGATCCACTCGACCGTGCCGTCCCGGTCTGTGATGGCCACACCGCTGTTGATGCGGGAGGCCACCATGGCCAGGCGTTCCAGATGTTCGTGGCTGTTCGCCATGGTGGCGAGGTTGGCATCACGCTGCGCAACGAATCCCAGTTGAATGGCCGCAATGTCGAGCACGGTCAGCAAGCTGGGGTCTGCAGGATTGGGGTCACAGAACTCCAGCAGGGCCAAGGGCTTGCCGTCCATGCAACTGATCGGCAGTGCCAGGACCTCCTTGGTCTGGGCATCACGCCAGGGTGTTCGGGGTGTTTGGCCCGGTACCGCAGGTTGTGCCTGGACCGCACGAGCTTGGCTCAATGCCTGCCCCAGTGGCACATCGCGACGATAAACGGTGCTGACGGCGGTGAGGTCGATCACATCCTTGTTGTCGGTTCCGGTGTCGAGCCACGGACGCAGCAACGCCGACTCGCCATTCCAGCCTTCGACGCGCAGGCATGTCCAGGTTCTGGAGCCCAGGTAGCCGTGCAAGGCTGCACCGACCCGATGCAAGGCTTCCGGCAAAGTGGCCGAGTGGCGTGCGGCCTCGGCAATCTGATGGCTCAGCAGCAGGTATCGATGGGCATCCGGCACCGTTGGCAGGGTCGTCTGCGGAACGTGCGGCTCAGGCTCATGGCGGGGCTTCTGTTCAAACTGACGCCGCGCCAGATAACCCACCAGCAAGCAGGTCATGCCAGTGAGGGCCATGCCCGCACCACTGATGCCCCAATGCCAGGTGGCCGCTGCAACGATGGGGACCATCAGCAGCGTGAACATCAAGCTCCAGGGGGTACGCATGGAAGACTGTCCTGAGGGCATGGCCAAGTGGATGTCGAACTGTCGTGCGAGTTGGCTGAAATCGACACTTGTCAATATCGGCGAGTGTCAGCTATTTCACGGAATGTACCGGTTTACCCATTTTGAAAACCAGCAGAACAAACCCCCTCCAGCCGTACTTACAATCAATTGAATGCGGCAATTTGTCCTGACCTCCATGCGCAACAGCACGGTGAAACGTCCCTTACATGGCCTTTGGTGGCAAGGGGTGGCGTTTGCGCTGGTGCTAGCCTTGGTGTTTGTCCTGTTGGGGGCACCATGGTGGGCGGCGGTGCTGCTGCTGTTGATGGGGGCCGTTGCGGCGCGCGTGTGGTTTCAGCGCGACGTGGTGCAGGCGGAACAACCCTGGCAGAACTGGGTGCCTGGTTGGTACTGGGAGACCGATGCAGAGCACCGCATCGTGCGCTGGCAAGCCGGTCGGCTGCAGTCGGACACACTGAGCATTGACTGGGACCAGTTGGCGGCTTGGACGGCCTTGCACCCCACGCTGTGGTCTTGCTGGGCTGACGGCGCGGACGCAGCCGGTGTGGCCCGATTGCGCTATTGCCTGGCCCACCATCAGCCTTTGCCTGGCGAACTGACGCTGCCGTGGCCATCGGCTTTGTCCTTCATCACAGGGACGGGCGGTGCCCCGTTGGCGGGTGTCTGGCAAGGCAGTCCTGTTTATTCGCAACAAGGTGACTTCACCGGATTCCAGGGCGTGTTCCTGGTCAACCCGGTTGTTGACGCGGCCCACTCGGCGGGGCAGGTGTCGTCTGCGGCTTCCGATCCGGGTGTTCGGGAGGCCGAGCAGGAGGCGCTGCGCTATGCCTTGTCTCACGACTTGCGTGCGCCTTTGCGCGTCGTGGACGGCTTTGCACGCATTGTCAAAGAAGACTATGGCAGCGCCTTGGGCAAGATGGGCAATGACCACCTGGATCGCATTCTGGCGGCATCGACTCGCATGAGCGGCATGATCGATGCCATCTTGGCGCAGGCTCAACTGGCGGGCACCCACATTGATCGTGTTGAGGTGGATCTCTCGGCACTGGCCCATGAGATTGGGCAAGAACTGCTCGCGCAGCCTGTGACCGGCGAGCGTCCTGAACTGATCGTGGCTGACGGCTTGACGGCGTGTGCGGACGCATCGCTGGTTCGCCGTGTGCTTGAAAACCTGATCGGTAACGCCTTCAAGTACAGCGCCAAAGTGGTGTCGCCCCGTGTCGAGGTGGGCGTCATGCCGTCGACCAATCCGCCGGTGTTTTACGTGCGGGATAACGGGGCGGGGTTTGACATGCAGCACGCCGACAAGCTGTTCGGCATGTTCCAGCGTTTGCACAGCGCCAAGGAGTTCCCGGGGACGGGCGTGGGGCTGGCCGGTGTGCAAAACATCATTCGCCGCCACGGTGGTCAGGTTTGGGCTGAAGCCAAACCGGGCGACGGGGCGTGCTTCTACTTCACGCTGATGGATTCATCCGACGCGCAGAAGCGCTCGACCTGATCTTGGGTCGGTCCGTGCTCAGGCGGGTGTCAGAGACTGCCCAAGCCTGCCAGCACTTCTTGTGCGTTGATCAGTCGTTCAGCCAAGGCGTCCATGGTGCAGCCTTCCTGCGTGGCCTGCTGCTGGAGTCGGGCGAGCGCCTGCCGACGACTCAGCGATTGCCGGTGCATCACGATGCCAACGGCCAATGCCACCACCTGCTTGAGTGGATCGGCTTGTGGCTCGACGCTGGCTTGCGGTGCCTCGATGGGTTGAGCCTCTGGCACGTTGGGTGCAGGGCTCTTTTTCAGCGACGCAGCATTGGCGCGATTCGCGAAGGCCGATTCCACAGCGGGCACGATCTGCCCGATGTCCAGCGGCTTGATCAGATAGGTCAGGGCGCCCAGTTCATTGACCTGACGAATGGTGGCCTCATCCGAAAAGGCTGACAGGAACATGAACGGAATCTGGCAGTACTCGCGCAAATAGGCGGCCACGTCGAAGCCCGACTTGCCTTCCATGCGGATGTCCAGCAGGGCCAGATCAGGCTTGTGCTGGCGTGCGAGCAGGATCGCATCGTCGCCGTTGTCGGCATCGATCACCTCATAACCGGCCTGAGCCAGACCGTGGGTGAGCGTGGCCAACACCAGCCGATCATCGTCCACCACCAGAATTTTGCCTTTTTGATTCACAGGTGTCCTCTTCGGGTCGGCCGACTGCCCGACCTTTCCTTCACAGTCTATCGCAGCGTTCGTCTGTTAACGTGTTCTTTACTGGGGCCAAAGTGTGGTTTGCCGCCCGGTGGACTCGTGCTGCGCTTGGGTTTGCTGCGGCGGTGCCAGCTTGATGCCCGGGGGGGCCAGATCGACGCTGGTCAACACATAAGCACCATCCTGGGTCACGGTCAGCCGTGCGCTTCTTCTTGGAAGCAGGGCGCGTACCAGCCCCAAACCCGATACGCCCCCCGGAACGCGGTCCACGCTGAAACCTTCTTTCAGGTAGCCAGGGTTGCGAATGTTGATCCGCACGGCCGTGTCATTGGCTTGCACGGTGCACTGGATGGGCGTGCTGCCCGGGCCATGTTTCAGGGCGTTGGTGAGCAGCTCATTGAGGCTCAGCGCAATCGGAATGGATTCGGCTTCCGGCAACTGCCAGTCGTCCACATGCGCGCCATCGACCAGCACGGAGATGGTGCGACCGAAGGTCCGCTGAACCGACGATGCGATGGCATCGACCACGCTGCGCAATCGCAAGGGGCCGCCTGACCCCACTTGCAGGCCGTACACCTGCGCAATGGCCTGGACCTGTCCCACCACTTCGGCAATGGCGGGGGCCACTTCGGGCTTGCGTGCCGCAATTTGCTGGAGCAAACCTGCCACGCCTTGCAGATTGTTCTTGATACGGTGATGCACCTCTCGCACCAGCATTTCGCGCTGGGCAATGGCCGCTTCCAGGCGTGCTTGCTCGGCCGCTCTTTGCGCGGTGACGTCGGTGGCCACAATCAGCAATTGGTCGGTGTTGTCATCGTCCCCCACCAAGGGCAGGTAATTCACGTCCCAGACCAGATGACCATTGGTTTTGCTGGGCACCTTGTATTCACGGTGCACCATGTGCGCTTCATTGAGTGCGGCCTGCATGTCGGCACGCAACAGCTTGCCACGCTCCGGGCCATACAGGACTTCAGGGGGCTGGCCGATGGCGGTGTGCAGGTCCACAGCCATGAACTCGGCTGCGGTCTGGTTGGCCTGAATCAGGTGCAAATTGCGGGCATCGACCAGGTGGATGGCCATGGGGGCCATCTCGATGATGCGCTGCAAAGTGGCTTGAGCCTCAGCCGATTGTGCTTCGGCCTCCCGTCGCCGGTCAATGTCCAGCAGCGCGTAGGTGACGTGGCGCTGATTGGCTTCGCCATAGGTCACCACGGCATTGCCCACGACCCAGAACACCCGCCCATCTCGACCGACCACCTGGCATTCAAACGTGTGTGACTGCCCATCACGAAGGTCATCGAGGTAGTCAGTCAGGCGGAAAGGGTGGTCCAGATCCGGCGTAGCCACGGTGCTCAAAGGGTGGCCCAGGAAGTCACTCAAATTGCCGGCAAACATCCGCCGGGCGGACTGGTTCATCCAGGCGATGCCGCGATCGTCCAGCGTGACGATGCCCACGAACACCGAGTCCAGAATCGCGCGCATGCGGTCGGCTTGCAGGTTGCGATCGCGCCCCAGGGCTTCCAGTTGCGCTTGTTGCGAGCGTGTGTGGGTGATGTCGGTGAGGACGGCGATGGTTTCACTCGGTTGTGGCCCCGGTCCGATGAGCCGGACCGACAGGGCGTACCAGCGCGCGAGTTCTCCAGGCTTGGACAGTTCGATTTCGCTCTCGTAATGTCCTTGGGTGCGGATGCTGGCACTGACCTCCGAAATGAGCTGGTCGATGCGGGGATCCAAGCCTTCCAGGGCGACGATGCCTTGCCCCACGATGCTGCCCGGCATCAGGCCCAGCATGCGCTCAAATCGCTGATTGCAGCGCACCAGGCGGCCATTGCGCAGGTAGGCGATGCCAGCGGGTGTGCTTTCCAGAATGGTGCTCAGTTCGTGCAGCAGTTGCCCCATCTCGGGCACCGGTGCGGCATCGGCATCGGAGGTGATGTGTGCGGTGGCCTCGACGTCTTCGGCCTGTACGCTGTGCTCCTTGATGGCGCACAGGAAACGAGTCGGTTGGGAGCTGTCGGACTCGGCCTGCGCCCACACCTGGCTGCACAGCTTGGCGGCGCTCCCCTGATGACGGGGCTGGATCACATGGGCGTGCAGGGGGGGATCTTCGGGCCCGAGTGTGAGCAGGGTGAGCGGTGCATCCCATCCGCATAGCCTTTGCATCGCGGGAGGGCAATCCGCAAGGTGGGTGCCGGCCGGGGTGGCGTATCCCAGCGTGGCACTCAGCGCCGAGTTGGCGCGCAGAACGCGTCCGTGTTCGTTGAACTCGATCAGGGCCAAGGGCACCAGATCGAACCAGGCATCGTAATGAAAGGGCGACATGTGAGCAGCCATGTCGCCATCTTGCCTGATTCCAGGTGTGAATCAGCCCTTGGTTTGAACCGATACCGCTGGCATCTTGCTCGTGTAGTCCTTGGGCAGCTTGGACAGGCCTGCAGCCAGCTTGCGGGCCATCGCCTTGTAGAGCTGCGACACCTTGCTGTCAGGGTCAGCCACGAGCGTGGGCTCGCCGCTGTCAGCTTGCAGGCGAATCTTCAGGTCCAGCGGCATGGAGCCCAGCAGTGGCACCTTGAATTCGTCAGCCATGCGCTCGCCCCCGTGGGCGCCGAAGATGTGCTCTTCGTGGCCGCAGTTGGGGCAGCAGAACACGGCCATGTTTTCGACCACGCCCAGCACGGGCACGGACACCTTCTCGAACATCTGCAAGCCCTTTCGCGCGTCCAGCAGCGCGATGTCTTGCGGGGTGGTCACCACCACGGCGGCGGTCAGCGGTGCGCGCTGACTGATGCTCAGGTGGATGTCACCGGTGCCGGGCGGCATGTCGACGATCAGGTAGTCCAGCGGTGCGTCGGGCTCGCCCCAGTTGCTCAGGCGCAGCAACTGGTCAAAGGCCTGGCTGGCCATGGGGCCGCGCCAGATGGTGGCGGACTGGTTTTCCACCAGCAGGCCAATCGACATCATTTGCAGGCCGTGGTTGACCGGCGGGTTGATGGTCTTGCCGTCCGGGCTTTCCGGCTTGCCGCTGATGTTGAGCATGAGCGGTTGGCTGGGGCCATAGATGTCGGCATCCAGCATGCCCACGCGCGCACCTTCGGCGGCTAGGGCCAGGGCCAGGTTGACGGCGGTGGTGCTCTTGCCCACGCCGCCCTTGCCCGAGGCAATCGCCACGATGTTCTTCACGCCGGGCAACAGCGACTGGCCGCGCGAGGCCGCATGGGCGATCACCTTGGTGGACCAGTTCACGCTTACCGACGTGATGCCGGGCACCTGTTGCAGCGCGGCTTGCACCAGCTCGGTGTAGGCCGGCCACTGCGAGCGAGCCGGGTAACCCAGGGTGATGTCGACACGGGCGGCACCACCTTCGACCTTGAGCGCACTGACTTGACGGGTGGAGACCCAGTCCTGGCCGGTCAGGGGATCGGTAACGGCGCGCAAGGCGTCGAGGGCGGCGGCTTCGAGGGGGGTAGGGGCAGTCATTCGGAAACGGTGGGGGTATGCAATTCTTTCCAGCCAAAGAGTCTAGCGCGCCCTAAAATGTCCGGTTACGTCCAGATTGCCAGCAGGGTCTTGTGCCGCCTTGGGCGCCACCCCTGTTCACCTCGATACGCACCATGCCACGTCAGCTCTTCGTTACCACCGCGCTGCCCTACGCCAACGGCCACTTCCACATTGGCCACATCATGGAATACATCCAGGCCGACATCTGGGTGCGCTTCCAACGCATGCAGGGGCACCAGGTGCACTTCGTGGGGGCCGATGATGCCCACGGCGCGCCCATCATGATTGCGGCCCAGAAGGTCGGCAAAACGCCTCAGCAGTTCGTGGCCGACATCGCTGCGGGCCGCAAGCCCTATCTCGATGGCTTCCACATCAGTTTTGACCACTGGTCTTGCACCGATAGCCCCGAAAACCACGAGCTGGCGCAAAGCATCTACCTGGCGCTGAAAGAGCAGGGCCTGATTGATGTGCGCCCCATCGAGCAGTTCTTCGATCCTGAAAAGGGCATGTTCCTGGCCGATCGCTTCATCAAGGGCGAGTGCCCCAAGTGCGGCGCCAAGGATCAGTACGGCGATTCGTGCGAAGTGTGTGGTGCCGTGTACGCGCCCACCGAACTGAAGAACCCGTACTCGGCCCTGTCGGGTGCGACGCCGGTGCTCAAGACCTCGGACCACTACTTCTTCAAGCTGTCAGACCCGCGCTGTTTCGAGTTCCTGCAGAACTGGACGCAAGACGGCAAGCTGCAGCCTGGCGTGGCCAAGAAGATCAAGGAATGGTTCACCAAGGATGAAAACGGTGAAGGTGGCCTGGGTGACTGGGACATCAGCCGCGATGCGCCTTACTTCGGCATCGAGATTCCTGGCGCGCCCGGCAAGTACTTCTATGTGTGGCTGGATGCCCCCATCGGCTACCTGGCCTCGCTCAAGAGCTATTTCTCGGCTGGCGGCCCGCTGGCCAAGTATGGCGAGTCCCGCTCGTTTGACGAGTTCATGGCCGACCCGACCGTGGAACAGGTGCACTTCATCGGCAAGGACATCACTTACTTCCACACCCTGTTCTGGCCCGCGATGCTGCAGTTCAGCGGCCGCAAGCTGCCCAATCAGGTCAATGTGCACGGCTTCATGACCGTGAACAACGGCGAGAAAATGTCCAAGAGCCGTGGCACGGGTCTGGACCCGCTGAAGTACCTGAGCATTGGCATGAACCCCGAATGGCTGCGTTATTACATTGCGGCCAAGCTGAACGCCAACGTCGAAGATGTGGACTTCAACCGCGATGACTTCACCGCCCGCGTCAACAGCGACCTGATTGGCAAGTTCGTCAACATCGCCAGCCGCGCAGCCGGTTTCATCGCCAAGCGCTTTGCCGGTCAACTGACCGCCGCCATTGGCGACGATGGTCGTGCGTTGCTGAGCACGCTGCAAGGCGGCCGCACCGTCATCACCGAGCACTACGAACAGCGCGAGTTCGGCAAGGTCCTGCGTGAAATCATGCTGCTGGCCGACCGCGTCAACGAATATGTGGATGCCAACAAGCCCTGGGAGCTGGCCAAGCAAGAGGGCCAGGACGCGCGCCTGCAAGAGGTGTGCACCGTCTGCATCGAAGCCTTCCGCCTGCTGAGCATTTACCTCAAGCCCGTGCTGCCCGCCGTGGTGGCGCAGGTGGAAGCCTTCCTGAAGGTTGATGCCATGACCTTTGACGACGCGGCCCGCCTGCTGGGTGACCACGTCATCGGTGTGTATCAGCACTTGATGCAGCGCGTCGATCCGAAGATGCTGGATGCCTTGTTCGAGCCGCCCGCACCGCCTGTGGTCGAGCTGCCCAAGCCCGGTGGCGAAGACATCGCGCCCACCATCACCATCGATGACTTCGTCAAGGTGGACTTGCGCATTGCCAAGATCGTGAACGCCGAGCATGTGGAAGGCAGCACCAAGTTGCTGCGCCTCACGCTGGATGTGGGTGAGGGCCGGATGCGCAACGTTTTCAGCGGCATCAAAGAGGCCTATCAGCCCGAGCAGTTGATCGGCAAGCTCACCGTGCTGGTGGCCAACCTGGCCCCCCGCAAGATGAAGTTTGGCGTCAGCGAAGGCATGGTGCTGGCCGCCTCGCACACCGACGAGAAGGCCAACCCGGGCGTGTACGTGCTGGAACCCTTCCCGGGCGCAGAGCCCGGTATGCGCATTCGCTGATCCAGCCTGATGGACGCGCCCTTACCAAGGCGTGTTCACACGCAGCCAGCGTTCGAGTGAGCGTTGCGCACGCTTGCGCAAGCTTTGACGGCGCCCTTGCAACCACCCTTGGCCAAACAGGGCGCGCGGGTCTTGTTCGGCGGCTTGGGTGTACCAGGCCTCGGCGGTGGCTTCGTCTTGGACGCGACCCAAGGCGTCCAGCGCGGCTTTCAGCACGCGCTCGTGGCGTCGCTGGCGCTTGGGGCGCCACAGTGGACTGAACAGGTCGCTGCCCAAGCGCACACGTTTGCCCAAGCGGCGCAGCTTGTGCAGATCTTCGTCGCTCAGGTCTGCGCCATGCAGGGCCATCTTCACGCAGCGTGCGTGGACCTGATCCAGTCGCTCGGCCAGCCAGTCACGGGCTGAAGTGTGGGCCAGGGTCTTGTCGGGCAGAGGCTGCAGCAAGCAGGCCAGCACGTCGAGGCACAGCGCGGTGGCTGGCGCTGAGCGCGACAGGGCCACGACCGCATCGGCCTGGCATTGTGTCGGTGTGGGGCAGGGCAGCGCCAACATCGGGCCCCCCAGTGCAAACAGGCGGGCTGGCAGCCAAGCCAGGGCTTCGGCATCACGCCAGCGCCCCAATGCGTCATTCAATGCAGCCGCGTGGACCAGGGTGCTGGCGGGCAAGGCCAGGGGGCTGCCATCCAGCAGTCGTGCCAGGGCACGCAGGCGCCGCAGTGCCAGGCGCCATTGATACGCGGTGAGGGCCAAGGCATTCGGCCCGGTGGCCAGCTCGCTCATGTTGCCAGCGATGTGCTCCAGGCAGGCCTCCAGTCCGGCACGCCACGCCTGCTCGACGTTGGCATCGTGGCGGATGCGGGCCGCGTGCCCCAGGGTGGGGTGCTCGGTGGGCAGGGCGGCGGTCGCAGCCGCTCCCTCTGCTGTGGCAGCGGCTTGGCGGGCAAGGCGGTCACCGCGGTGGGCTTTGGTTTGGGTGTCCAGCCACAAGCCATGGCGCTGGACCCAGTCTCGACCGGCATCGATCACCGCCATGGGATGGCCCGAGACGGATTCAATTTCCAGTTCACGCACGGGTACGCTCAAGGCACCGGCATGGATGTGCCCCAGATCGAGCGCCAACTCCACCACGCCTTCGTGGGGCGTGCCTGCGCCCACCGTCACCCGCGCACGGGTGCGCACGATGTCGGTTCGATACAGTTCGATCAGGCCGGCGTGTGCGCCCTTCGGGTCTTCTGCCGTGTCCCAGCTCAGCACCTGCTTCAATGCTTGTTCGGCAGGGCGGCCCAGGTGTCGGCTCAGGTCGGCTGTGATGGGCTGGCCGGCCGGCGGGGCGTCAGCGGACTGGTTGTCTTCCAGCCGCATCATGGTGTTGCTACCGCCCGCTTTCAGGGTTTGCACCCACTCGTCGCCTTCTTGTCGCACACGCAAGGCCATGCGGGATGCCGCCAGGGCACGGTCGGGTGTGTCAAAGTACGCGGCCTTCAACGGCAGCGGGGCGTGTTGGCCCGCATCCAGTGCGGCGAGTTCGGCCTGAACGGCAGCCAGCGCCGCTTCGGGGATCTGAAATTTGAGTTCAATTTCCTGCATGGTGTGCATTGTCCGGCCTGCCGTGCGGCCGAGTGTGACAAGAACGCAGTCCTGCCCGCTAAAATGCGCAGCTTGACCCAATTGCCGGTACACACCATGCCCCTTTTCTGGAAGCCCTACAAGTCCGACGTGACGCAGTTCATCGACAGCCTCAAGCAGCGTGATCCGCAGCTGGAAGCCCGTCAGCGCCAAGGTCGTTTCCTGTTGTGGGACAAGGCGCCTGTGGATCTGGACACCCAGAAGGCCCAGCGAGAAGCCCGCGTGGCCCAGCAGGCTTACGTCTACCACCACAAGGGCTGAGGCCCTCAGGCAGGACGTGGCTCGGCGCCAAGGCTGACAAGTGACGCAAGATGTGATGGCGCCCGATGAGGGGGCCACGCCTCGGCCAGAGCTCGACGAGCATGGCCTGCCAGAGGTCATTGACCATGTGGCGGTGGCACGCCTGTACGGCGAGCCGCTGTTTGCGCTGCCCAATGACCTCTATATCCCTCCAGACGCGCTGGAGGTGTTTCTGGAGACCTTTGAGGGTCCTCTGGACTTGCTGCTCTATCTGATCCGCAAGCAGAACTTCAACATCCTCGACATCCCGCTGGCCGATGTGACGCGCCAGTACCTGGCCTACGTCGAGCAGATCCGCAAGAGCAACCTGGAGCTGGCCTCCGAGTACCTGCTCATGGCCGCGATGCTCATCGAGATCAAGTCACGGATGCTGCTTCCACCCAAGAAGGTGGAGGGGGACGCCGAACCGGAAGATCCGCGTGCCGAACTGGTGCGCCGCCTGATCGAATACGAGCGCATGAAGCTCGCCGCCGCGCAGCTGGATCAGCAACCCTTGATGGGGCGCGATTTCATGCGGGTCGAAGCGCACAGCGATCCGTCGATCGTGGTCCGCCATCCCGATGTGAGCCTGTCCGATCTGCGCGAGGCATGGATGGACATCCTCAAGCGCGCCAAGCTGCACACGCACCACACGATCACCCGCGAAGAGCTGTCGGTGCGCGAGCACATGAGCATCGTCTTGCGCACGCTGACGGGCAAGCGCTTTGTCGAGTTTGAGCACCTGTTTGATGTGACGCGTGGCTCGCCCGTGCTGGTGGTGACCTTCATCGCCATGCTGGAGCTGGCGCGTGAGCGCCTCATTGAAATCACCCAGGCCGAGGCCTTTGCGCCCATTTATGTGCGCTTGGCGTACGAGCCGTCCTAGAATCCCGCCACCCCATGAACGGGTTGCGTCGCCCGCGGCCCCCATCAAGATGACTGCTGCTGTTTCCGCTGTTCGCAAGCCTGTGACCCTGCATCGTCTGCGCGAGATGCACGCCCAAGGCGACAAGATCACCATGCTGACCGCCTATGACGCGACGTTTGCGCGCCTGGTGGACGAAGCCGGCGTGGACTGCATCCTGGTCGGTGATTCGCTGGGCATGATCGTGCAGGGTCACAGCAGCACCATCCCGGTCACGCTGGACGAGATGGCGTATCACACCCGGTGCGTGGCCCGCGGCAATCGCACGGCCTGGATCGTGGGCGATCTGCCGTTCGGTAGCTACCAGGAAAGCCGTGAGCAAGCTCTGCGTGCCTGCGTGGCCTTGATGCAAGCCGGTGCCCACATGGTCAAGCTGGAAGGCGGCGGCTGGACGGCCGAGACGGTGCACTTCCTCACTGAGCGCGGCGTGCCGGTGTGCGCTCACCTGGGCCTGACACCGCAAAGCGTGCATGCGCTGGGCGGCTACCGCATCCAGGGGCGTGACGAGGCGGGCGCGGCTACCTTGCGCAAGCACGCCACGGAGTTGGCACAGGCCGGTGCCGCCATGATGGTGCTGGAGCTGATGCCCTCGGCCGTGGCCGCGCAAGTGCAAGCCGACAACCCCGGCATGATGACCATTGGCATT